>NZ_CP029463.1:2815612-3128458 GCF_003148385.1 Flavobacterium sediminis | reverse complement strand
AAAAGAATACTTTAGCACCTTAAAATAAACGAACTACTAAATGAAAAATACAGCTTTAACTCATGTTCATGAAAAATTAGACGCTAAAATGGTTCCCTTTGCAGGCTTTAATATGCCGGTACAATACGAAGGGTAAACGCAGAACACGAAATCGTTCGCAATGGTGTGGGGGTGTTTGATGTTTCACACATGGGAGAATTCTTCCTAAAAGGAGAAAATGCATTGGCATTAATTCAAAAAGTAACGTCAAATGACGCTTCTAAATTGGTTGACGGAAAAGCACAATATTCTTGTTTGCCTAATGCCGAAGGTGGAATTGTTGACGATCTGATTGTGTATAAAATTGCCGACAATGATTATATGTTAGTGGTAAACGCTTCTAACATTGAAAAAGACTGGAACTGGATCTCTAAGCGCAATGATCTTGGGGTTGAAATGACAAATGCTTCTGACGAATATTCGTTATTAGCCATTCAAGGACCTAAAGCGGCTGAAGCTATGCAAAGCTTAACGGCTATTGATTTGCTTAATATGGGCTATTACACGTTCCAAATCGGTGAATTTGCCGGGATAAAAGACGTAATTGTTTCCGCTACAGGATACACAGGTTCGGGCGGATTTGAAATCTATTTCAAAAATGAAGACGCAGAACAAATCTGGAATAAAGTTTTTGAAGCCGGAGCTTCTTTTGGCATAAAACCTATCGGTTTAGCCGCACGTGATACATTGCGTTTAGAAATGGGCTTCTGTTTATACGGAAATGATATTGATGACACTACCTCTCCGATCGAAGCCGGATTGGGTTGGATCACAAAATTTGATAAAGAATTCACTAATTCTGAAAACCTGAAAAAGCAAAAAGAAGAAGGTGTATCCAGAAAATTAGTCGGATTTGAATTAGTGGAAAGAGGAATTCCCCGCCACGATTACGAAATTGTTGATGCTAATGGCACAGTTATTGGAAAAGTAACATCAGGAACACAATCACCTTCTTTAGGTAAAGCTATTGGTTTAGGGTACGTTCCTACAGCTTTATCAAGCGTGGATTCTGAAATTTTTATCCGAATCCGAAACAAGGACATTAAAGCAAAAGTGGTTAAACTTCCGTTTTACAAGAAATAAATGAAAAGAATTTTACTAGTTGGACTTTTTTTACACTCTCTTTTAAGTTTTACACAAGAAAATTTTTGTAAAAAAGTTACGGCTATTAAAAATTTGATTCAAACGCAACATTATCAGCCTAAACCGATAGATGACAGTCTATCGGTTTATGTTTTTAATACTGTCATCAATAACTTTGACACTCCCCGATTTGTTTTAACAAAAAGTGAATACGATCGTTTAAGTCGGCACCGACTCAAGATTGACGATTACATTTTAGAAGGGAACTGTAACTTTATCAAAGATTTTGAACAAATATTGCAAAACGGTATCAGCCGAAAAATAGCAATGATCAAAGCCATTGAAAAAGAAATTTCCAGTGTTAATGTCACTCAAACTATTGAATTTTCCAATAAAAAGTTTGAATATCTTACAACCGAAAATGAAATCAAGAATCTTTTAAAGAAAAAGATCATTTTTGATATTCTTTACGAAATTGCACAAACTTCCAAAAACAAAGATTCTATTGTTTTAAACTTTGCTCAGCTACAAAAGCAATACAAAAAACAAACTTTTGAAGAATATTATTGCTTAGGCGAACACAAAATGGCAACTCCTGATACTTTTTCAACGGAAATTGAAGATTTGTTCTTAAAAGCTTTCAGTCAGTACTTTGATCCGCATACGACTTATCTGTCTCAAAATGACAGAACCACTTTTTTAAATGGCGTAAGCGAGGACAATGCTTCATTCGGATTGCACTTTGCTATTAACAACAGTAATGAGTTCTATGTTGCGGAGATTATTCCCGGAAGCTCTGCCTTTGACAGTGATGCCATTGAACCATTTGATAAATTGGTAAAAGTAAAAACGATGAATGGTGATGAAGTTTTCGCCAACTGCTCTACTTTTGATATCATTCAGAATTATTTACAATCCCAAGAATTTAAAAATTTACTTTTTTCATTTGAAAAAAAGGATGGTACTACCTACGAAGTCCAATTGGTTAAAAAAAATATCAAATCCATTCAAAACAAATGCTACAGCTATGTTATGGATTATGAAGGCAAAAAATTAGGCTACCTTAATATCCCTAGTTTCTATACAGATGAGAATGGTAGTAATACAATGACTAACGACGTAGCTATAGAACTTTTAAACCTGAAAAAAGATAACATACAAGGATTGATCATCGATCTGAAAAATAATGGCGGAGGTGATATCAATGAAGCCATAAAATTAAGCGGAATGTTTATAGACATTGGTCCGGTTGCTGTCATGACCCAAAAGAACGGTAACAATATGCTGCTCAGAGACGTTAACAGAGGCTCTTTTTACAGAGGACCTATGATCGTATTGGTAAACGGAAATTCGGCTTCAGGAAGCGAATTTTTTGCCAATGCCATGCAGGATTACAAAAGGGCTTTACTTGTGGGTAGTAAAACTTTCGGCAAAGCAACCATGCAGCAAATTTTCCCACTGGATTCTACTTCAACTGTAACAGATTATGTTAAAATCACTACTGAAAAATTCTATAGAGTAACCGGAAAAAGCAATCAAAAAACAGGATTATTGCCCGATGTCGAAATTCCTGATATCTTCGATACTTTCAGTAAGAAAGAGGACAAACTGGACAATGCTTTACCAAACGATTCTATTGAAAATAAAACCCGTTTTCAGCCGTTACATACCAACTTTTCTAAAATCGCTGCGAACAGTCAAAAAAGAGTAACTGCCAGTCAATACTATCAAACGGTCACTAATTATCAAGATTATTTCAATACCATTTTCAAAAAAAACACCTCAGAGAAGATCACATTGACTATTGACGGAGTATTCAATTATGTGCACAAGCACGATGCCGTTTTTGATTCTTTCAAAGGTATAGCAAGCCAAACTTACGTTTCAACCATCACTCCTACTTCTACTGATCTCGAAAAATTAAAGTTCGATACCGTATTGAATGAAATTTCAAACAAAAGAATTGAACAACTTAAACGAAATTTTGATATCTTAGAATCAGCTAAAATTTTAGTTGAACTAAATACCAAATAAACATGAAAATAGTTCTATTCTTTGTGTCATTGATCAGCATGACACAGCTTCTTTCGGCTCAGGAATTTAAAGATGCCGGAGAATATCTGACGTACGTCAGTAAAATTGAAAAACCGATTTCCAAAGAAATGTGGAAATATACTAAAACCGTTGCCCACTCTAAAAGTGCCAAACGCATTGATAACGTCAGAAAAAATCTCATCAAAACCATTCAAACGGCAAAAGCTACTTTAGAAAAGAATACAAATGGTTTTAACGGCGATCTTGAGTTTCGAGATCAGGTTATTGACTATTTTAGTTTTTCTGAGTTAATGATCAAAGAAGAATACGCTAAGATCATTGATTTACAGGAAATAGCGGAACAGTCGTATGATTACATGGAAGCTTACATTACAACCCGGGAATTAGTTAACGACAAGATCGATGCGGAACATGAAAAATTAGATGCTGCCCAACAGGCTTTTGCTGCTAAATATAAAGTTAATCTGCTTGAATCTGCAGAAGATACTGATATTGAAAAGAAGATGAAGATCTCCGGAGATGTCTTTAAGTACCACAGCAATCTATACCTGATTTTCTTTAAGTGTAATTACACCGATGTTTTATTAGACAGCTCTATAAAAAACAAAGACATTGCTGCCATTCAGCAAAATGCTAATGCCTTGCAACAATATGCAGAAGAAGGCATAGCTAAAATAACTGAGTTTGCACCTATAGAAGGCGACAAAACCTTAGCTAACGAAACCATAAAATGTATGGAAATGTATCAAAAAATAGCTTCCGAATACGCTCCTAAAATGATTGATTTTTATACGTTCAATGCTAAGTTTGAAGATGCAAAAGTATCCTTGGAACGAAAATCAGAAAAGGAAAGAACTAAAGAAGAACTAGACAACTATAACCAAATGGTCAAAGAGATCAATCATAAAATAAATGATTACAACAAAGCCAACTCTGATGTGACCAACATGCGGAATACCTATATCAATAAATGGAATGTAACCGGAGAGCAATACATTTCCAAACACGTTCCGAGTGAATAAAAGTCATAAAAAAAGCGTTTTAGAAATCTAAAACGCTTTTTTTATCTATTTTTTACAAAGATTACAACTTAAGAACAGCACCTATATTAAATGTGCTGTATGTGTTTTTTAATGTATAAGGAGCATCTTTAGGAACTTCCGTTAAACCTGTCATTCCCTGATAATCGATCAGAATACTAAAACTTTCATTAACTTCAATTTTATATCCGATTCCATAGTTTAATCCTAATTGGAATGAATTAACCTGATCTTTTACATCAAAATCATTGATCCCTGCTGCTGTTAAGAAACCGAAACTAGGACCAAAATTCAAGTTCCACTTACGAGTACTACCGAAATGCCAGTTTGCATTTACAGGAACTGTCAGGTAATGCAATTTCTCTTTTATCGTTCCTACACTATTTCCCATGTACCCTCTATACTTACTTCCCATAGTTTGGTAAAACAAGCCTGAACGTATACTCCAACGGTTATTAAAAAAGAAATCTGCGTCTGCTCCTATATTAACGCTTGACAATGCTGAATTACTGATGTCTTCATCGCTGTAATAATTTGATGAAGCATAACCGATCTTCGGCGTTAATTCTATAGCACCTTTCTCTCTCTTTTGTGCATAGAATGCAGCACTAAACAATACTAAACCTGTTACAAGTAGTTTTCTCATAATGTATTTTTTACGGCAGTAAATATATTACAAAAACTTAGAGCACAAAAAAAGATAAACATTTTTTTATTTTTTTAAGGAATTACTAAATTTGCCTGACAAAATAAAACATTAGAAATGGGAAGAGCCTTTGAATTTAGAAAAGCACGTAAAATGAAACGTTGGTCGGCAATGGCTAAAACGTTTACAAGAATTGGTAAAGATATCGTTATTGCTGTTAAAGAAGGTGGACCAAATCCTGAAACAAATTCCAGATTAAGAGCTGTTATTCAAAATGCCAAGGCGGCTAACATGCCTAAAGACAATGTTGAAAGAGCTATTAAAAAAGCATCTGATAAAGATACTGCTAATTATAAAGAAGTTTTGTTTGAAGGTTATGCACCGCACGGTATTGCCATTTTGATTGAAACGGCTACTGACAATAACAACAGAACGGTTGCTAACATCAGAAGTTATTTCAATAAATGTAACGGTACTTTAGGTACTCAAGGATCGGTTGAATTTATGTTTGACCATACTTGTAACTTCAGAATTCCGGCAGAAGGTCAGGATGTAGAGGAATTAGAATTAGAAATGATCGATTTCGGTGTAGAAGAGATCTTTGCTGATGAAGACGGAATTGTAATGTATGCTCCTTTTGAAAGTTTCGGTGCCATTCAAAAAGAATTAGAGCACAGAGGTCTTGAAATTCTTTCTTCCGGATTTGACCGAATTCCGCAAGTTACTAAAGAGCTTAGCCCTGAAGAAGTAGCTGATGTGGAAAAATTATTAGAAAAGATTGAAGAAGATGACGATGTGATGAATGTATACCACACGATGCAGGAATCTTCAGAAGAGTAATTTTCTTTTAAAAATAAAAAATGAAAATACCGGCTTGATTAAGACCGGTATTTTTTTATTCCGATTTTAGAATGACAGCTAACAATATCTGTCTATAAAGAAATATATGGAAACAAAATTGAACTATTATTACTTGTAATCCATACCAACTAGCATTCCTTTTTGTTATTTTGTTTTTGGAAGTTTGGAATATTTTTTATTAAATTTGTAACCAATGTCTAATGTTGTATAATTTGGTTATGAAAAAATATTTAACTATTTCAGAAACAGCAAAGTTACTTAATAAAAGTACAAAAACTCTGCGTCGTTGGGACGAAGAAGGAAAACTTTCAGCTGTTCGTGAACCAATGAGTAATTATAGAGTTTATAGAAAAGATGAAGTTGAAAATTTGTTCGCTGAGTTTTTACAAAAAGATGTCCAAGAGACAATTTCCAATTTTATTGAAGCTGAAAAGGAATATAAAGTTTTGGAACTTTTCGCTGGTGCAGGGGGCTTGGCTGTTGGAATGGAAAAGGCAGGTTTAAAATGTGTAGCTCTTAATGAAATTGATAAACATGCTTGTGAAACTTTGAGAAAAAATCGTCCCAATTGGAAAATTTTAGAGGGGGATATTAAAAATTTCAATTTTTCAGAATATCATAATCAAGTTGATGTTGTTACAGGTGGTTTCCCTTGTCAAGCATTCAGTTATGCAGGCAAAAGATTAGGATTTGAGGATGCTAGAGGGACTTTGTTTTATGAATTTGCACGAGTTGTCAAAGAAATAAATCCCAAAATTTGCATTGGTGAAAATGTCAAAGGTCTTTTAAACCACGATAATGGAAAAACTTTACAAGGGATGATTTCCATTTTGGATGAAATTGGTTATAATATTGCTCCAGTACAAGTTTTAAAAGCCATCAATTATAAAGTTCCACAAAAAAGAGAACGTTTGATTTTAGTTGGTATCCGAAAAGACATCAATTTAAAATATGAATATCCGAAACCTTACAAGAAAATTTATAATCTAAAAGATGCTTTAAAGAAAGGAGATTTATTTGACACAAATGTTCCAAAATCAGCAGGAGCAAAATATCCCGAAAGCAAAAAATCTGTTTTAGATTTGGTTCCTCCAAAAGGTTATTGGAGAGATTTACCTGTTGAAATTCAAAAAGATTTTATGGGCGCAAGTTTTTATTTAGGAGGAGGAAAAACTGGAATGGCAAGAAGAATTGGCTGGGATGAACCTTGTCTTACTTTGACTTGCAGTCCAGCACAAAAGCAAACCGAACGATGTCATCCAGATGAAACTCGTCCATTTACTGTTCGTGAATATGCGAGAATTCAGACTTTCCCAGACGATTGGCAATTTTCTGGACCAATAGCACAACAATACAAACAAATTGGAAATGCTGTTCCTGTGAATTTAGGTAGAGAAGTAGGTTATTCAATTATAAAATTCTTAAATGAATATTATAACTTGTCAAATCCTAAATAATAGCTATAATTCTCAAAAGTAATTTGATCAAGAATTGAACGCTTTGATTTTTCAGTTTCAAAAGTTATTTCTTCTAATGCTAAATTTTCTTTTACAATACTCTCAGATTTATAGTTTTTTAAATAATCTTCAATTGCTTTTGGTAAAGCTTTGTATAATTGGAAAAGTGCATCATCTTGCCCTGAAAGCAAAGCATAAAATTGATCCCCAGATATTTTAAAGACTCTTGAATGGCTATATTCTTTTCCATTAATATCTCCTTTCCAATGTTCATTGAAACTTCCTTTTGCTAAAATCTGAACCCAATAACATCTTGCTTTCTTGTAATCATCAGCATAGCGAGCTAATTTTTGAAACAAGGCTTCAGCTGAACTACTATTCATCGTATTATGCTTGTTTTTAATGTCGGCAAAAAGTGTATCATCTTCAGCTTTTATATCGAAGCCACTCAAATTTCCAACTTCGTAACCCTTAATTCCTCCTAAAATATGCTCATGAAATGTTCCGATTGAGTTATTTATCGATTTGTCAATTTGTCTAAGAATTTCAGATTGAATCAGATCATCTTCTTTTATATCATTAAATTTTGAGTCAAAAGTCAGCTTTATAGTATCAACTTTATTAGTGTAAAAACTCTTTTTAGAAATCTTTTTTTTAGCTTTCAAATATGATTTATGCAAGTTCTCTATACAAGTTAATAAATGTTCATCAGAAATAAAGTTTACATATTTGTTTGCCATTACTATTAAGTATTAAATTCAATCGCTAAGTTACAAATTTTTCAATTCAATTTTCGATACAAATATTTAAAAGAATGATAGACAACCATACAACATCACTCAATAACCACCTCTTTTTTAGGAATCAGAACAATGGTAAATGGATTGGTTAGTGCCATAGTTACCATATCCCCTTTTCCGGGTTTTATTTCTTTTGTTTTAATGTATAAAACATTCTTTTTCTCATACATTTTATCAATTTCAATTCCATACCCACCTGAGTTTCTTTGCCCTAAATGCAGAACAAGAACATTGTTTTGTTCTAAATCCACATTCAATAAAGCCTCACTAATGGCATCCGAAATGTTTAATTTATCCACTTCATTGATCAGGTCATTATAATTATCAATGATTGCTACCGAAGCTTTTTCGTTTCCTCCGGTACTATTCTTGATAATATATGTATAATCTGTACCTTCTGTAAATTGCTTGGTTGTATTACAGGAAACCAAAGTCATAAAAGCGATCAAAAATAAAATTTTCTTCATTGCAATTGATATTTTTTAAACAGAATACGTCTGGTTCAATGCCTCGTAATAGATCTTTTCATACAATGGCAAAATATTTTTTATGTCAAACTTCTTGGCAGTTTCCAGTGCGTTGTGTTTGAACTGCTCTAAAACCGAGTCTTCTTTTAAAATCTTTATGGCATTTTTACTCATTTCATCAATATTGCCTACATCGCTCAAATACCCAGAGAAGCCTTCTTCATTTACTTCCGGCAGTCCTCCGGAATTACTCGAAATCACGGGAACTCCGCAAGACATTGCTTCTAAAGCCGCTAAACCGAAACTTTCTGTTTCTGATGGTAAAAGGAACAGATCGGAATAACCTAATATTTTTTCAATTTCGTGGCTGTTTCCAAAGAAAATAACCTTTTTATGAATTCCGAGATCCTCGCATAACATTTCGGCTTTCTCTTTCTCGGGTCCGTCTCCAACCATCATCAACTTCGCCGGAATTTCTTTCTGTATCTTATAAAAAATCCTTACAATATCTTCAATTCGTTTTACCTTTCTGAAGTTAGAGATGTGCGTAATAATTCGCTCTTCTTTAGCCGCCAGAACTGAACGGTAGCAAGGTACAGAATCAATAATAGGCTCTTTATCCAACTCTATAAAATTCGGTACCACCTGAATGTCTTTTTTAATATCAAATAAACGATAAGTATCGTCTCGTAAGCTTTTGGAAACACTAGTTACAACATCCGATTGGTTGATACTGAAAGTCACTGCAGGTTTATAGAAAGGGTGCTTCCCTACCAGAGTGATATCAGTCCCGTGCAAGGTTGTGATCATCGGTATTTTAATTCCTTCTTCTGCCAGCATTTGCTTAGCCATATAACCCGCATAAGCATGAGGAATTGCATAGTGCACATGCAATAATTCTATATCGTACAATTTAATGGTATCGACTAATTTACTGGATAAGGCTAATTCGTAAGGCTGGTAATGAAATAAAGGATATTCGGGAACGTGAACTTCGTGATAGAACACATTTTGGTTTAACAAAGCCAAACGAACGGGCTGACTGTATGTTATAAAATGTATCTCGTGTCCTCTTTTGGCTAATTCTAAACCTAATTCAGTGGCTACAACTCCACTTCCGCCAAATGTAGGATAACAAACTATAGCAATTTTCATTCTTTTTAAATCAATTTTTCTTATAAAAGTAAACCAAATATCAATTTCCGGGTTTAAAAATACGTTAAATTATTTTTTAAATGCGGCCTCATACGTGGTAATCCATTGTTGTGCAGAGACTTTACGGACTAATTTTCCGATCAGTTCAAACGGAATGTCTTCAGCTTTCTTAAACCGCATACAGCTTTTTCCCATATCTAACTTCTTAACGGAAAATTTTGCATATTCCTTTAAAAACCAATCTGATAATTCCTTATCAGCATAAATTCCCATGTGATAAAAATTGATACTGTTCTTTTGCGAAGCAAAGCTCATAAACGGCAACGGTAGTTTAGGGTTACAATGATACCCGTTAGGATATACTTCGTGAGGCACTACATAACCTACCATTCCATAAGAGATCTCTTCTTTGAAATTTTCGGGTAAATTATCCAGAATGACCTGACGTAACATTGCCAAAGTTTCCTTTCTGTCAGCCGGAGCCTTTTCTAAATATTCTTCAACAGATTGAGCAGGTATATTCATTTTTTATTGCTCTATTGATTGGTAAATTACTTCTTGAATATTCTCTCTGATATTTTCTCTGGAAAGCGTATTTACTTTAGCTTCCGGATAGGTTCTGTTAGACAGGAACACATAAACGATCTCCTGTTCCGGATCGGCCCAAGCCATAGTTCCCGTAAATCCGGTATGCCCGAAACTGGTCATGGAAACACAGCCACAGGTAGGCCCTGATCGCCCTAATTGCGGTTTGTCGAATCCTACTCCTCTCCTGTTCTCATCTTTACAATAATAACAGGTATTGAATTTATTGAACGTAGCTTCGGTAAAGAATTGATGTCCCCCGTATTTTCCTTTTTGAAGATACATCTGCATCATTTTGGCTACATCCATACTATTTGCAAAAATACCGGCATGACCACCTATTCCTCCTTGCATTGCTGCGCCCATGTCGTGTACATAACCTTGTAATGTGGTATAGCGGTAATAGTTATCTTTTTCCGTCGGAACAATTTCACTTACATCAAATTTGTGTAAAGGGTTATAGGTCATTCTGTAAGCTCCTAAAATAGAATAAAAGTTATCTTTAGCCAACTTGTCTAATTTTTTTCCGGTTGTTCTTTCTAAATATTCTTTCATTAAGATAAATGAAAAGTCACTGTACTTATACTGCACTCTGGGTAATAATTCACTGTCTGCAATGATCTTAACGATGGAATCCTGATAATCTTTTCGTAAAAATAAATTTTCACTGACCTGAATAGAAAATTCTTTAGAATATGTTTTTCTGTAATATTTATCACTAGGCTGACCCAAAGAATCTAAAGTAGCCTTATAAAAAGGGATCCACGCCTGAAATCGGGCTTGATGTGTCAGCATATCAACCAGTTTTACATTCGCTTTATTGGAATTTTTAAAGGATGGCAACATTGTACTCAACTTTGTGTCCAGTTTCAATTTTCCTTTGTCGAACTGAACCATCACATTAGGCAAAGTAGCTAAGATCTTAGTCAAAGAAGCCACATCATACAGATCTGTATTCTTTACAGGAACTAAATCTTCATAGGTATGATAACCATACGATTTTTGAAATATCACTTTCCCTTTTCGGGCTATCAATACTTGAATTCCCGGCGTCATTTCATGAGCTATGGCATAGGCAGCAATGGAATCTATTTTTTGTAAGGTTTTGGAATTCATTCCTACATTCTCAGGGCTTGCAAAGGACAAACGGTTCATTTCTGTGGTAGTTAAACCATCATTAGTATAAAAACTATCATTTATAGAAACCGGGATTTTTCCTTTACAGCCAATACCTCCGAAAATTGCTTCTGCTGCAACAGTTTGTCCGAAATAATTATTCTGGTACGCTAAAAGAACTGCTTCAATATTTTCAAAATTACTGATCTTTAATAAAGAATAAGGTTTCGTAAAAAAGGTCAGGATAACTTTATTTTGCTTTGCTATCTTACTGATCCACATTTGCTCTTTAAAGCTTAGATTATGATTTTTCCAGGCTCCGTCAGCTTTGTGGAACCCAATAATCACTTTAGTATAATTCTTTAGATCCACTAAAACAGAATCTAAGTTTGTTCCTTTAATTTCAGTTACTTCTGTATAGTCATTCAACTTTTCGAAAAAATCTGAAGCCTCGGCATCGCCTAGTTTAACATACGCTACTCTTTCTTTCTCCAGTTGTTTAACCGGTATTATCTTGTCTTTATTCTTTAATAAAGTCAGAGCATTTTCATACAACAGATAGTTTAAAGCATCGTTTTCGGGAGCATTCAGGTCATTATACAGATTTTCCAGTTCAATAGGTTTATATTTATTCAATCCGGCTTTGTATTTATAAGCCAGAATCTTTTTTACCGATTCGGCCAATCTTGCTTCAGTAAGACTTCCGTCGGCTTGTGCTTGTTTAAATTTTTCAATAGCCACCGGAACATTTTCAGCAAAAAGCAATACATCATTACCGGCCAAAAAAGCCTCCAAGTCAATAGCTCCGGGTTCTTTGAAATTGCTAGCGCCTTTCATATTTAAGGCATCTGTAAATATTAATCCGTTGAATTTCAACTCTTTTTTAAGCAATTTAGTCACCACATCATACGAAATAGATGTGGGGTACCCTTCTCTCGGCTCTAAACTCGGCACATTCAAATGCGCCACCATAATGCTGGCTAATCCATTTTTAATCAATTCTTTATAAGGATACAATTCTATATTATCCAATCTTTCTCTGTCAAAATTTACCAAAGGTAATGTTTGATGAGAATCAGTTTCGGTATCACCATGTCCGGGAAAATGTTTTGCCGTAGCAAAAACACCTTCGCTTTGCAAACCTAACATTAAAGCTTCAGCCGCATTGGTCACATTGACCTTATCTTCTCCGAAAGAACGATTGCCGATGATCGGGTTTTTAGGATTGGTATTTATATCGACAACCGGAGCAAAATTAAAATGGATTCCCATTCGTTTGGACTGCCGCCCCATTTGTTTTCCCATTTCCCGGATTAAATTATAATCCTGAATGGCTCCTAATGTCATGTTCCATGGATAACGGTATGTAGAATCCAAACGCATGCTTAATCCCCATTCAGCATCGATGCCGATGAACAAAGGAACTTTGGATTTTTGTTGGTAACGATTTGTTAATTGCGCCTGACGAATCGGACCGCCCTGAAAAAAGATCAGTCCTCCCACTTTATAGTTTTCGATTAAATCATCAATATCTTTGTAATGGCTTTCATTTTTATTGGAATAGGCCGCAACCATAAACAACTGCCCTACTTTTTCTTCAAAGGACATTGTATTGTAAATACTATCTACCCATTTCTTTTGCAGATCAGATGTGTTGGGTAACGAAATATTGGTTCTGGTTTGAGAATAAGATATATGTATTGAAACTACCAGTAAAAGTAGTGTTGAAAATTGTCGCATAAATAAAAATTTGATTCTTTTTAATGAGAACTAAATCTATGCCAAATTACTATTTATCTTTTTTAAAATAAAGTGTTTTACGTTTATTTTATAAAGAAAGTTGTTAACGACTACGGAAATTATCCCTTATTTGACTTTTAATCTACCAGGTCTATATGTCTGTCGTGGTACCCCAATAAGTACAATACACCGTCTAACCCGATGCTTGATATGGAGCTTTGTGCATTGTCTTTTACTTTCGGTTTAGCATGAAAAGCAATTCCTAATCCGGCTAAATTTATCATTGGCAAATCATTAGCACCATCACCAACTGCTATGGTTTGGTTAATATCTATACCTTCTAATTGTGCTAATTCTTTCAGGTACTGGGCTTTTCTTTCCCCGTCAACTATTTCACCGATATAACCACCTGTTAAAACTCCGTCTTTTATTTCCAGTTCATTTGCAAAAACATAATCTATTCCTAATTCCTTTTGCAAATAATGACCGAAATATGTAAATCCTCCTGAAAGTATTGCTGTTTTAAAGCCATTAGCCTTTAAAGTTCCAATCAACCTTCTGGCTCCTTTTGTTATAGGTAAATTAACGGCAACTTCTTTCAAAACTTCTTCACTTAAGCCTTTTAAGAGTTTCATACGCTGTTTAAAGCTTTCTTTAAAATCTATTTCGCCTTGCATGGCAGATTCTGTAATAGCTTTTACTTGTTTGCCCACACCTGCCAGTTCTGCCAGTTCATCAATTACCTCTGCCTGTATCAAAGTGGAATCCATATCGAAACAAACCAAACGTCTGTTCCTACGGAAAATATTATCTTCCTGAAAAGCGATATCTACATCCAGTTCTCTGGATATCTGCATGAATCTTTCTGTAAATTCGGCTTTGTTGTGAATTGCTCCGCGAATGGATAATTGTATGGATGCTCTGGGATATTCATCTTCTTTTATCAGAGAAGCTCTTCCTGTTAAACGCTTGATCGCATCAATATTCAGATTCTTTTCTGAAATAACTTTGGTTACTTCTGATATTTGTTCTGCTGTTAATTTTTCGCCTAAAAGCGTTATGATATAGCGATCTTTACCTTGTAGTTTTACCCAATTTTCATAATCTTCAAGTGAGATAGGCTTAAACTTAGCTTTGATACCAAGCTCATACGATTTAAACAACAAGTCTTTTAAAACTGCTGCTGACTTTTTTCCTGACTTGATCTGAAAAAGGATCCCTAAAGATAATGTATTGTGAATATTAGCTTGCCCGATATCTAAAATCTTGGCGCCGTAAGAGGCTAAAACGGCTGTTAAAGAAGATGTCAGCCCCGGTTTATCCTGACCCGAAATATTTAACAAAAAGATCTCACTATCCATAGTACTTATGTCAGTTTATATAAAGAGAGAGTTTAAAAAAATAAAGTAATTTGCTCTTTTTCGATTATAGTTTTACTTAAAAAACCGGCTATGCCAACTTTCCCCGGCCGGCACTTCCCAAAAATCCTGCCACTCCTCAATAGTATTCACCAGATTATTAAATACTATAGTATTAGCAGATACTGCTTTTTCTTTTGCCATTTTTTTAAATTCAATCAAAGGCTTATGAGCAATATGTTCTCCTAATTTAAAAGTGACGTTCATTTTGTCTAAAAGGTCGATTTGATACTTTTGTTCCAAACTTTGAATAAAAGCGACTGAAGCATCTATAGAACAACCCGTTGCCGACTGTACTTCCTGATTAACAGCAATAATGATGAATCGATTGTATTTGATCAAAAAAGAAGCTTCTAAGCCTTTTCCGTGAGCTGACCAGTTTTCGATAAATTCCTGAGTTGTCGAAGCTATTTCAGCTACTTCCTCATCGGTTAATTTTCTATTGGATTGATAGATCCAAATGCGAGAATGTTGCGGTAAAGATTCGAAAGGTACATACATGACTTATAAATCTTGGGCATTAGCAATTATTTCGGCTATATCTAAAACCTTTACTTTACTTTCTTTTTCGCTGAACTTCACACCGTCTGTCATCATCGTATTGCAATAAGGACATCCGGTAGCAATGATGCTTGGCTTTGTTTCAAGTGCATCCTGAGTTCTAAGCACATTAATGTCCATATCTCCTTTTTCTGGTTCCTTAAACATTTGGCCTCCTCCTGCTCCGCAGCATAGAGCAGTACTTTTACTGCGCTTCATTTCTACGATCTCAGCATTGGTCTGAGACAGTACTTCTCTTGGCGCTTCGTATTCTTGGTTCGCTCTTCCCAAATAACACGGATCGTGGAACGTGATACGGCTTCCTTTATACGTTTCCTTGTTGAAATCTATGCGGCCTTCCTTCAATAACTGCTGAAGGAACTGTGTGTGGTGAATTACTTCGTATTTACCGCCTAAACTCGGATATTCGTTTTTTAAACAATTGAATGAATGAGGATCACAGGTTACGATCTTTTTTACTTCGTAAGCGTTGAGTAATTCAATATTCATCAAAGCTTGCATTTGAAATAAAAATTCATTTCCTGCTCTTTTCGCCACATCTCCGGTACAACTTTCCTCAGTTCCTAAAACAGCAAAATTCACATTTGCTTTATTCAATATTTTTACAAAAGCTCTGGTAATTTTCTTTGCTCTGTCATCGTAACTACCTGCAGAACCAACCCAAAATAAAATCTCAGGTTGTTTCCCTTCAGCCATCATTTCGGCCATTGTAGGCACAATTAAATTTTCTGACATACTTTTACTATTTTGAATCGATAGTTGCTATCTTAACTTATCTATTTGGTTATTCTTTACTTATTCATTTTTCCAGTTCAAACGATCCATTTGGCTATAAGGCCACGGTGCACCGTTATTCTCAATATTGGTCATCATATTATTTAATTCCATCGGAGCAGCACTTTGCTCCATAACTAAATAACGACGCATTTCAACAATGATCGACAACGGGCTAATATTTACAGGACATTCTTCTACACAGGCATTACATGTCGTACAAGCCCAAAGTTCTTCCGGTGTGATATAATCGTTTAACAAAGACTTTCCGTCATCTACAAATTTACCGCCATTAGCATCAATATTTTTCCCTACTTCTTCCAGCCTGTCTCTTGTATCCATCATAATTTTACGCGGAGATAATTTTTTACCGGTTAAATTAGCCGGACAAGAGGATGTACAACGTCCACATTCCGTACAGGTGTAAGCGTTAAGCAATTGCACCCAATTCAGATCCTGAACATCAGAAGCACCGAACTTGGCAGGAACAGCATCCGGATCAGCCGGAGCGGCAAACGGATCAGCATTCGGATCCATCATCATTTTTACTTCGTTTGTTACACTCTCCAGATTATCAAACTGTCCGTAAGGATTCAGGTTTGCAAAATACGTATTCGGGAATGCTAATAAGATATGTAAGTGTTTTGAATAGTATAAATAGTTCAGGAATACCAAAATACCACAGATATGCAACCACCAGGCAGCTCTTTCGATCATAAAAACAGCACTATTATCCATTCCGTCAAAAATAGGAGCGATAATTTGGGAAACAGGAAAACTTCCTGCTTCATGGTAATGTCCGAAACCTCCGGCTACATGTTGCAAATGGAAATCAGCAGCATTCATCAATAAAAACAAGGACATCAATACTACTTCAAAATACAGGATATAATTAGCATCATTCTTAGGCCAACCTTTCATTTCCGGTTTCCAAAAACGCTGGATCTTAATTATATTCCTTCTGATCCAGAAAGTTACTACTGCTACGACAACCAGCAATGCTAAAATTTCAAAAGAACCGATCAGAAAATTATATACCCCTCCTAAAACGGAAAATACTCTGTGTGTTCCGAATAATCCGTCTATAATAATTTCTAAAACTTCAATATTGATGATCACAAAACCCACATATACTAAAATATGCAGAAAACCGGCTACCGGACGTTTCACCATCTTTGATTGGCCAAGAGCGATCATTGCCATATTCTTCCATCTGGCAGAACTATTATCAGTTCGGTCAATATCCTGACCTAATTTGATATTACGAATTAGCTTTTTGACATTTTTTACAAAAAAACCGATTCCCAAAAAGAGAATAATTGCAAAAAGAATGTTAGGTAAAAAACTCATAGGTGTTTACTTATTATTGATTTGTTCATTATTTTCGTTTACTTCCGGCGCTTCATAAGGTTTGTTCTTTTTTCCGAAAACAGACACATTGATATAGCGTGTAGGATGAAGTCTTAAGTCTTGTAGTAACAATTCCAGTTCTTTAGAAGTTTTGGTGAAATTAGTATACAAAGTTTCGTCTTTCATTAATTTTCCCATTGTACCTTTACCCTGCTCCATATCATTCATCAACTTATCTACGTTTGCTAAGGTTTTCTCTAAGTTCTTAACGGTTTCTCCTAAATGAGCTTTTGATAACGAATCAGATAACACGGCAAAATTTGCAGTTGTTTTATCTAAATTGCTTACTGTACTGTTTAATTTCATTTTATTCTCTGCCAACAATTGATTCAAGCTTTTAGAAGCCGAACTAAACTGAGTCATCGTTTTATTTAACTCAGCAATACTATTTTTCAGATTACTTTTAGTTTTATCGTCTAAAACTTCATTAAAGTTAGCAAAAAGTACATTAGCATTATCCAGTAATCTTTCGATTTTATCTTTTAGCGGTTCAATTTGTTTAGCTAAAGCATCTGTTAAACCCAGTTTAGAAGATGCTTTTAAATAATCCCCTGATTCGGCTAACTCCGGATCCTGATCATTTGCTACAATAATTATTTCTTTGCCTCCCAACGGTGAAGTACCTCTGAGTTCAGCAACACTTGATTTAGAAATCGGATAATTTGAAGTAATCGACATTTCAACTACTACTTTTCTGTTTTCAAGAAATTCATACGAATTAACTCTACCCACGGTTACTCCTTTTAAACGTATAGATGAAGAAGGCTCTAAGCCTTCTACCGAATCATACACTACATATAATTTTTTACTGGTGTCAAATAAGTTTTTACCTTTTAAAAAGTTATACCCCCAAATAAACAATAAAATGGCAGAAATGACTAAAATAGCCGTTTTAATTTCTCTTGATAGTTTCATCCAATTTGATTTTCATATTTCTGAAAGAAGAAACAACTCTAATTTCAGGTATTCAGGACTGCTCATTTCTATATAAAAGCCGACCGAGACGAGCTCTAATTGCAAAGCTCTTCATTTTTTAACAAAAATAAAACTTTATTTTATTTAATAGCATCCGACATATTAATTTTTACTCCGTCTTTATAAGCTACTATAAAAGCGGTGCTATAGCCTTTTGCTTTCGCCTCTTTTAAACGATCCTGAGCCTCATCGTAACTATCTTCGCTGCCGTAAAAGTATTTATATAAAGATCCGCTTTGCTCTCTCGAAATATTTTTCAGCCCTTTAAAATTAGACGATCTCGTTTCTAATTTTCTTCCGCTAGCTGCTATTTGTACTTTAAACGTAATTCCTTTCTTTGATACAGTTGTTGTTTTTACAGTGTCATTCGCTTCTTGTACCGTATTGCTCTTTTCAGAAGAAGACGAATCAAAATATTCTTTTTTATATTCCAGTACTGCATCAACAATTGCCTGAGCCATTTCTTCTTTTCCTTTAGTCGAATTCAGATAAGACCCTTCAGTTTTATTTGACAAAAAACCTAATTCGATTAATACACTCGGCATATAAGAAGCATCCAGTACCCACAACGGCGATTGTTTAACTCCCCGGCTGTTTCTTTTTAACTTCTTAGTAAACTTTGTTTCGATTATTGATGCTAAAGCAATACTTTGATCTAAATATTCTTCCTGAAGTATTTTTAATCCGATCAAGGTTTCCGGTTTATTAGGATCAAATCCGTTATATTTTTCTTTATAGTCCTTCTCTAATAAGATTACAGAGTTTTCCTGTTTAGCCACTTCCAAATTGGTTGAACTCCTATTCAGTCCCATTACGAAAGTCTCCGTTCCGAAAGGTGCCAGATTTTTAACTGAATTACAGTGAATAGAAACAAATAAGTCAGCATTATTTTCATTGGCTAACTTGGGTCTGTCCTTGAGCTCAATGAAAACATCCGTCTTACGGGTATATAGGATTTCAATATCCGGATATTTATCCAAATACTTTCCTACGAGTAAGGTTGTGGCTAATGCTATATTTTTTTCTACATAGCCATGATAAGAGTTTCCGGGATCTTTTCCGCCGTGCCCGGCATCTAAAACAATTTTAAATTTATTTTTGTATTGTGCGTTTGTAAATTGAAACATGCTGGTTACCAACATTAAAATCAACACTTTTACTCCAATATTTCGTTTCATACGCCCTAAGGTTTTTTCTAGCTTCGTTATAATTTTATTAAAAGCTTATTTTTGCAAAAAAATATATGTAAGTTTGACACGGCAAAAAGCAAGCCAATTTTTTACAAAAATACTATTTATAGGATTGCATAACAAGTTATTTAATATCGTTTTATTAGCATATTTTCTAACAATGGGAAACCAGGCTCTTTTTTCGCAAGAAATCAAAGCAGCTGATTCCATTCATGTTTCCGAAGATTTTTTTGCTAATGTAAAAGATACGGTCGAGACCGTTCAGGATAGTATAAAAAAAGATAGTGTAAAACCTAAGAAACCTACTTTAGAGGGTATTGTAAAACGTGTCGCTAAAGATTACGAAAAATTCGATCAGAAGAACAAACAACTTACCTTATATAATGAAGCTGAATTATACTACACCGATATTGAATTAAAATCCGGTATCATTGTTTTGGATTATAATAAAAGTGAAGTATATGCCGGAAGAATAAAAGACAGTGCCGGAAATTATTCGCAGTATCCTGTATTTAAACAAGGGAACAATGTCATAGAACCCGATTCTATTCGCTTTAATTTCAAGACAAAGAAAGCCTTGGTTTGGAATTCACGTACCAAACAAGGAGAAATGAACATAAAGGCAGAAATCTCTAAGCGTGAAAACGATTCTGTTTATTTCATGAGAAATGCCAGAGTTACCACTTCAAAGAACATAGACGATCCGGAATATTATTTTTTGATCCGAAAAGTAAAATTTGTACCGAAAAAGAAAGTAGTTGCCGGTTTAACCAATATGGTCATTGCTGATGTGCCTACCCCTATCGGGTTACCTTTTGCTTATTTCCCGATGACTGATGAAAGTACTTCCGGGTTTATCCTTCCTACTCCGGGACAATCTAACCAACAAGGATATTTCCTTCAGAACGGCGGGTATTATTTTGCGTTAAGTGATTATTATGATCTAGCCGTATTAGGTGATTATTATACGAACGGTAGTTATGGACTACGTTTTGAAAGTAGTTATGCCAAGCGTTATAAATTTAACGGAAGAATGAATTTCAGATTTGAGAACAACATTCAGAGTGAAAGAGGACTTCCTGATTATGCCGTTTCCAAACAATATAACATTCAATGGAGTCATAGTCAAGACTCTAAAGCTGCTGCAAATTCGAGATTCTCAGCTTCTGTGAACTTAGGAAGTAGTCAATATTACAGGCAGTCCGTAAACATGGTCAATGTCGGTTCCAGTCTGAACAACAACTTGAGTTCCTCTATTTCTTATTCCAAGACATTTCAGACCGTTCCTCAGGTCAACCTATCTCTTACAGCTACTCACAATCAAAATACAAACACCGAACAAATCAATATGACATTACCGACACTTCAATTAAGTGTTGACAGAGTTTATCCTTTTGCTCCGAAAGACGGAACTAAAAAAGGTTTCATAAAAAATATCAATTTACAATATAATCTAAGAGGCGAAAACAGAATTACTACTTACGATTCGTTGTTTTTTAAACCTCAGATGTTCAGAGATGCTAAAACAGGGTTCCAACATACTATTCCTATAAGTACAAACTTTAAAGTTTTCAGGTATTTTAGTGTCTCTACAACAGCTAATTACAATGAAGTTTGGACATTAAACACGATCAAAAAGAGTTTCAGCCCGACAGAAAATGCTGTTGTTACTGAAGATATCAAAGGTTTTGAAGCGTATAGAACCTACAATTTCAGCGCCGGAATAGGAACTTCTATCTATGGTACGTTTACTTTTGGTGAAGATAAGAAGATCCAGGCTATACGACATGTTATGCGTCCTAATGTTTCATGGGGCTATACCCCTAGTTTTGAAAAATACTATGATACCTATGCTATTGATGCTACAGGCAATAACTATTTGGAATATACCAAATTTGAAAACAGCATCTTCGGTGCTCCAGGCAGAACTTATGCTAATAGCTTAGGTTTTTCCTTGAACAATACTTTTGAAGCAAAAGTAAGAGATGATGAAAGCAAAACCGGCGAGCCTAAAAAAGTTATGCTTTTAAATAACTTAAATTTCTCTACCAGTTACAATTTAGCTGCAGATTCTTTAGCTTGGTCACCTTTACGAGTTTCAGGGGGAACACAATTCTTCAAACAAAAAATGAATGTTAATTTTGCAACGACTTTAGATCCTTATGCTATTGATAATTCAGGAACCAGAATCAATACTTTTAACATCGATAACGGCGGAAGTCTGTTTAGAATGACAAGCGCTAATATGACATTGAACTATTCCTTCTCCAGTAAAGATTTAGAAGGCGGTGATAAAAAAAGTGATGATACTAAGAACAATCAAACAGCCTTAAACGGAGGAAGAACAGATGATTTGTTCGGAACAGGATCTGATTTAAGTGATAACAGGCAGAGTCTATTCAATAAAGATGAGGAAGAAGAAGGAAGCAGCGGTGATTATGAATGGTACAACACAAAACTTCCTTGGGATCTGAGGGTTGCTTACTCTGTTACTTATAGCAACAACAACCGTCAAAACGAAATATCTTCCAACTCCTTAATGGCTTCCGGTAATGTTGAACTGGCCCCCAGATGGAAAGTAGGTTTTTCATCCGGTTATGACTTTAAGCAAAAAGGTGTTACTTTTACCCAACTAAGGTTTGAACGCGATCTTGAAAGCTGGAGAATGAGCTTTAACTGGGTTCCTTTCGGCACTAATACTTATTGGGGCTTCTTTATCGGGATCAGTTCTTCAATGTTAAGCGACATCAAATGGGAAAAACGTCAGCTACCGGATAGAGTTTTTAGATAATAATTTACTTCAAAAATATGAAAAAGATCATTTACACTGAAAAAGCTCCAGCTCCTATCGGACCTTATAATCAAGCAGTATTAGTAGGTAACACGTTATACACTTCAGGTCAAATTGCCATAAATCCGTCTAACGGAGAGTTAGTTTTAGATTCTATTGAAATAGAAACGGAACAGGTTATGCAAAATTTAAAAGCTATCTTAGAAGAAGTGGGCATGTCATTTGAAAACGTTATTAAATCCACTATATTCATTAGCGATATGGGAAATTTTGCAAAAATAAACGGTGTTTACGGTCAGTATTTTGATGAAAAAACCGCTCCGGCAAGAGAAACAGTACAAGTAGCTTGTTTACCTAAAAATGTGAATATCGAAATCTCTGTAATCGCTGTTCAATAGTCTAGTCTTTTCATTTAAAAGATAAATTTTACCTTTTAAAGTGTTTTTTGGAAGTATTTTTTTCATTACTATTGCAAAAATGATTGTTAAATGAAAAAAATTACTTCTTTGCTCCTATTAACCGGTCTCTTTACTTGGGGACAAGGAGTTAACCCTTCACCTACTGAAATAAAAAAAGCTCAGGAATTAAGAGCAATCTATGACAAATCTGATGTAGCTATCCTTAAAAGTACAGAAAAAGTAACTTTTGCTACCAGCAGAAACGATGAAAAAGTAGAAGTCAACCATTCCGTATCGGAAAGATTACTGAACATCAACAGCAGAGCTGATATTCATAAATATGAATTCTACGACAGTGAATCTGAGATCAATACTTTCTCAATTAAATTTAAGAACAGTAGAAAAGCAAATTTTTTTCCTGTTGATGAATTTTATAAGAGCAATGATCTTTTTTATAATGATGCACGCGTGAAATATTATCAGTTGGATTTTCCGGTTCAAGGCTATACTTACCTTTACGATATGGAAAAGAAAACAAATGATATAAAATACTTTACCACACTATATTTCAATGATGAATATCCGGTAATCGACAAAGAAGTTGTTATAACGGTTCCTAAATGGTTGAACTTAGAGATCAAAGAATTCAATTTTGAAGGACATGATATTACCAAAACCGTTAATTCGACTGCTGAAAGTACTACTTACAAATACGTAATAAAGAACCTGAAACCGGGAGCAAAAGAAGAAAACAAACCCGGACCAAGTTATTTATACCCTCACCTACTGTTCCTTGCCAAATCATTTATGCACGGGAAAGAAACCACAACTCTGTTTAATGAAACAGCTGACTTATATAAATGGTATAAATCATTGATCGATTCTATGGAAGATGATCCTACTGTTTATGCTGAAAAAGTTAAAGAATTGACTAAAGATGCTAAGACCGATGAAGAGAAAGTAAAAAATATCTATTATTGGGTACAAGACAACATCCGCTACATTGCATTTGAAGACGGTATAGCCGGTTTTAAACCTGACGAATCCAATAATGTTTTTACTAAACGCTACGGTGATTGTAAGGGTATGGCAAATTTAATTAAGCAAATGCTTAAACAAGCCGGTTTTGATGCCCGGCTTTGCTGGATAGGAACCAATCACATTGCCTATAGCTATGATCTGCCTTCACTTTCTGTAGACAATCACATGATTTGTGCATGGTTTAAAGACGGAAAGCACTATTTTCTGGATGGTACAGAGAAATACAATTCATTAGGCGAATATGCTAATCGCATACAAGGTAAACAGGTTTTAATAGAAGACGGAGAACAGTATATTCTTGACAGAATTCCTACCCAACCTTCTGCTTTTAACAAAGAGACTAAAACAATCACTTATACGATCGCTGATGAAGACCTTGTAGGGCATGTACATCAGGAATTAGCAGGCGAATCTAAAGCCTCTTTCTTATATGCTTACAACCACATTAAAAACGATAAAAAGGAAGATGCACTTAACTGGTATTTGTCCGGAGGTGACAAAAACAACGCTATTACAACTATTAAAACATCTGATCTAAGTAACCGGGACATTAAACTGATCATTGATTATGATTGCACCCTAAAAAATCAGGTATCTTCTTTTGATAATGAGATCTATGTCGATTTTGATTACAGTAAAGAATATAAAGGCTATGATTTTGAAACCCGGGAGGAAGATTTTGTATTCAGCTTTAAACCTTTTGATGACATTACCACTATTTTTAATATTCCTGACGGATATAAAGTAACAAAATTACCGGAAAACAGATCTTTTAAAAGTGATGATTATACCATTTCAATGACTTTTGAGACCAAAGGAAATCAAATTATCTATCGCAAAATATTTGACTTTAGTTCCGGAAAAATCAGAAAAGCTGATTTTGAGAACTGGAATAAAAATTTTAAAGAGCTCTCAAGTCTTTACTCAGAACAAATCGTACTATCAAAATAATTTTACTACATGAAAAAATACCTTTTATTATGTTTTAGCCTGATGAGCATTATGCTAAATGCTCAAAAAGCCGATGAGATCAAAGAATTGTATTGGGGAGCAGATGATCCGTACAAAAATGTAACCTCAGTACCCGACAAATACAAAAATGAATCGGCCGTTATCATTTATAAAAATGAGAATTATGACTTTCATAAGTTCATGGCTAAAGTAACTTATACTTCTTCTGTCAGAAAAAGAATAAAATTACTCGATCAGGCAGCTGTTAAACGATTTTCTGAATTTTCTTTTGAATCCAACTTTATCTCTAATCGCGGAGCCTATTATTACAACAGAAAAAGCAGTGAAGTGACTGTAGGGGTCAAAATCATCAAACCGGATGGAAAAGAAATTGAAATCGATGTAAATAAAGAGGCTGTAAAACAAGACGGCTCTACAAAAGTTGCTATATCCAACCTTGAGGTGGGTGATATTATTGATTATTATTTTCATACTGTTGAGCCTTTTGTTTCCGTCTTAGAATACGGATTTGCACCGGTGGAAACCACTTTAGGTGAAAACTATCCGGTTTTAAACCTGAAAATTCTTTTTAAAACAGAGAATGACTTTTTTGTAAACTTCAATTCGTATAACGGAGCTCCTCCTTTGAAAAAAGTAGAAACTAAAAAAGGTAATGACCGAATCTATGAATTAGTGGCTCAGGATATTGAAAAAAATGATTTCCCCAGATGGTTCTTACCTTTGGTAGAAATGCCATGCTATAAATTTCAGGTGTTTTTTGCCCGTTCCGGAAAATTTGAAAAAAGAGCAGATGCCTTCTTACCGGAAAAAGAAAACATTATAAAAAGTGTTGTTACAAAAGAAGACATTTTTAATTATTATGATTCAAAATTTTCTCCTAACGGGGAATTAAAACCGGTAAACGAATTTTTGAAAGGAAAAACATTTGCTTCAGAAGAAGAAAAGATAATGGCTGTTTATTACTTTATCAGACATGAATACTTCACCCGTTATATTGAGGCTTTTGTAGTTGATGAAGCTAAAATTATATCGTATCCTTATAATTTGTATGACTACCCTATTTTCTTTAGAACTGAGGAAAATTTTATTAATTATTTCATGGAATATCTAAAGAAAAGTAAAATTGATTATGAGATCATCATTGCTACTGGAAGAGAAAATGGTCCCATCAAGGATATTTTAATTCAGCAAAATGCGAAAGTACTTTTAAAAATAAATACACCTAATCCGATCTATTTGAGCTCACTAGACTCTTTCAGTGTACCGAATCAATTTGATTCAGAAATTGAAGGTACACAAGCTTATGCGCTTAAAGTCGCTAAAAGTAAAAAAGTAACGGATATAGAAGAAATTACTCTTCCTCATTCCACAAATACTGATAATCATTCTGCTACAGTGACTAATGTTAAATTAACTGACAATTTCAGCAGTCTTCAGATTGAAAAGCAAACAGACCTTTATGGTCATAATAAAGAATTTGAACAAAAAAGTAAAATCAATTTTTACGACTATGTTAACGAAGATTATGAAAAATACGGCACAACACCTTTGTTAGACTTAGTAAAAAACAAAAAAAGAAAAGAACAGTATAAAAAAGAATACGACGCTTTATTAACTAAGTTAAAGGATAAGCAAACTGAAAAATTTAAGGAGGAACTTGAAAAAGAGTTTGAGACTAAAATAGAAGATTTGAGTTTTAAAATCATCAATACCGGAAGATTCGGAAAAGACACTCCTCTTTCTTTCAGTGAAAGCTTCAAGATCAAAGACAACTTTATTAAAAAAGCGGGTTCTAATTATATTATTGAGTTGGGAAAATTAATTGATTCGCAAGTAGATATTAAAGACAAAGAAAAAGACAGGACCAATAATATTTACATGAGTTTTCCAAGAGCTTTTGATTATACGATCAACTTAACAATACCTGACGGTTATACTGTTTCCGGAATTGACAAGTTCAACAAAAATGTAAGTAATGCTACCGGTTCTTTTATCAGTACTGCTGAAATAAAAGAAAATGTATTAACCATACATGCAACGAAGAAATACAATCACAATTATGAACCTGTTACCAACTGGTCTCAAATGATCGACTTCCTTGACACTGCTTACCAGTTCACTCAGGAAAAGATTTTACTTAAAAAGTTATAAGAAATAAAAAAAAAGGGAAGTTTAAAACTTCCCTTTTATATTTTAATCGATAGTTAAAGCATTCAATAAAAGTTGTGCAGTAGCTTCATTAGTTGCCAAAGGAACATTGTGAACATCACAAATCCTGATCAACATATTGATATCCGGTTCGTGCGGATGACTGGAATTAGGATCTTTAAAGAACAGAACCATATCCGTTTTTCCTTCAGCGACTCTTGCCGCTATTTGAGCATCACCTCCTTGCGGTCCCGAAAGCATTTTCTTTACTTTAATTCCAATACTTTCTACTTTACCTCCGGTTGTACCGGTAGCAATGATCCTTATTTTCTCGCGTATTAATATTTCTTTGTTTTTATTAATAAACTGTACCATATCAGCCTTTTTTCCATCGTGTGCAATAACGGCTATCTCATAAGGTTTCTTCATAAACAAATAATTTTAGTAAATATAAAAAAACCACGTTAAAAACGTGGTTTCTATTTTATTTATTCAATACATGGTATTCGATTAATCCGTCTATAGGCCTTCTTAAAACATTGCCTAAGACAATTCCGTGTTTATCCAGTATTTCTTTTAATTCGTCTTTCAGGTAAAAACCGATAGACCCTACAAAATGAACAGGAACTTCTTTATAATTTTCAAACTGTTTGATATAGTTGTCTACAAAAGCTTCCATTTCTTCAAAGATATAGGCTCTGCAAAATTCTGAATCCTTGTGTCTGATCAAAAATTTAGCAAAAGTTGCTAAATAAGCATTAGGATTAGGCTCTTTGTATAATTTATTCTTAACAAAATCGGCATCTACATTAAATTCCCTTTCAAATTCTTTAGCCAGATCTTCCGGCATTTTATTAAAAAAATAACCTCTTAACAAATGACGTCCGAATCTGTTCCCGCTACAATCATCCATGGCTATATAACCTAACGACTGTACTTTTTGGTGCAATTCCTCACCGTCAAAATAACTACAGTTTGAACCGGTTCCTAAAATGCTGATAATGGCTTGCTGTCCTTTAGGAGCCGTAGCATAAGCTGCAGCATAAGTATCTTCATGAACATTTACATCAGCATTGACAAAATAACCTTTAAAAACTTCGGCTAAAAAGTTTTTCATTCTGTCTGTTCCACAACCTGCACCGTAAAAATACAAGTGCGTTGCTTTTTGTTTGTTATGCGAAATATCAAACTTGTCGTTCAGTCGTTTTACAACTTCTTCTTTAGACAAAACCTCAGGATTTAAGCCAAGTGTTTGAGTAGTAAACAATACTTTCCCACTCTCATCTATAGCAATCCAGTCGGCCTTAGTTGATCCGCTATCTACTATTAATTTCATTTTGTTAGGCGTTAGATAAATTAAAAATCCTTTGCCTTGAAAATCAAGAACAAAGGATTAAAACTACTACTCTTTTTACAAAGAAGCAATGTGTACAGATAAATCTAACAACTTACTCGAATATCCATACTCATTATCGTACCAAGAAACCAGTTTAAAGAATGTTGAATTCAAACCGATTCCTGCTTTAGAATCTACAATTGACGTACGAGAATCTGAAATAAAATCCTGAGAAACCACATCATCTTCAGTAAAACCTAAAATACCTTTCATTGACGTTTCTGAAGCATTTTTTAGAACTTTCATGATCTCTTCGTACGAAGTTTCTTTTGCCAATTTTACAGTTAAATCTACAACTGAAACATCAGCAGTAGGAACACGCATTGACATACCTGTTAGTTTTCCGTTCAATTCAGGAATTACTTTTCCAACAGCTTTTGCTGCTCCTGTTGAAGCCGGAATAATATTTAATAAAGCAGCTCTACCTCCACGGAAATCTTTTCTTGAAGGTCCGTCTACTGTTAACTGAGTTGCTGTTGTAGCGTGAACTGTAGTCATTAAACCTTCTACAATTCCGAAGTTATCATTGATTACTTTGGCTAACGGAGCCAAACAGTTAGTTGTACAAGACGCATTAGACACGATCACGTCTGCAGCAGTTGCTTTTTCATGATTTACTCCCATTACAAACATTGGAGCATCAGCAGAAGGAGCTGAAATCACTACTTTTTTAGCACCTCCTTTAATATGAGCCTGAGCTTTATCTAATGTGGTAAAAATACCGGTACATTCTGCAACAACGTCAACATCTACTTTTTCATCGTCCCACTTGATTAAAGTCGGATCTTTTTCGGCAGTAACTCGGATGAATTTATCGTTTACATAAAGTTGACCGTCTTTTACTTCAACTTTTCCGTTAAACTTTCCGTGAACTGAATCATATTTCAATAAGTAAGCTAAGTGATCTACGTCTAATAAATCATTAATCGCCACTACTTCTATATTATCTCTGTTCATTGATTCTCTGAAAACAATTCGACCGATTCTTCCGAATCCGTTAATACCTAATTTAACTTTTGACATTTTTATTGTTTTTAATTATTATCTTTTATTTTAAATTGACATGATGTCGGAAACTCTCAACAATTCTCTATCAATTTCATAATGACCTTTGATAGCTTGTTCTAACGGAGTCAGTTCCACTTTATCACTGATAAGTCCGACCATAAAGTTAGATTTTCCTTCTAACAAAGACTCTACGGCTTTCACTCCTAATCTTGAAGCTAATACTCGGTCAAAACATGAAGGAGCTCCCCCGCGTTGCATGTGTCCTAAAACAGAAACCCGAACATCATATTCCGGCAGGTTCTCTTCTACATAATCTTTTAATTCAAAAACATTTTTACCGATCTTATCCCCTTCTGCTACGACTACGATACTTGATGATTTTCCGGAACTTTTACTTCTTTCCAATGACTCTAATAAACGTTCCAACCCATATCTTCCTCCGGGATCAAAATTTCTTCTGCTCCTGCACCGATTCCGGCATTTAATGC
The DNA here is from genome assembly GCF_003148385.1 of Flavobacterium sediminis. Taxonomy (NCBI): domain Bacteria; kingdom Pseudomonadati; phylum Bacteroidota; class Flavobacteriia; order Flavobacteriales; family Flavobacteriaceae; genus Flavobacterium; species Flavobacterium sediminis. Next base: position 3,098,844 of record NZ_CP029463.1, on the reverse strand, counting down.
TATATGACCGGCATCTCTTCCCATCACTTCCACAAAGAACAAACGATTATGAGAACTGGCTGTATCTCTAATCTTATCGATAGCTTCCACAACGGTATTAAGAGCTGTATCGTAACCTAATGTATGACTGGTTCCGTAAATGTCATTATCAATTGTTCCGGGAATTCCCATTACCGGAAAACCGTATTCCTTATTAAATACTTCCGCACCGGTAAACGATCCGTCTCCGCCTATAACTACCAAAGCATCAACTCCGACAGCTTTTAAATGTTCATAAGCTTTTTTGCGACCTTCTGCGGTCATGAACTCTTTAGAACGAGCTGATTTTAAAACCGTTCCGCCTTTGTTTACAATATTATTAACAGTACGAGGTCCCATTTCCTTGAAGTCTCCTTCAATCATTCCTTGGTAGCCTCTGTACACACCGATACATTCCACTTGATGAAAAGCGCAAGTTCTAACAACCGAACGAATAGCAGCATTCATTCCCGGAGCATCTCCTCCTGAAGTTAAAACAGCAATTTTCTTAATGTTTAATGACATATTTTTCATTTTGTAGTGTAAATTTAGAAAAGGAAATTAATAAAAAATAATTAATAGGCTCTATTTTTATCGTTTCAGCAAAATTCAAACGTTTTCGTTGATAACTTTTTAATAAATGACGTATTTCTACTCTATTTCCGGCACTTTCTGCACATCGTCAGAATCTTTAGAATCTGATTTTCTTTGTTTTCTGTCATTGACAAAATTTAAAAAGTCCGGTGGCAAATCAGAATCCGGTAAATCATTAGAAGAATCACTTGAAGATTCTTCTTCTTTTTTCGCTTTGAATATTTTTTTGATCAGTTCCCGGAAGTTATCAAAATCCACGCTGTAGGTCAAACCGATACCCTGTGTATAACCAATACCTTCCCCTATATAATTGATATCATTTTCCTTATTGAAAACTCTTGCTTTAAACGAACCGTCCTTACTCAACTGCATTTGAGCTTCAACGTTTCCGACTAAAACTGATTCGGTCACACCTCCTACAGGAACTCCTAATTTACCGTTAATAGTAATCTTATCATTAATCTGAGTGTTTAAAGTAACCCCAACTCTATCGGAAACCTGATTAACTCTGTCTCCCTGACTATAATCAACTCCTAAGCGAAGCTTGCTGTCTTCATCTGCAAAAATATCGTTGAACAAGGAACTGGCTCTTTCAAACAAAGGTCCGTAAGCGGCATTTCCTGCTGTTTCTGCTGTTACAAAAGAACCGGTTGACAATAAAGCAAAAGCCTGATTCTGACGTGTATCTTTATCTTGTAAACGGTATTCGATCTCACTTTTCAGTACTGAGCTAACCGTTGGAAAATTAATATTGAAATCGGGCTGCGGATTGCTTAAATTACCGTTAATCAGAATAGAAACATCTGTATCCACTTTTCTGTTAAATGAAGCGCTCTCTAATAAAACTCCCGGATTAGCCTGTGTGTGGTAAACCGCTTCTAAATTCAGAATCGCATTCATAGGCTCTCCTTCCCAACGAATGGTTCCTCCTCTCTTTACTGAGAATTTCTTATCTATTAATCCCGCATATTTGAAACGGTACTCACCTTCTTCAACTAAAAAGTCACCATACATTAAAAACTTCCCGAGCGTATTGATCTCCATTTTCATGGAACCATATCCTCTCCCTTTCATAGCATGACCTGACTCCCGATCCAGAATTACTTCGATCTCTGCATCAGTATCAATATCAAAATCAAAACTTAACTCAATTCCCTGATATTTATTTTTAATAATTGTGTATCCGTATTTTGCATTTAATTTTTCTTCCCGCGTAATAAAATTCAGGAATGAATTATCTCCGATTTCCTCTGAATCATTTACCGGAATTTTAATGGATGTTCCTTTTTCCGATTCCCCTACTACATTAATAAACAAAGCATCTGTAGGTCCGGTTATGGTTGCATAACCATTCATAAAAGCTGTCCCGTAATAATAAACATCATCATCGTCTTTTGTATCAAGAGCTAAGATATTATGAGATTTAAGTTCCAAATCCATTTCCCAATTATCAAACGCTTCATGCTTTACACTACCGTTTAAAATTCCTGAAGTATTATACTTGGTATCAGTTATTCTGATATTTCGGAATAAGAATTGGTGTTCCGTAACGTCAACTATAGCGTTCTTCTCAAATTCATAATCTACATTTAAGTACGGAATCCGTAGACCTGAATCATTCAGGTAAAGTCTACCGTCTACTTCCGGTCTATTAATGGTTCCGGCAATAGTTGCTTTTCCCGTTGCATTTCCTCTGACATCTGAAACGATTGAACTTAGTAAAGGACCGAATGGTGTAAGTGAAAATTTATCGAATGAAGCTTCCAGATTCAGGTTTGAACTATCATTGTCATTTGTAATATCACCGTACAATTCAAATGTACGTTCTCCGTTTTGTTTGATCGCTGATTTTACATCGAAACGATTAAAATCATCATTTCCCTCAACATTGAACACTAAGTCTCCAACCGGATAATTATTAATACTCAGGCTGTCAATCTTGATACGGGAAGACGGTTTGTAAATTTTTTTATTTTGCTTAAGCGTACTGAATCCGTTCAGTTTCCCTTTAAAAGACAAGCTATCAATTGAAGGCGTTAATTTTTCCAGATCTACATCATGAAAAACAAGATTAAGATCCTTTTCAGTAGAATCTTTCATTGTCCCGAAAAAACTCATGTATTGTTCATTATGAGAAAGACTGATCTTCTCAAAATTAAAATCTGTTAACTTTTTATCAAAAACTATTTTGTTGTCATTCGTTTCTTTCTCGTTGATAAACCATAAATAATCTTTCAATCTGATCTCAGATCTTTTGAAACCTACAACTGATTTTTTATCTTCATCAATAGTGTGGTATAAATTCAATGAAAACTGATCCTGATCTTTATTTCCACCGTTAAACTCTGTTCTCACAAACAACGTATCATTCATGGTAATATTGATCAGGTTAAAATCGGAAACCCTATATTTCCCCACCCGCATACTGTCCATTACGACATAAGTGTTGTACAATGGATTCTTATTGTCCACATCTATTTTGATATTACTAAAGGTTCCCTTAAAGGCTAAGACTTCCGGTGAAGTAAAATCCAGTTCAAACTTACCGCTATCTCCGTTGATTTTTCCTTTGAGCTTTGTATTTTGTGAAATGGAAACTTCCGGAACAAAAACTTCCACAATCTTATTATAGATCGTAAAATTAAAGTCTAAGAATTGTTCTTTATCTAATTTATTCGGAACATAATTAGCATACAAACTTCCTACCGCATTTTCAAGCATTTTCACTACTTGATTTATTTTATATTTACCAACAACCTTCCCTTGAATAATATCTGTTGAATTTACTGATATAGTTCTCACTTTTTCCTCATCAAAGGAAGAAGTAATCTGAAAATCGTTAAAGAAATACGATTTTTTAATGTTTTGATACGACACATTTTCAAGAACTAATTTCCCGTCCAGATCATCAAAACCATTTCCTTTTGCATCGAAACTGACTTTTCCTTTAAAAATGGAGATCGTATCCTTTTTGTTGAAATGCAAAGCATAGAGATCAGCATAATCAATTTGAGAAACAAAATTGTAATTTTTAATTTTTGAACTCATATCGATCACACCGTCAAAATCCATTCGCAAATTAGGATCGTTACTATTGAAATATCCTTTAAAATAAGGCATTTTCATAGTTCCGTCAACTGTAACATTATGGTAATTGTAATTGTTATAATAAAAGGATTCTATTTTCCCTTTTATTGAAGTATTGAGATATTCCTGCGTAAATCCTTGTCCATCTACTTTAGCACTACCGGATACGGTTCCGATCGTAGCATCGTTTAAAAGAATTCCGACATTAAACTTATTCAACGTTAAATCCCCTTGATATTTTGCGTTATCGATATTATCAATATCCTGAATATTCAGGTCGGCATCTACTATTCCTATTGAAGATACCAGATAAACATCCGAATTGATGTATTTATTAGTAAGCTCAACATCTCCTGAAATATTCACACTCCCCAGTTTCGCTAAAGAACTAGGCAAATTTTCACCTAAAATACGAGGCAAAATATTCCCTAAATTACCATAATTAGAGCTGATCCTTGTAAAGTTTCCTTTTATCTTAAAAGAGTCCTCTTTGGCAAACAAATTCTGAAACGTAACATTACCTACTATTTCTGATTGGTTCTTATCCAGAAGCTTTAAATTCCGGGTCGTAAAATTATTTAATGTTCCTACCAAATGTGTATCCAGATAAAAAACATTATCCTTCCCGAATTCATTATAAAAGTAATTCAGATCATTTGAAGCTATTGAAACTTTATCAAACTCAGCATCAAAGACAACTTTATTGTTAAAATCTGCAAAATCTTCTCGTTTATAACGCAATTCAACTTTCCCGACAACATGAGATTCTTCTGAATTCATATCTAAATTATCCAAAAGGATATTCTTCTTCGTATAGGTAAAGTCTGAAGTCAGTTTTTCTACTTTTAAACCTCTGTAATCTTGCAATGTCAGTTCCTTTATAAAAGTAGTTACATCCGGACCTTTTATATAAAAATCTTCTAACCTCCCTCCCAGATCCGTAAAATCTAAAAGTTTAGGATTATTCAGGTTCTGATTGATATATCTAAAACGGCTTTCGTAAACATTAAAGGCATCGACTTTCATTCTGAACTTACCGGATGAAGGAGTACCGTCGTCAAAAGCTGCTACAAACTTATCCAGATTAGTCTCTTTTTCCCCTTTGTATTCGATGATCTTTGTATCCAGTCCGTGAATGGTGACTTCTCCCAGATATGGATGTCCTTTTTGGTATAGTGCTTTGAAATTTAAAATGGAAGTATTAAGTTTTTCTATATAGAACAACGTGTCTTTGTGGTGATCTCTTACCAGCACATCTCCCAGCTTTACATTTCCGAAAGGAGAAATAGCCACACGATCAATAGTAATATCCGTACCAAACTCCTTATTCAGTGCGTCAGTGGCATAACGTCCTAAAAAAGTTTGTACAAAAGGTAACGACAATAATATTCCTAACAGCAGTAAGAATAACAAAAGGTAAGTTACCGTGCGAACTATTATTTTTTTTACTTTTCCGATAGCTTATTTTATTCGTAAATTTGCTGAAAAATCAGCAAAAAACACAATTTAACAAAAGTAATGAATTTTGTAAGATATTTACAAGTTAGAATTCATCAAATTTTATGCCTTTTTTATGAGTACTGAAAACATTTACACCTTAGCAATAGAAAGTTCTTGCGATGACACTTCAGCAGCTGTTTTGCTTAACGATAAAGTACTATCGAATATTGTGGCAAGACAGTCTGTTCACGAAGAATATGGTGGCGTTGTTCCGGAGCTTGCTTCCAGAGCTCACCAGCAAAATATTGTTCCTGTTGTAGATGTTGCCTTAAAAAAAGCTGGAATCCGAAAAAATGACCTGTCTTGTATCGCTTTTACACAAGGACCGGGACTCATGGGGTCTTTACTTGTAGGTGGTTCTTTTGCTAAATCTATGAGCCTTGCATTAGAGATTCCTCTTATTGCCGTCAATCATATGAAAGCACATATTCTGGCTCACTTCATTGCAGAAGAAGGATTTGACAAACCTTCCTTTCCGTTTTTAGCTTTAACCATTTCCGGAGGACATACTCAAATTGTAAAAGTAAACAGCTTCTTTGACATGGAAATAATCGGCGAAACTACTGACGATGCGGTGGGTGAAGCTTTTGATAAATCTGCTAAAATACTAGGATTACCTTATCCCGGAGGACCACTAATTGATAAATTTGCCCAAGAAGGAAACCCCAAGGCATTTCCGTTCACTAAACCCAAAGTAGATGGTTTAAATTTCAGTTTCAGCGGATTAAAAACACAAATTTTATATTTCATACAGAAAAAAGTCGCTGAAAACCCTGATTTCATAGAAGAGAATAAAGCCGATATCTGTGCTTCCATTCAATATACCATTATCAATATATTAATGGATAAGCTAAAAGAAGCCGTCAAACAAACCGGCATTAAACAAATTGCTATTGGTGGCGGTGTTTCTGCAAACTCCGGAATTCGTAAAACGCTGAAAGAAGCTGAAAAAAAATACGGCTGGAAAACTTTTATTCCTAAATTTGAATACACAACCGATAATGCGGCTATGATCGGCATTGTGGGATATTATAATTTTTTAGAACATAATTTCAGTCACTCTGATATTGTTTCTAAAGCAAGAATCGAATTTTAAACACATGCAATTATTCTATAACGCTAACATTCAAGATTCGGATACTTTCTTTACTTTTGACAAAGAAGAAAGCAGACATATTGTCAAAGTATTACGCAAATCCGAAGGTGATATTGTCTTTATAACAAACGGCTTAGGTACTTTATTTACATCTGAGATTAGCATTGCTTCAGATAAAAAATGTGAAGTTAAAATCACAGAGATCCGCTCTTTTCCTAAATCAGAATATCATTTACATATTGCTGTAGCACCGACAAAAATGAACGACCGACTGGAATGGTTCTTAGAAAAAGCAACTGAAATAGGCATTCAGGAGATCACACCTGTTATCTGTGAACATTCTGAGCGTAAAGTTTATAAAACTGACCGGGCTGAAAAAATTTTACAATCAGCCATGAAACAATCGTTGCAATATTATTTGCCAAAAATCAATGAACCGGTTTCTTTTAAAGATTTTATTCAGAAGGCTACTGCCCAAAATAAATTCATTGCCCATTGTGTGGAAAGCGAACGAAAATCATTAAAAGATTGCATCAAACCAAAAGAAGAATATCTGATCTTAATTGGTCCCGAAGGTGATTTTTCCGAAAAAGAAATTGAATTAGCTTTAACCAATAACTATCAGGCTGTATTGCTTGGCAACACTCGCTTAAGAACAGAAACAGCTGCTTTAGTAGCATGTCATACGGTTGCCCTGTTAAATGAATAACTGACTATGAAAAAAAAGAGATTGATTTTTAATGTAGTAATAAGTATACTACTGTTTAATTGGGGATTCTCTCAGGATATTGCACTACTTAAATATTCCGGCGGAGGCGATTGGTATGCTAACCCTACTTCCTTACCTAATTTAGTAGCTTTCTGTAACCAAAATGCTCATACTAAGATCAATCCTAAAATCAATACGGTAACAGCCGAAAGTTCTGAATTGTTCTCCTACCCTTTTATTCATATGACCGGACACGGGAATGTTCTCTTTTCACCCAATGAAGTTGAGAATTTAAGAAATTACCTGAATTCCGGCGGCTTTTTACATATCGACGACAATTACGGAATAGACGAATATATTCGCAGGGAAATTAAAAAAATTTTCCCGAATGACGATTTAGTTGAAATTCCTGTAAACCATCCTATTTTTAAGGCTCCTTATAAATTTCCTAACGGACTTCCGAAAATCCATGAACACGACAATAAAAGGCCTCAAGCTTTCGGAATCTTTAGTGGTGACCGGCTAGTATTGCTTTATACTTATGAATGTGACTTAGGAGACGGTTGGGAAGACACAGAAGTACACAACGACCCCGAAAGCGTTCGTATGAAAGCGTTACAAATGGGAGCCAATATTCTCTATTATATTTTCAGTAACTAAAATTTGGAACAACTTACCCATTATAACAGTTCTTTTGAACCCCGTCGTTTCCCTATAACCGTTATTTGTGATGCGGTTTATTTTCAGCAAAATATCGGCAGTATATTTAGAATTTGTGATGCATTCGGTGTTTCCAAAATCCTCTTTACCGGAGAGCATTTTATTTTTTCGGAACGAAAAATCAACAAAACTTCCCGCAATACTCACAAAACAGTTCCTTTTGAAATTATAAAAGATAAAGAGCTTCTCATTGAGCGACTAAAAAAAGACAACTTTTACCTTATTGCTATTGAAATTACGGATAACAGTATCCCTATCGAAAACCTTCAGTTAAAAGACAAAAAGGCAACACCATTAGCACTCATCATCGGAAATGAGATCTCCGGGATATCAAAAGAATTATTACGTATATCTGATCAGACTGCCCATATCAATATGTATGGTCAAAACAGTAGTATGAATGTTGTACAAGCCTTATCCATTGGACTTTTCGCAATAACACAAGCTATAAAATAATATTCTTACAAAAATTTTCTTCTATTTTTTAGGTTTATTAACTTTTTATTATAAATTTGTTATAATAATTTAAACTATTAACCTAATTGTATTTTTATTAACAAATTTTTTTAAAATTATGAGAAAATTATTTTTATCTGTTGCCGTAGCAGCGGTATTATTTTCTTGCAGCAATGAAGAAAATAATAGTGAAATGGAAATCAGTAACAATTCGGTTACTAGTAGAAATTGTGCTTCAAACGATGTTTTGGAAGCTCAATTAAAAGAAAATCCACAATTAGCCGTGAAAATGGCTGAAATTGAAAATTTCACTGAAAGCTTTTTAAACAATCCTACGAGTCAAATGCGTTTAGTAAACGGTAGTATTGAAATCCCTGTTGTGGTAAATGTTTTATACAACTCTGCTTCTGAAAATATTTCTTTAGCACAAATCCAATCTCAAATTGATATCTTGAATCAGGATTTTAACGGAAATAATCCCGATTTCAACCAAGTTCCTTCACTTTTTAGTGGTGTAAAAGCAGATATCGGAATCTCTTTTGTCTTAGATAATGTCATCCGAAAATCAACCCGAAAATCATCATGGGGAACCAGAGATGCCATGAAAAGTAGCAAAAGAGGCGGAATTGATGCTACTAGCCCTGATACTAAGCTAAACATCTGGGTTTGTACAATCGGTGGTGGAATCTTAGGTTACGCTCAGTTTCCGGGAGGTTCTTCTTCTACTGACGGTGTAGTAATTGATTCCAGATATTTCGGAAATACCGGTACTGCAACAGCTCCGTTTGACAAAGGTAGAACTGCTACTCACGAAATCGGTCACTGGATGAACTTAAGACACATTTGGGGTGATACAACTTGCGGAACTGACTATGTTGCGGATACTCCGACTCATAATACTGCGAATTACGGTTGTCCGTCATACCCTCATTATTCTACATGTAGCGGTACTCCGGTAGAAATGACAATGAACTACATGGATTACACTGACGATGCTTGTATGTATATGTTTACAAACGGGCAAAAAAGCAGAATGATGGCTATTTTTGCAGCCGGTGGTCCGAGAGAAACTTTTGCTCAACCTTAAAAAATATAAATTACACATAAAAACTCGCCTTCAAACGGCGAGTTTTTTTATTTTTGTATATGACTTCAAAAGAACTATCAAACGGAATATTACGAACTATAGGCATACTTTGCCTTATCGTTGTGGGTTTTTATCTGGCTTACAAATTATCAGCTCTTTTGATTTACATTCTTATTTCACTGGTACTAACCTTATTGACGAATCCTGTAGTTCAATTTTTAAAAAGGAAATTAAAATTCAAAAATACCTTAGCTGTTATTACTACCTTGTTCTTAGTCTTATTACTTATTTCAGGTTTCATATTGCTCTTTGTTCCACTTTTAATCACTCAGGGACAAAACCTTTCCTTATTAGATATCAAAACTTTAGAAAATAATTACAACGAACTCATACAAACCATTAGTCATTTTTTAGAAACAAATGGTTTTCATTTAGAAGATGTGGCAACCAGCGATATCTTTTCAGCTTTAAACCTTAATTTTTTATCTGATTTTTTTAACAGTCTGTTAAACTTCATCAGTAATCTAGGTATCGGATTAGCATCTGTACTTTTTGTCACTTTTTTTCTTTTAAAAGAGAAAGATTCTTTTTTCAATGCTTTCAAAGCTGTTTTACCCGATGAACAAAAATCAAAGGTGTTAACATCAATAGACAAGATCAACCAACTTTTGAGCCGTTATTTCGGAGGCTTATTACTTCAACTTTTTATCATTTTAATCCTGAATCTCATTGTTTTTTTGATCTTTGGTGTTGAAAATGCTTTTATAATTGCATTGTTGTGTGCTATTTTAAATATCATTCCCTATTTAGGTCCATTATTAGCCATGATCGTAGCAAGTTCTTTAGTAATGCTAAGTGGCATAGGTCAAGATTTTATAAATGATGTCTTACCGACAACCCTTTATGTGATCATTGGAATGACCATTGTTCAATTAATCGATAATAACATTAACCAACCTATTATTTTTTCAAAAAGTACTAAAAGTCATCCATTAGAAATATTTTTAGTCATTTTAGCTTCAGGAAGCTTATTTGGGGTTTTAGGAATGATTGTTGCTGTCCCTACATATACAGCTTTAAAAGTGATCGCTAAAGAATTTTTACCCAATAACAGACTTATTAAAGCTTTAACCAAAAACATTTAATCTTTTGAAGATACAAGCTTTACTCGACAAAGAAGTTCAGGATTTTATTAACCGGAATATCGATCAACAGGTTACACAATTAGCTTTACAAAAAAAACAATTCAACGGAATAGCATTAAGTGAAGTGGTACAACAGATAGCTGCAAAACAAAAAGCAGAAAAAAAATTGCCCACTTGGTTTGCTACTGCAAATATCATTTATCCGTCAAAAGTTTCAGTTGAACAAACTTCCTCAGAGCAAACTGCAGCTTATAAAGCTTCATTAATCAGCGGAAAAACATTATTAGATGCCACCGGCGGTTTCGGGGTAGATGATTACTATTTCGCACAGCAATTTCAAAAAGTCATTCATTGTGAATGGAACCAGGAACTATCTGAAATTGTGAAGCACAATGCTGAACTCTTAAAAGTAGATAATCTGGAATGCCTTTCCGGTGATAGTACTGAAATTATAAAAAAAAGGGATCAGAAATTAGACTGGATCTATATTGATCCGTCACGTCGACACGATGCTAAAGGAAAAGTTTTCATGTTAAAAGATTGCGAGCCGAATGTTCCTGATCTATTGGATTTTTATTTTCAATATACATCCAACATTCTCATAAAAACGGCTCCTCTACTCGACTTAAAAGCCGGTTTAAGTGAATTAAAATACGTAAAGAAAATCCATGTCATTGCTCTTGAGAATGAAGTCAAAGAATTGCTTTGGGAAATTCACAACCATTATGAAGGCGACCTTAGCATTTCTGCTGTTACTATTGAGAAAGGAAGGGCATTAAAAAGTGAGTTCAATTGGAATACAGATTATCAGTCCACATTCAGCAAACCTAAAAAATATTTGTTCGAACCCAATGCTGCTTTATTAAAATCCGGTATGTTTAATGCTGTTTCCGCTGTTTTTCACATCGATAAATTACACCAGCATTCTCATTTGTATACAACTGATGAAGACTTAAATTTACCGGGACGTAATTTTATAATTGATCAGGTAGTTCCCTTTGATAAAAATTCAGCCAAAACATACCTTCTCAATCAAAAACTTAATATTTCTACCCGGAACTTCCCCTTGAAACCGGAAGAATTAAGAAAGAAATACAAAATCAAAGACGGTGGTGATACTTATGTATTTTTCACAACTGATTCAGAAAATAAAAAAATTATCCTATTTTGCACAAAAAAATAAATATGCGCTATTTAATTCTATTTTTACTAACCTCTGTTACTCTTTTCTCTCAGTCTAAAAGATGTAAATATGAAATTGAAGAAAAAACAGATTCTACTTCTTTAAAAATACTGAAAGAGCAACTTTTCTCAGAAAAAGTTTTCGGTTCTAAAAAAGAACTTATACAGGCAACCTTATTAAACAATAACGGAATTCCGACTTTAGGTCTACAAATCGTAGAAAAAAATACGATTTTTATTCCTACCAAATGTCTGAACAGAAGTTCTAAAGTTATACTTCAGTTAGAAAACGGTAAAATTGTAACCCTGCTAAGCATCAATGAAGATATCTGCTCTGCATTGAGCTATATTGAGGAAGACAAAGCTAATATTCGTATATTGAATGCTTATTTTGTCTTTACAAAACAAAACTACGACGAACTCAAAAGTTCTCCGGTTTCACTAATGCGGATACAATTTTCCGGCGAAAGTCAAGATTACATCATCAAAAAAGAGATACAATCAGAACTCTTAAAAGAAACCTTCTACCCAAGTCGTTTATTTATGGATTACCTGAAATGTATTGAATAATAAAAGCCCGTAAAAACGGGCTTTCTTTTTCAGATCAACTTACTATTCTTACAGGCTGTTTATCCTCATTCAAAGCAACAAAAGTAAATTCTCCATGAATTGCTTTGTCTCTTTCTTCCGAATACATCTCCTCAATAAATATTTCTACAGAAACTCTTAAACTGGTATTGCCTACATGGCAAACTTTACCCACTAACTCAATAATAGTTCCTCCTGGAATCGGTTTTTTAAAATCAATTCTGTCACTACATACAGTAACTACTTTCTGCCTGCAGAAACGCGTTGCCGCAATAAAGGCTACTTCATCCATCAATTGCATTGCTGTTCCGCCAAATAGCGTATCATAATGATTGGTCGTATTAGGAAATACAGCTTTAAAAATTCTGGTTTCCGATTGTACTATTCTTTGCTCAATTGTCATAACCTTCTTTTTTTCAGTGTTAAACAATTCTTTTTAGAACTATTATCTCCGCTTTTTACGGAAGTCATAGCAATCCGACTATCAGTTCGCGGATAGTCATACTGAAATACTGTCATTTCATTTACTTTTAAATATTAAACAATAATTTAAAAGTTCTTCAAATAACTTCGCAGCACATTTTGCAATAAAAAAAGAGAATAGATTATGTATTGGTCGGAATTAAAACTCCGCCAATTCGACACCAAAATTGACTCTAACTTCAGATCGCGAAAGTACCGTCATATCAGAAACAGGCAGGTCTCCTGGCTTGTAACAATTTTTACCATCCTTCCCGTTATAAGAAACAGTGGATCACTAAGGATAAAAATCATGAAATTACTTACAGTTGCGCGACAGCTCCGGATTTACACCGGATTCCCTATTAATGTTCCGCTAAGAACAACCTTTTCCGTTTGATAGAAACTACGTAAAGAACAATAGCGCTAAGGTAGGAACTTATTTTAATTTTGATAAATAATTTTTGATTTTGTTGGTTTTCCAAGCCTATATAGGCAATTTAACATCCGCAAAAGATACTAATACTCCACTCCTTTTGTTTAGGTGTTATCTCATAATAACAACCCGCTCCTTTATCTTCCGGACCGTAAATATCTTTACCACTATACCATTTATTTTTTACATCTCCGGCTTCGGCACTATATATTTTTTCAATCCATTTTTTAATCTTCTCTTTTTCTATTTTAGGCAAAAAGATGTTAATTGTAGCTCCTCCTTCTTCATCACAATTATTTACAACGTAACGGATGTTATTTTCAAATGTTTGTTCAAAAGAACAAATACTATCTTCAAGATAATCGGATCTTTTAATCTTAATTTTCTCGGAAGTCGGTTTATAATTCTCTAAAAAATACAGATAGACTATCTCTTCTGAAAAGTCTTTTGATTTTGCTTTTTCTTTCAATGCAATGATATCCGGATCTTTCAATTCAAAATTCTGAGCAGTAATGACTACGGAAACAAAAAGAAAAAAGATACTATATAAGATTTTGATTTTCATAATTCTACACTAATAAACAGTTGCTTTTTTGATCTTAATTCAAAAATACAGAAAAATTACAGTCCGTAAAAAATCCATCTGTCTTTTATCGAACTAATTCTTAAAAAAGTTAAATGTGTTACCAATAATCCGGAAAGGATTATTATTTTCTGTTTTTCCTAGGGAAACATCCAAAAGGAGAACAAAACCAATTCAATAAATCTGAAACTATCATACTTTGCACTCCCTCCGTTTCATCCTCAAAAAATAACTTATTGTCTTTTATAAACAGAGGAAAATCTTTCGGTAAATCTAAAGCATAAATATATTCTTCATTTTTATCTGAAATAAAGATCAATTCATTTACTCCTTTTCCGAAAAGGTTAATATGAGATATCAACACTTTATACTTTATCTTATTTCCAGCAATAATTTCTCCCAAATAATTAACTTTCTGACTAATGCCTGATTCAGGTTCTTCAAATATATAATCTTTTTGAAGCTTTGCATTTTTAGAGAAATCAATATAACTCTCAATTACCTGAGAATTTAATTGTGAATTAAATAGAAGAAAAAAAATAAAAACAACGAGTCTTTCCATTTTTGTTTTCATAAAATTTATGCACTCCTGAAAATAGAACATTGTATCTGATTTCTCTAATCTAAGGTACACTAATAACACAATATTTAAAAACAAAAAAGCCTAGTAAATAAATTTACTAGGCTTTTTGTGATCCCGTCAGGATTCGAACCTGAGACCTACTGCTTAGAAGGCAGTTGCTCTATCCAGCTGAGCTACGAGACCATTATTTTATCCGTCGGGGTGGCAGGATTCGAACCTGCGACCTCCTGGTCCCAAACCAGGCGCGATGACCGGGCTACGCTACACCCCGAAAAAAGAAGCGGAGAGACAGGGACTCGAACCCTGGCATCGGTTACCCGATGACAGATTAGCAATCTGCTCCGTTACCACTCCGGCACCTCTCCTTAAATCTTTAAAAGAACTTATCTTTTTTGCGGTTGCAAATGTAAGCCTTACTATTATTATTTACAACTATTTTCTAAAGTTTTTTCATTTTTATTTTAAAAAAAAATGAAACGATTTAAAATTCAAACAGATAGCAAAACAACTTTTTTTACTAAAAAAAAGAGCTCTCCCTTATTTACGTTAATAATTCACTATTTCGATTGATTTAAAGAATTTTTTTGGAATAAAAATAGTAAATTCGCAAAAACTAAATAAACACATCATGAGTAAAAAAGTTGTTATTGTTTCTGCAGTCAGAACTCCGATCGGTAGCTTCATGGGAGCTTTATCCAGTGTACCGGCTACAAAATTAGGAGCAACTGCTATAAAAGGAGCACTAAATAAAATCAATTTAAAACCGGAAGAAGTTGACGAAGTATTAATGGGAAATGTTGTTCAGGCTAACAACGGACAAGCTCCTGCACGTCAAGCTGCGTTATATGCCGGAATACCTAACACTGTACCTTGTACAACCATTAATAAAGTATGTTCCAGTGGTATGAAAGCAATCATGCAGGGCGCTCAGGCTATCCAATGTGGTGATGCTGATATTATCGTAGCCGGTGGTATGGAAAACATGAGCTTAATCCCTCATTACGTACACATGAGAAATGGTGTTAAATTCGGGCCTGCTACTCTAGCCGATGGTTTACAACGAGATGGTTTGTTTGATGCCTATGACAACCAACCTATGGGGGTATTTGCTGATCAATGTGCAACAGAATACCAAATTACCAGAGAAGAACAAGATCGTTTTACAGTTCAGTCTTATGAAAGGTCTGCAAAAGCTTGGGAAAACGGGAAGTTTGATTCAGAAATTGTTCCAGTGGAAGTTCCGCAACGAAGAGGAGAACCTATCTTAGTATCTAAAGATGAAGAATTTACCAATGTTAAACTAGATAAAATCCCAGTATTATCTCCTGTATTCACAAAAGAAGGAACTGTTACTGCTGCCAATGCTTCTACAATCAATGACGGAGCTGCAGCTGTAGTGTTAATGAGCGAAGAAAAAGCTAGCGCATTAGGATTACAACCATTAGCATATATTAAATCTTTTGCCGATGCTGCTCAGGAACCAAAATGGTTTACTACTGCTCCATCAAAAGCTTTACCTAAAGCTTTACAGAAAGCAAATCTAGAATTAACAGATATTGATTTCTTTGAGTTTAACGAAGCATTCTCTGTTGTCGGTTTAGCCAATGCTAAGATTTTAGGTTTAAGTGAAGATAAGATCAATGTTAACGGCGGGGCTGTTTCATTAGGACATCCTCTGGGATGTTCGGGAGCGCGCATCGTTGTTACCTTGTTAAATGTATTGGAACAAAACAATGCTAAATTAGGAGCTGCTGCTATCTGTAATGGTGGTGGTGGTGCTTCAACTATTGTAATCGAAAAAGCTTAATATATTTCCTTTATAAAACATCGGATATCCTATCCGGTGTTTTTTATTTAATATTATAATTGTTTTAATGTTCGGAATTTGTAATCTTGCCATAGTTCCCATTCGTTCTGAAGCATCAGACAGAAGCGAACAGGTTTCCCAATTGTTATTTGGAGAATTTTTTAAAATTATTGAAGAAACTCCTAAATGGAGTAAGATTGAAACCGCTTTTGACCAATACACGGGTTGGGTTGACAATAAACAATTTTTTAAAATTTCCGAAAATCAATATGCAGATCTACTGGAAACTCCGGAAGTTCTGAATGCTGATCTGATTGAATACATTACAAATCCTGAAAACGAGTTGATCGCCATTCCTTTGGGCTCTTCACTTTCCTTTTTAAGCCACGAAAATATTAACACTAAGAATTATGCTTTCGAAGGGCTAAAAACATGTGGTATTAAGTCTAAAACCGCTATTGTTAAAACGGCTTTCATGTACCTTAACGCTCCTTATCTGTGGGGTGGAAAATCCCCTTTCGGAATAGACTGTTCCGGCTTCACGCAAATGGCTTATCGATTGAACGGATATCATATTTTAAGAGATGCATCCCAACAGGCTACTCAAGGAGAACCTCTTAGTTTTATTGAAGAAAGTGAACCCGGAGATTTAGCCTTTTTTGATGATGAAGAAGGGAATATCATCCATGTAGGAATTATGATGGAAAACAATCATATTATTCATGCATCCGGAAAGGTTCGAATTGATCGTCTGGATCATTTAGGCATCTACAATGCCGAAACAAACAGACATACTCACAAATTAAGAGTTATTAAGAAAATAATTTAAAATATAAAAAAGCTCCGATTCGGAGCTTTTTTAGTATAGAGATATTATAATTTTCTATTATTTAATCACTTCTACTTTTTGATTAGCTTCTATATTTACGCTATCAAAAAATCCTTGATCATTCATCCACTCATCACTATATACTTTACTCATATAACGCGAACCGTGATCCGGGAAAATAATAACGACATTACTGTCTTTTGTAAACTCACCTTCCTCAGCATATTGACGAACTGCTTGTAGAGCTGCACCTGAAGTATAACCTACAAACAAGCCTTCTACTCTTGAAATTTCTCGTGCTGTATGTGCACTTTCCTCATCTGATACTTTCATAAATTTATCGATTGCATCAAAATCAGTTGCTGTAGGGATCAAATTCTTACCTAAACCTTCAATTCTGTAAGGATAGATCTCATTACTGTCAAACTCACGGGTTTCGTGGTATTTTTTCAGTATTGAACCGTAAGCATCCACTCCCAGAACTTTAATATCAGGATTCATTTCCTTTAAGAACTTAGCAGTTCCTGAGATAGTTCCTCCTGTACCGCTACACGCCACTAAATGGGTGATTTTTCCATTGGTTTGTTCCCAAATTTCAGGTCCGGTAGTTTTATAATGCGCTTCAATATTTAATTCATTAAAATATTGATTGATATAAATTGAACCTTTTGTTTCTTCGTGTAAACGTTTCGCTACACTGTAATAAGACCGTTCATCGTCAGCTGATACATGAGCCGGGCAAAGATATACTTTGGCTCCCATTGCTCTTAACATATCAATCTTGTCTTTAGAAGATTTAGAACTAACTGCTAGTATACACTCATATCCTTTGATAATACTAACCATTGCTATACTAAATCCTGTGTTTCCTGAAGTCGTTTCGATAATGGTATCACCCGGTTTAAGTATTCCTCTCCTCTCTGCTTCTTCAATAATATATAATGCTATTCTATCTTTTGCAGAATGTCCAGGATTAAAGGCTTCTACTTTTGCATAAAAGTTACCTTCCAGATTCGATGTAACTTTACTTAATTTTAACAACGGCGTGTTCCCTATTAGTGCAAGAACATTATCGTAGGCTTTTATTTCTTCTTTCATAAATAAAAAATTAGTTGTGGTAGGCTTTCTGTATTTATTTTTGACAACCCCAAAACCATGCAAATTTAACAAAAAAAGTTTAACTATTCCTTAATTTTTTCTAAATCTAACAAAAACGCAAATTCCTTAGCTAATTCTTTCAGTGCTTCAAAGCGCCCTGAAGCACCGCCATGACCCGCATCCATATTTGTATCTAAAAATAAGAGATTTTTATCAGTTTTCATATCTCGTAATTTGGCTACCCATTTGGCAGGTTCCCAATATTGCACCTGCGAATCATGTAATCCTGTGGAAATGTACATATTAGGATAATCCTGTGCCTTAACATTATCATAAGGTGAATACGAAAGCATGTAATCATAATATTCTTTATCGTTAGGATTTCCCCACTCATCATATTCTCCAGTCGTTAAGGGAATAGAATCGTCCAGCATCGTTGTAACTACATCTACAAAAGGAACTTGAGCTATGATCCCATGATACAATTCCGGTGCCATATTTGCTACTGCTCCCATCAACAAGCCTCCGGCCGATCCTCCTTCCGCATACAAATGCTCTCGGGAAGTATATCCTTCTTTTATCAAATATTCAGAGCAATCAATAAAATCAGTAAATGTATTTTTCTTTTTTAACAACTTTCCATCTTCATACCAATCTCTTCCTAAATCTTCTCCGCCTCTGATGTGAGCTATCGCAAAAATAAATCCTCTGTCTAATAAACTCAAACGTGTTGTAGAGAACCAAGGATCCATTGAAGAACCATAAGAACCGTAAGCATATTGCAATAACGGATTTTTTCCATCCTTTTGAACTCCTTTTCTGTAGACTAAAGAAACCGGAACTTTAGTTCCGTCTTCAGCGGTAGCCCAAATACGTTCTTCCTGATAATTATTTTTATCGAATTTGCCTCCAAGCACTTCCTGTTCTTTTAAAACCGTTTTCTCTTTGGTACGCATGTTAAAATCAATCACCGATGAAGGCGTAGCCAATGATTGGTAAGCAAAACGCAACAATTCTGTATCAAAATCAGGGTTTGTAGTTGTGTAAGCGGTATAGGTCTCACTTTCGAAAGGCAGATAATAAGGCTCTTCCCCACTCCACGGGCGAATCTGAATTTTATTCAATCCGTTGGAACGTTCTTCAACTACCAAATAATCCTTAAAAATATCAATTCCTTCTAAAAGGACTTCTTTCCTATGCGGAATCAGATCAACCCAATGCTCAGAGATCGTAGCCTTTTCGGGAGTCTTCATCAATTTAAAGTTAGTTGCCTTATCTTTATTAGTCAATATATAAAAGCTGTCTCCGAAATGAGAAATGGAATATTCTACTCCTCTTACTCTTTTCTGGAAAACACGAAACTTCCCGGACGGATCATTTGCCTCTAAAACCTGATATTCTGAGGTCAACGTACTTGTAGAACCGATAACCAGATATTTTTTAGATTTTTCTTTATATACAAACGTATAAAAAGTATCATCCTTTTCATGGAAAACCAATTCGTCTTTAGCCGGTTCTGTTCCTAATATATGCTTATATATTTTATCAGAACGAAGAGTTTGCGGATCTTTTTTAGTGTAAAAGAAAGTTTTATTGTCACTTGCCCAAGCTGTACTTCCTGTGGCATTCTCAATAGCTTCCGGTAAAATTTCACCGGTCTTCAGATTTTTAACTTTAATTGTATACTGGCGTCTTGAAACGGTATCTACTCCAAATGAACACCATTCGTTATCTTCACTCACACTGATACCATTCAAATTAAAATAAGAATGCCCTTTAGCCATTTCATTACAGTCAAACATAATTTCTTCCTGAGCATCCAAACTTCCTTTTTTACGAGCATAAATAGGATAATCTTTTCCGGTTTCAAAACGAGTAATGTAGTAATATCCGTTGTAAAAATAAGGAACTGAGGTATCGTCTTCCTTAATTCGAGATTTCATCTCCTGAAATAAATCTTCCTGAAGTTTCTTTGTATGAGCCGTCATTTTCTGATAGTACTCATTCTCTTTTTCCAGATAAGCCACAACTTCCGGATCTTCTCTTTGGTTTAACCAGTAATAGTTATCGATTCTGACATCGTTGTGTTTTTCTAATTTATACGGTATTTTTTTGGCAATCGGGGGCTGCACATCTGTATTCATTTCTGATTTTTTGGAATTACAAGAAAGAACAAAAGTAATGGAAATATACAGGACGACCGAAATTTTTCTCATGAATTTATAGATTTATTAATGAGTATAAATTTACTAAATTTGTCGTTCAAAATTAAAATTTAACATTTATGTTCGGAGACTTAATGGGTATGATGGGAAAAATCAAAGAAACCCAAGAAAAAGTAGAAGCAACCAAAAAACGTTTAGACACCGTTTTAATTGACGAAAAAAGTTCGGATGGTTTATTAGAAGTAACCATTACAGCCAACAGAACTATTAAAAACATTACTGTTAGTGACGATCTTTTACAGGACAAAGAAATGCTGGAAGATTATCTGGTAAATGTTTTAAACAAAGCTATTGAGCGTGCTACTCAGGTTAATGAAACCGAAATTGCCGCAGTTGCCAAAGAAGGGATGCCTAATATCCCCGGAATGGATTTATTCAAATAAATTAACTTTTCTCTAATAGTGTTTCCGTTGAAAAGCCTTAACTTTATATAGTTAACTTAAAAAACAGAAATCATGAAAACATTAGTTGCAGTTTATGAAACTCACAAAAAAGCACTACAAGCAGTTGATCAACTAAAAAATAATGGTTTTGATACTGAAAAAGTTTCTATTTTAGGTAAAGCTGATTTAATCAACAATCATGTACACATTAAAACTAACGACACTGCTGAAGCAGCGGAAGTCAGTTTAGGAGTTATTGCCGGAACTACATTAGGAATACTTACAGGAATAGGAGTTTTTACTATTCCGGGACTTGGTTTTCTTTACGGCGCGGGTGCTTTAGTTGGTGGAATTGCCGGAGCTGATTTAGGAGCATTCGGCAGCAGTATTATTGCTATATTAACCTTTGCAGGTGTAGAAAAGCACAATGCTAAAAAATATGAGGATCATTTAAATGAATGTAAATTCCTTCTTTTTGTTCGAGGCGATCAAAGTGATATTGATACTGCCGAAAAGATTCTGAATACTGACAAATTACATTTGGAATTAGATAGTGAATAAATTTCAGATGTGTTTTTATAAAAAAAGGATTCTGCAGAATCCTTTTTTTTTATAATTTATCTAAAACTTCCATCACATAATCATGCATTACCTGACGATAGTCTAAATGCGTTACCATCCTAAGTTTTCCTTGCCCCATAGAACTGATTAAAATATTCTTTTGTTTCAGTTTTTCAATAAAATCCTGTTCATTAACAGTAGGCTTCAATGTAAAGATCACTATATTAGTTTCTGCCGGTTCTACTGTCATAACCCATTCTTTTTTTGATAATACCTGAGCCAGGTCCTGAGCGCGCTCATGATCTTTTGACAACCTCTGTATATTATGTTGTAGCGCATATAATCCTGCTGCTGCTAAATATCCGGACTGCCGCATATTACCTCCGAACAATTTACGGACACGCATTGCTTTTTTCATATCCTCTGCCGAACCTACCAAAACAGAACCTACAGGTGCTCCCAGTCCTTTAGATAAACAAACTGAGATCGTATCAAATAACCGACCGAAATCTTTAGGATTTTGCTGTTTTGCAATCATAGCATTCCACAAACGTGCACCGTCTAAATGATATTTTAATCCATGCTCTTCACAGACTTGTCCTATAGCTTGCATATCTGAAAGATCATAACATGCTCCTCCCCCTTTATTTGTTGTATTTTCAAGACTTACCAATCGGGTTACAGGAGCGTGATAAAACTCGGGGTCATTAATCACTTCTTTTACCTGCTGAGCCGTAATCTTTCCTCTGCTTCCATCTACTAAATGACAAGAAACACCACTGTTTGCAGCAACTCCGCCTCCTTCATACAAAAAAATATGAGACCATTTATCGCAAATAACCTCATCACCCGGTTTAGTATGCAATCGTATAGCTGTTTGATTAGCCATTGTACCACTAGGAAAAAACAAAGCCGCTTCTTTACCGAATAAACTTGCAGTATAACGCTCCAATTCGTTTACTGTAGGGTCTTGCTTAAACACATCATCCCCTACTTTTGCCGTAAACATTGCCTCCAACATTTCCTGAGTTGGTTTGGTAACTGTATCACTTATTAAATTTATTTCCATATATCAAAAGGAATGTCTTATTTTTGTGTCGTAAAACTACAATTTTTATGGTAAACACAGAACAAGTTAAAGATATTATTGATCGCCTTGGTGCGTTAAGGAGGTATCTTTGACATCGATAAGAAACTGATCGAAATCACTAACGAAGAAGAAAAAACCTTTGCCCCTGACTTTTGGGACAACGCAAAAGAAGCGCAAGTTATTGTTCGCAACATCCGCTCAAAGAAAAAATGGGTTGAAGATTACAACAAAGCTGTTGAATTATCTGATGAACTTCAAATTATGTTAGACTTCTACAAAGAAGGTGATGTAACTGAAGAAGAAGTAGACGAACAATATGATAAAACCATCACGCATATAGAAGATCTGGAATTCAGGAACATGCTTTCTGATGAAGGAGACAGTATGAGTGCTGTATTGCAAATTACTGCCGGAGCCGGAGGGACTGAAAGCTGCGACTGGGCTTCTATGCTAATGCGTATGTACTTAATGTGGGGCGAAAAACAAGGATATAAAATTAAAGAACTGAATTTTCAGGAAGGAGATGTTGCCGGAGTAAAAACCGTAACCATAGAATTTGACGGAGATTTTGCTTTCGGTTATCTGAAAGGAGAAAACGGAGTACACCGATTGGTACGTATTTCGCCTTTTGACAGTAATGCTAAACGTCATACTTCTTTCGTTTCCGTTTATGTTTATCCTTTGGTTGATGACACTATTGAGATTGAGATCAATCCGTCTGATATTGAAATCACTACCGCTCGTTCCAGTGGTGCCGGCGGACAAAATGTAAACAAGGTAGAAACTAAAGTACAATTGGTTCACAAACCGACCGGAATTCAAATTCAGTGCTCTGAAACCCGTTCGCAACACGATAACCGGGAAAGAGCAATGCAAATGCTACGTTCTCAATTGTATGAAATAGAATTGAAAAAGCGTTTAGAGAAACGAGCTGACATTGAAGCCGGGAAAATGAAAATCGAATGGGGCTCTCAGATCCGAAACTACGTAATGCATCCGTATAAATTAGTGAAAGATGTAAGAACCGGATTCGAATCTACTGATGTTGATGCGGTCATGAACGGAGATCTTGACGGATTCTTAAAAGCCTATCTGATGATGACAGGACAAAAAGATGAAGAATAACAATAAAAAAGGGCTTTTAAAAAAGCCCTTTTTTAGAATCAACTTTAAAAAAGAATAACACAATTTTTCTTTTTAAGGTTGAGTTGTTGTTTTCTCAATTTCATCTATAATTTTTCCGAAATCGTAAAAATAGAACTCTTTGGTATCATTCATGGCTACAAATAATCCTTTGGGATAATCAGTACCTAAGTTTGTGGTTACCACATCACAACCATCAGTTTCAACTGTAGTCAAGTTTACCGCTTTGATGAAAGCATTGGTTTGACGATCAAACACATTGAATGTTCCTCTTTGTTGATCTGAAACAATAATATAACCGCCTTTTGTTGTTGTTTTTGCAATAGCAATACCTTCAATATCGCTTAAGAATTTATCCTGACCGAAAACTGACAACTCTTGGTTTCCTCTTGAAGGTTCGGCATAATATTTACGTACTCCAAACTCTTCATCTGAATAATAAATATATCCGTTTTCTGCATCCACAGCTATGGCTTCAATTTCTTTCTTACCACTGAATTTTCCAAATTTCCGAACCAAAACTGCTTGTAAACCTTTTCCCGCTGGTTGCAATTCATATTGGTATAAATAACCTTCGGCTGGTCCTTCTTTTCTTCCTACGATTGCATATACTCTATGATCTGTCGGTGAATGATACAAGGCTATTCCCATAGGCCATTGATAAGCTTCATTGGTTTCGTCTTCAAACACTTTAAACCCTCCTTTATCTAAAGGCTGCATATCCGGAACAGAGAATACTCTGATCTGTTGTTCTTCTCTTTCGGTGAATGCTATGATATCGACCTTTACTGAATCATTTAACGGAACTTGGTAAACCAAATCAATATTGTTTGGTCTTTTCATGTTACGAAGTGTTTTCTCTTCTATAATTTTTCCCTCCAGATCAAAAGCATAGATCGCTCCGTCAGTTTCTTTATCCGTTCCGAACACAATACTTTCAGCAGAGTTTTCCGGGTTTACCCAAATTGCCGGATCGTCTGTATCGTTTATTGTTTTTTCTGTAATTACATCAGGAGTTATAGGTGTTAAATCAGACTGTGTTTGGCAGCTCACGGCTAAAATTGCCGCAGCAGCATTTATTAAATAAATAGTTTTCATTGTAAAAATTAGTTCTTAATATAAATCATATTTAATACCGAATGTTAAGCGTCTTCCATAGTATTCCGCTTGTTGTGTCCGTTTACTGATTGATTGATAGTAACGCAAAGGCTGATCGGTAATATTTTTTAATTCGGCATAAAGTCTCAAATTTTTAGACAAAGTTACACCTAAATTGAAGTCTAAGAAAAATTGTTGGTCGTAATAACGATCCTCAAACTGGTTGCCTCCTATTTCATCGATATAAGCATCGGAGAAATTAGCTGATAAGCGGGCATTAAAATACTTGTGATTATACCCTAAAGATCCGTTGAACATATTCGGTGACGTGTTAGGTAAATCTAAATCATCACGTTCCTCTCCGTCTTCATTTCGAATCCCTTTTGCATCAGAGGTCAAATAGGTGTAATTCAGATAGACATTGAAATTTTTAGCAAAACCGGGTAAGAAGTCTAAATTTCTTTGAAACGAAACCTCAACACCAAAAATTGATGCCCTATCACCGTTTAAAGGTTGGTATACTCTATAACCGGATGTTCCCGCTCCATATAAGTCTGCGTCTATTTCTGTCTGGAACTGATAAATGAAATCGCTGATATCTTTGTAAAACAAACCTCCTGAGATCAATCCTACACTTTTGAAATAGTATTCTCCAAGCAAATCAAAGTTTGTTGAAGTGGTTGGCTTTAAATCGGGATTTCCTACATAAATTTCTTCGTCAGAAGTTACCACATCTAAGCTCGGAATTAAATCCACATAATTGGGTCTTGATAAAGTATTCGTAACTGCAAACCGAATGACAGCATTATCATTTGGTGTATATTTAAAGTGAACACTTGGCAACACATTGGTATAACTGTTTTTATCCGTAATGGTTCCCACAAGTTCTTCTTCGTCTTCTATTCTGTTACCGGTTGCTTCTAACGATGTATTTTCAACTCTTACTCCAAGCATTAAACCTAGCTTATTCGTAATTTGTTGAGTTGTCATAACATAACCTGCCCAAACATTTTCACTTACATCAAAATTAGCTCGCAGAAACTCATCAGGAACTGCTTCTCCGTTTACTAAAGTCAATGAACCTAACCAATCGGCACTAACATAGCTCCCTAATTGGTATCGACTACCCGGTAAAAAATCTGTATTCGTGTAATCTTTAAGACCTGTCAGATCCATTGTAGGATAAGTATCTTCTAAATCATATTCAAAGAAATTATTGTTTCGGTTCTTATTTTTAAAACGTGTTTTTACTCCGAACTTAACCGTACCATTCCCGAAAAAGTCAGCCGGAACTTCAAAATTTACTAAGGCATTAATATCTTTTTCTTCTGTGTACTGGTATTGCTCAGTAATTTCATCGTATTCAAAATTTCCGTAATTTGTCTCATCTGTAGGGTTTACTGCATACATTCGGGGAAACTCTGTATCGGTATTATCATTAAAAACGTTGTATTCTGACTGGAAACCGACATATCTTTCATTTTTTCGTTCCTCAGACGCTTTTGCAAATGAAACCATCCAATCTGTTTTTACTGTTCCCAGCAAGTGCTTCCCTCCTAATGAATAATTCTGCATTCTCTGATCTTCTAAACGCCGACTTTTATTTCTGTTATTATTGATCCCTCCTTTTGTTTCTCGAGTAATTTCTGCCGGAAAGCTTGTCAAGTTTCCGTTTGTTACAGTGAAATCACCAAGAGTAATATCTTCTCCGTCCAGAATTTCATATTTAGTTCGGTAACGATTCTCCCTATCATCACGCCAGTTGTACATTGATTTAAAATACAATTCGTTGGTGCTGTTGAACTGGTAATCAAAATTTAATGCAAAACTTCTGCGAACTCTTTGAACCAAATATTTACGGGTTTCAAAACTTTTAGTGTATGGATTTACAGCTACTTCTTCCAAAACAGGTTCGCCATCGCCGTCAGTTGCACCGGTATTGTATTCAAACTTATCATCCCATTCAGCTTCGATATTATCCGAACCGAAATCAGTATCATTAATGGAGGCGGATGCCATCCATCCAAATTTTTTATTTTTGGAACGATTACCTACTAAAAATGAACCGTTTAAAATTCGCTTATCCGTAATAAAGCTAACTCCGGAACCTAATGTTGAAGACAAACGGAATTTTTGAGGCGCCGTTGCTGTGACCAGATTTACGGAACCACCTAAAGCATCACCATCCATATCAGGTGTGATCGTTTTATTAACTTCAATAGTCTGGATCATATCAGACGGGATCAAATCCATCTGAACATTTCGATTATCTCCTTCGGCAGAAGGAATTCTGCTGCCGTTTAGTGTAACTGAATTTAGTTGAGGGGACAAACCCCGTACAATAATGTTTCGGGCTTCCCCTGATCTACCTGCATGGTAATTCCTGGAATACGTTTTACAGCATCTCCGATGTTTGCATCCGGAAATTTTCCGATTTGATCGGTGGAAACAACATTCGTTACATTCATATTATTTTTTTGCGCATTTAGCGCTTTCGATTGGCCGTTTCCGTATCCTACTAACTCTACTTCGTTTAAGTTTAATTTTTTGGGACTTAGTTGAACGATCACATCAGCCGTTTGACCAACTTCAATAGTTACATCAACTTCTGAATCTTCATATCCTAAATAAGTAACTTTCAATTTATAGGTTCCGGCAGGAACTGACACAATAGAAAATTTACCGTCAAAATCCGTTACGGCTCCTTTTTTTAGGGCTTCCAGAACTACATTAGCTCCCGGAAGGTAAAAGTTATTTTCATCAACAACTTTCCCGGTTACTGAACCGTTCTGAGCATTGATTTTGGCAAATGAAAACAGTAGAAATACCGTTACAAATAACCATTTTAGCTGTGTTTGTTTTTTCATTTCTTTATAATTTGATTTTGCCCCAAAACTATAATTATCAATAGATTCGGTAAAAATATAGGAGGCAACAAATAAGAAACGATCCGTTTTTTTAAGGAAACAAGAAGGCAACATTAAGATTGAATTTACATTGTGATAACTTTATATGTAAATAGGATAAAAATAAGCTATAAAGCCAATAAAAAAGCCACTAAATCTTCTTTCGTATCAAGAGGCAATTTCTTTCTGAAACGGTGGCGGGCTACCCGTACACTATCCGGTGTAACTCTCAGGATTGAGGCTATTTCTTTTGAGGATAAATTCAGACGCAACAAAATACCCAACTTTAATTCTGTCGGTGTTAAAGTTTCAATAGCTGCTTCGGAAAGGTTTTTTGTAAAATTAGGATGTATCTCTTCAAAAAACACGTTAAAATCGTTCCATTCGCTATCTTGCTGCAACGTAAAATCAATCTCCGAACAAAGGTCTTTTAAGTGTTTTTCATAATTAACCGATTGTCGCTGTGTTAAATGTTTTAGTTTTGCGGAAAGTTCGGTCAATAATTTATTTTTTTGAACTAAATGCAGACTATAGCGCGACAAAGCTGCATTTTTAACCTCTAAATTGCGATGCAGGTTCTTTTTTTCCTTTGCTTTAAGCTCTAATTCTGCCTTTAATTTCTCCTGTTCCAATTCCTGCAATTTCGTATTTATTCTCCTTCTCTTTCCGGCATACAAAAACCATAAAAAAACAGAAATAAAGAAGATTCCTAAGATCACGACTGATAAGATTAAACGAGTGGAATTGAGTTTGTTTTGCTCTTTCAGAAGTTTGATTTGTGATTCTTTCTGATTGATCTTTAAATCCGTCAACAATACATTTACCTGATTTTGATTTTCTGCTTTAAGGGATAATTCTTTAAAATTTTCTGCCTCTAAACGGTAATTATAAGCTTTTTCATAATCTCCTTGTAAAGCGTAAGCCTTAGCCAAATCTTTAGTAGCACTTTCTAAAAGGTGATTGTCATTGACCTTTGTTGCCACTTCCAAAGCCTGTCGGGTAATCGTAATCGCTATAGTTAAATTTCCTTTTTTTCTGTAAACATCACCAATATTATTCAACACATTAGCCTCTGCTTTAGAAGAAGTTCCTTTGACCAATTGATAACTTTTCTCAAAATACTCAAAAGCTTCATCATACTGCATTAAGTCTTCATAAATGCTTCCTATATTTTCATAAACTTTAGCTCTGATTTCTCTATGTCCTTTTTCACTTAAAGCACTCAAACTTTTATTTTCAAATTCCAATGCTTTCATATAATTACCTTGTTTCTCATAAGAAGAACCAAGTGTACTATAGGCTTTAACCAAACCTTGCTTGTAATCCAATTGCTTAGAAACTGATATTGCCTGTTCTATAAAGGGAATAGCATTTGCATATCGCTTTGTGTTGTTATACAATTCTCCGACTTCAATATTCGTTTTTACAAAAAGTGAATCTTTTGAATTATTCTGATAATCCTTTAATACTGAGTTAAAATATTCTAATGCATTAGCATACAATCCGCTTTCAGCATAAATTTTACCTATTAAAAACCTCTTCTCTAAAACAACCGGAGTAGAATTATGTTGAATTGCCTGCTCTAATTCTTCTTTTAATTGCTTTAAATTTTGAGCATTAACTGTCGGGGAACAACAGATAATCAAAAGTAAACTGAACAGTAAAAAGTTATATCTCATTTTTAAACTCTAAATTCACAAAGAATACAATTCTGATTAAAACTAAGGTTAATAATTGGTTATTAAATAATTAGTTTTTACTATAATCATTACATAAAAAAACGATTTCTATTTAGCAGAAAAAGCTTATGTTTGTACCACTCTAATTAACTAATTTATTTATGAAAAAAAGTATTTTAACTGCCATTGCCTCTTTAATTACGTTCCTTTCCTTCTCCCAAACAAAATTCCTGAGTGGGTATTATATTGACAACACCGGAGAAAAAGTAGAAGGTTTTATAAAAAACACTGACTGGAGAAATAATCCTTCAAAGATCATTTTTAAAACGGCCCCTGAAGCTAGTCCGAAAGAAGTTGATATTGAAAACTTAAATGAATTTGAGATTTACGACAATTCCAGATATATTAAATATACTGTCGACATTGAAAAATCATCAGACAAAATTAACCTGATTAGTAATTCACCCAACCCTGTTTACACTAAAGAAACAGCTTTATTAAAAGTATTGGTTTCCGGAGAAAAGTCACTCTATAAATATGAAAAGGAAAACATTGTAAAATTTTTCTATTCAAATTTTAATGACAAACCTAAACAATTGATATACATTCAATATCATCCGTCAGCTGATACTTTAAAAGTTTTAAAGACCCAACTGAACAATGTTTCCAGCGAAAGTATTTTAACCAATAATGAATACAAAAAACAATTATATGAAGATGTGAATTGTAATTTTGAAAGACAGTATATACAAAATGTCAAATACGATGCAGGATCATTAATCAAATACTTTGAAAAATACAACAGTTGCAAAACAGCTGATTATACTACTTTTAATAACAAAACTGCAAAAATTAATATAAAACCTTCACTTAAATTAAACTATAGCAATTTTAATTTTGAATCTTTTAATATTGATACTGATAAAGGTGTATTTTTCGGAGCTGGTGTAGAATTCGAAATAGTACTTCCGTTCAACAATAATAAATTCAGCTTTATTTTAGATCCCAACTATAATACTATCAAACAAGATGCTACCAGTCGTTATTATTTAAGTCCCAATGTTTATACCGAAAAAGAAGGTGAAATAAAGTTAAACTACGTAAACATACCTATCGGTTTAAGATATTATGTTTTCCTTAATGATAATTCTAAGATATTTTTCACTCCGTCTTTTGATCTGAATTATGCTATCGGAAAGTCTAACGGTTATTATGCAGGCGGAGAAAAGATCTCAGGTTTTACGCCTAAAACCAGTTTCGGATTAGGAGTAGGTTATGCCTATCAAAAGCTATTTTTTGAAGCAAAACTACAATCAAAAACCGTATTATTCGATTATTATTCGCAAGATAACAACAGTTTAAAAAATATTAGCCTTGCCATAAAATATCAACTTTTCTAAGTTGCTTAAAAATCCAAGTGTTATACTTGGATTTTTTTTATATAATTTCATTCTCTTTTCTTATTTTAGCGCATACTTTTTAGATTTCGCAAAAAATGGATATAAATTTTAACAAAAACGAAGATTTCAACAAACTTTTAATTTCAGATTTAAAGAATAAATTAGCCAAAGTTAAACTAGGCGGTGGTCAAAAACGAATCGAAAAATTACATGCCGAAGGAAAGATGACTGCCCGGGAACGTATTGATTATTTATTAGATACTGATTCAAAAAGTATTGAGATCGGTGCCTTTGCCGGAGAAGAAATGTATCCGGAACACGGAGGATGTCCTTCCGGAGGAGTTGTTGTTAAGATAGGATATATTCAGGGAAAACAATGCATTGTAGTAGCTAATGATGCTACCGTAAAAGCCGGAGCCTGGTTCCCTATTACCGGGAAAAAGAATTTAAGAGCACAGGAAATCGCTATTGAAAACAAACTACCGATCATTTATTTAGTAGATTCTGCCGGAGTATATTTACCCATGCAGGATGAGATTTTTCCCGACAAAGAACATTTTGGGCGAATTTTCCGCAACAATGCTGTAATGAGCAGTATGGGCATCACGCAAATCGCAGCCGTTATGGGAAGTTGTGTGGCCGGTGGCGCTTATTTGCCCATTATGAGTGATGAAGCGCTTATCGTAGATAAAACCGGAAGTATTTTCTTAGCTGGAAGTTATCTGGTAAAAGCAGCCATAGGCGAAAGTATCGATAACGAAACCTTAGGCGGTGCCACTACTCATTGTGAAATTTCAGGAGTTACTGATTACAAAGCAAAAGACGATAAAGACGCTTTAGACAGAATCAAATCGGTCATAGGAAAGATCGGCGATTATGAAAAAGCCGGATTCAACAGGATAAAAGCTCAAAAACCGGCTGAAAAAGAAGAAGATATTTATGGTATTTTACCTAAATCCCGTGCAGACCAGTATGATATGATGGAGATCATCAAACGCTTAGTCGATAATTCAGATTTTGATGAATACAAAGCCGGTTACGGACAGACCATTATTACGGGCTATGCCCGCATCGATGGTTGGGCTGTAGGAATTGTTGCCAATCAACGTAAAATTGTGAAAACAACCGGTGCCAAAACAAAACCAAGTGAAATGCAATTCGGCGGTGTAATTTATTCGGATTCTGCTGATAAAGCCACCCGTTTTATAGCGAATTGCAACCAAAAGAAAATCCCTTTGGTTTTTCTTCAGGATGTAACCGGGTTTATGGTTGGCAGTAAATCAGAACATGGCGGAATTATTAAAGACGGAGCCAAAATGGTCAATGCTGTTTCCAACTCTGTGGTTCCTAAATTTACTGTTGTAGTAGGAAATTCGTACGGAGCCGGTAATTATGCCATGTGTGGGAAAGCTTATGATCCCAGATTGATATTCGCTTGGCCAAGTGCTCAATTAGCCGTTATGGGGGGCGCTCAGGCAGCAAAAGTATTATTACAGATCGAGGCAGCCTCTTTAAAAAAATCTGGAGAAGAATTAACTCCGGAAAAAGAAGCAGAACTATTCAATAAGATCAAGGCTAAATACGACGCTCAGGTTTCCCCGTATTATGCTGCCGCTCGTTTGTGGACCGATGCTATTATTGATCCATTGGAAACCAGAACCTGGATTTCTATGGGAATTGAAGCCGCTAACCATGTTCCTATTGAAAAACCGTTTAATTTAGGAGTGATTCAAGTATAAATATTAATTTTGTGATCCCGAACTTGTTTCGGGATCTTTTTTTAGCAGCTGAAATGAATTCAGCCTGACAACCTAATTTTTATGCTTTCAAAATTCCGATATTTCAAAACTGATATTTCAGGTATTTCATTACCCGAAAAATTTACATTCCCTTTTTATTACGAACCTCATGAACTGAGTAGAATTGCAGCACAAGAACTTCAGGAATATTTAAAGACCCAAACTGATTTTGAACACAACTTCGGTTTACAAAAAGATCAGGAAGGGTTTGTAATCGGAAAAATGTTTGGCGTTCTGGTATGCCTCGATCAAAATGATAAATTAGGTTATTTATGGGGTGTTTCGGGAAAATTAGCCGATAGCAACCACCATCTTTATTTTGTTCCTCCGGTATTTGATATGCTAACGCAAAATAGCTTTTTCAAGCAGGAAGAAGCTATTTTAAACCAATACAACCGGAAAATAGAAGCTTTAGAACAAAGTATGGCTTTAGCAGAAGCCAAAAAAAATTTAGAGCAAACAAAAGAAGAAGCACAAAACGATATCCGACGTCAGAAACGGCGTATTAAAGACTTAAAAATTCAACGGGATGAAAAACGCGCTTCCTTTGATAATTTGTCGCCAACAACAATTGAGCAATTAGAGCTCGAACTTTCTGAAGAAAGTAAAAAAGAAAGCATTTTACTCAAAAAAATGACAAAATATTGGAATTTAACTGTCGAAAATCAAAAGTCGAAAGTCGAAAGTTTTCAAGCTGAAATTGATCATTTAAAACTAGAAAGAGCCAATAAATCCTCAGAATTACAACAACGATTATTTGCCCAATACGCCTTTTTAAATCAAAATAAAAAATTAAAAAGTGTAGGTGAAATTTTTGACGATAATCCTCCTGCAGGTGCCGGTGAATGTGCTGCACCTAAGTTATTGCATTATGCTTTTCAAAATAATTTAAAACCAATTGCCTTAGCTGAATTCTGGTGGGGACAATCACCAAAATCAGAAATACGCAAACACAAACAATTTTACCCGGCTTGCAGAAGCAAATGTGAACCTATTCTGGCTCACATGTTACAGGGCATAGAAATGGATGAGAATCCGCTCTTAGAAAACCCCGCCGAAGGAAAAGATATCGAAATTGTTTTTGAAGACGATCATTTAGCAGTTGTGAATAAACCCGCCGAATTTCTTTCCGTTCCCGGAAAAAATATACAAGATTCGGTTTACGAACGTGTCAAGAAACGCTATCCCGAAGCTACAGGTCCACTGATCGTTCATCGTTTAGACATGTCGACCTCCGGTTTGTTATTGATCGCCAAATCAGAAGAAATCTATAAAAAACTACAATCGCAGTTTATCAAACGAACCGTTAAAAAAAGATATGTGGCTTTGCTTGACGGCATTGTAAAACAGCCGGAAGGCATTATTAATTTACCATTGCGAGTAGATTTAGACAATCGCCCGCATCAATTGGTTTGCTACGAATACGGAAAACCCGCCGAAACACATTTTAAAGTCGTCGAAATAAAGAATAAAAAAACACGCATACACTTCTTCCCTATTACCGGACGAACACACCAATTGCGTGTTCATGCGTCACATAGTCTAGGATTGAATTGCCCTATTATTGGTGATGATTTGTACGGAACCAAAGCAGATCGTTTGTATCTTCATGCCGAAGAAATTACATTTATACATCCTGTTTTAAAAGAAAAAATGACTATTTTTAAAGAAGCAGAATTTTAAGTTTTTAAAATGAAGAAAATAACATTTGTATTAATATTTTTATTCTTAAACGTATATTCACAATTTAAACTTAATTATACAGATATTCAATTAGAATATAGAAATCACTACACACACAAAAATTATTTTGAAGTCTCAAAAATAATTAATGAAAATGAAGAAGAATACGCAGATTTTATTTTCTCAAAAAAAGATAGTTCACTTGTTTCTATTCATTTTAAAAAATCAAAAGGTTATTCAGGTATAGATGCCAAAAAGCTTATAAATAAATTTATTGTCGATTTCAGTCCGACAAAAGTTAAAACATGGGAAAATTGGAGCTTATACTATGATGAAAAAAACAAGATTCTTTTGATAAAAGCTTTTGAAAATTATTCATCAGAAAAGATAAAAGAAATTAATATTACAATTGATTCAGAAATAATTAGTAATATGTTATTAAATTTGTTTAATTCTGGCATTAATTTTAATAAATAGATGAAAAAATCACTTTACATATCCCTTTTAATCATTGGCTTCCAACAACTATCAGCTCAAAACTTTACCCACAGAGATTCCTTACAGGGTGGTTTACGCTTGGAACGTACTTGTTTTGACGTCCAACGGTATGATTTGAGTCTCACTATCAATCCTGATGAAAAAAGTATTACCGGATACAATCAGGTCACCTTTAAAGTAATAGAACCTACGCAAAAAATACAATTGGATCTGTTTGACAATATGAAAGTTGATTCTATTGTGTGGAACAACCAAAAGCTAAACTATACAAGAGATTACGATGCCGTTTTCATCAACTTTCCGCAACCAATCGATCAAAACTCGATAGAAAAACTTAGATTCTACTATTCCGGTAAACCTAAAGTCGCTAAAAATGCACCTTGGGATGGCGGATTTGTTTTCAGTAAAGATGATAACAAAAAAGATTTTATTGCTGTAGCTGTCCAAGGAACTGGGGCTAGTTTATGGTATCCGTGTAAAGACTCACAAACGGATGAACCTGATAACGGAGCTACTATAAAAGTGGCTGTACCTAATGGTTTAATGAATGTTTCTAACGGTCGGTTTACAGGTTCTCAGGATTTAGGAAACGGATACACCCGCTGGGATTGGGAAGTAAAAAATCCAATCAATAATTACGATATCACAGTGAATATTGCCGATTATGTCCACATTCATGATACTTACGAAGGTTTGGACTTAGACTATTATGTTTTACGGGAAAATGAGGAAAAGGCCAAGCAACACTTTGAAGCAGATGTAAAACCCATGTTTGCCTGTTTCAATAAAAAATTCGGAAATTATCCGTTTTGGGAAGACGGTTACAAATTAGTAGAAACTCCTTATTTAGGAATGGAACACCAAAGTGCTGTAGCTTACGGAAACAAATACCGAAAAGGCTATTTAGGCAGGGATCTATCCAGAAGTGGTCTTGGAATGGGCTTTGACTTTATTATTATTCATGAAACCGGACACGAATGGTTCGGAAATAGCATTACCAGTAAAGATATTGCAGATATGTGGATTCATGAGGCTTTCACTACCTATAGTGAAACCGTATTTATTGAATGCCAAAAAGGTTATGAAGCCGCTATGAAATACATCAACGGTCAAGGCTTTAATGTACAGAACGACCGACCGGTTATAGGACAATACGGTGTAAATAACGAAGGAAGCGGTGACATGTATTATAAAGGCGCTCTACTGTTGAACACCTTGCGACATGTGATTAATGACGATGCTAAATGGTGGAAACTATTACACGATTACAGCGAGCATTTTAAAAAACAGATCATTGACACCGATCAGGTGGTCGCTTATTTCAATGAAAAAAGCGGTATGAACCTTACTCCCATTTTTAACCAATATTTGAAAACTACTCAAATCCCTGAACTGGTCTACAAAACAGACGGCAACTATTTCTATTACCGTTGGGATAATGTAAACGCTGATTTCAATATGCCGGTAGACATTGAATACAACCGAAAAAAAGTACGTTTATATCCTACCACTCAGGAACAAAAAATAAAATTGCGCAAACTTAAAAAATCAAAGAGCTATCAAATTTTTGACAATAATTTCTTTATCAAATTAAAGGAAGAGTTGTGAATTCAATATTTTTTTAAACATTAAATTATTTAATTCTTAAATTATTTTAATAATTATTTAATTTTCAGTAAATTAGCCTTATATCAAAAAACTAAATGTAATGGCTACAATTAGAGAATTAAACAAATGGGCTAATGCACACACTTATTATCCGTTAGATCTGGTACGTGTTATTTTTGGTGTCTTTTTGTTTCTGAAAGGGGTAACTTTCATTACAGAAACAAACTATTTACATGACATTTTAAATACTGCAGGGAATTTTGGCAGTGAAATGTTAATTATACACTATGTTTCCATGGCTCACATTGTGGGAGGAACAATGATTTGCATTGGCTTCCTGACTAGATGGTCAGTATGGGTACAAATGCCTATACTTATCTGCGCTCTTTTACTGAATTTCTTTAGTGAGTTTAACACTAGTAATTTTGTTCAGGCTTCTGCTGCTCTACTTCTGGCGATTTTTTTCGTTTTTTACGGAAGCGGAAAGCATTCGGTGGATTATTATCTAAAAATGCATAAATAAAAAACGGGCTATACCAGCCCGTTTTTTTCTAAAGTCTCTTTACGATTAATTTTTCCGTTTTCCGTTTCACTGAATCTGGATATATAAACAACTTCCTTAGGTTTTTCATAAGTATCCAATACTTCAAAAATCTTAGTATCTATATTGTTCTTTCCTTCTATTGCCAACACTACTTTCTGACCTAAATGCTTATCCGGTTTAGAAGCGATAAAATAGCGGGATTTTAACTTACCATCCAATTTTTTTTCAACCAGTTCCGGAATAATTTTTATTCCTCCGGAATTAATGATGTTATCTTTCCTTCCTATCCATTTGAATGTATTCTTTCCGGTAATCTCAACCAGATCGTGTGTAAAGATCTTCTCGTCTGAAACTCTGGGAGCTTCAATAACTAAACAACCTTCAATATCCTTAGCCACTTTTATACCGGGTAAAACAGTGAAGACCTCTTCTCCTATAGGTTTGGCAGCAATATGAGTAATGGTTTCCGTCATGCCATAAGTTTCATAACTTTTCGTCTTTTTCCCCTTAAGACTTTCTATAAGATCCTGAGAAACTTTGGCTCCGCCAATAATCAGTTTGTCAATCTGTTCTATATTTTCTAGAGCATGTTCGACTTGTAGCGGAACCATCGCTGCAAAATCATAATTCTTATAAGTATGCGCTAACGGATTGCCTTTAGGTGAAACCATATCCATTTCTAATCCTAAAATAATGGATCGAACGAGCATTAACTTCCCTGCAATAAACCGGGCAGGTAAACAGTTTAAAGCTGTATTCCCGGGTTCCAATTCAAAAAAATCTCCCGTAGCCAAAGCTGAGTTGACCATTGCTTGTTTATCAATTCTTACAATCTTCGGTTCCCCGTTGTTCCCGAAGTTTGTGCCTCAACATAGTCTTTTGCATCAAACCAATCCAAAAGAAACATTCCTACTTCTTTTTCAAAATCTTCCCCTTCTTTGATCAGACTGTAAGCCAATTGAAAAAGAGAATCTCTATCTAAGTGAAAGCCGTTTATTTTAAATCGGTTATGAATATTTGTATAATGCGGTGTCATAATATTTTAATCTTTTAAAGTTCCGAAAAGTTTAGTTTTCCAATCATGCCAGTTATATTTTTTAGCAAAAACAAAAATCAAAACAGGATAAATTACCACGATCGGAAACAACACATCAAAACCGATGCTCGGTTCAGATATATCTTTAAATACAGAATAGGTCTGAAAAGCAGTCCAGTCTGATGTTACTAATAGTGCTCCTACTAAATTATTAGCCGCGTGAAAACCTAAGGCTAACTCCATTCCATCATCCAAGAGTGTTATGATTCCCAGAAAAAAGCCGGTACCTATATAATATATCATTATATAATAGCCTATTTTCTCGACTTCAGGATTTGCAGCATGCATTAAGCCAAACAGAACAGAACTGACAAACATTCCTGCAAAACGACTTTTGGTTTCCAAGCTTAACCCTTGTAAAATTTGTCCTCTGAACAAGTATTCTTCGAAACTTGTCTGCATCGGGATCAAGATAATAGCCATTATAAAAAACACGGCAAAATTCACGGGTTGGAAATTAATCTGAAAATTTTCCGGAGCAATGTAATAAGCCCATAAGGTCATTACTATCGTAAATACTGCCCATACAGTAAATGAAAAACCGATGCGTTTCCAGTCTATTTTTTCTCTACCCGTTGTAAAAACAGTTAAAGGAATCCTTTGTATAAATTTAACCCATACTAAAACGATCAGCAAACCTAAAGCTAAAGGAGCAATCAAATACAGAAATGTACGGTTAACTCCGAAGCTAAGTATCGACTCCTGCATCACTTTATTGGTATCTACACTAGCTGATAAAATAAAATTAATCGCCATTAATAAAATAAAACTAACAGGAATAGGCCAATAAAGTAAAAGATAAGGCTTCAGTTTTTGAATTCGCTCTAAATACATATACAATGTGCTTTACTTACAAAGGTAAAGTTTTAAGTAAAAAAAAGACAAGCATTTTATTTCAAAATTTACTTTAAGTATCTTTACACTTTAAAATTCAAAGATAGTATTTATGATAACAATATACCATAACCCAAGATGTACTAAATCCAGAGAAGGTTTGTGTGAACTGGAAAACCTGAATACAGAATTTACCATAAGAAAATATTTAGACGAACCTTTCACCAAAGAGGAGTTAAAAGAAGTAATTCAAAAATTAAACATAAAACCTATAGAATTAGTACGTACAAAAGAAGCCATCTGGAAAGAAGAATACAAAGGCAAAGAACTTACTGATGAGAATATTATAGATGCCATGCTTCAACATCCTAAGTTAATTGAACGTCCGATCGTAGTTAACGGAAATAAAGCCGTAATTGCCCGTCCGAAAGAAAAAATACAAGATATTTTATAAATGATCTTACGAGTTGCCCGACATACCGATGATCTTGAAGGTTTAATTCATTTTTACACTAAAATACTGGAATTGGAAATAATCGGCGATTTCCGTAACCATAATCATTATGATGGTGTTTTTTTAGGCAAAAAGGATCAGAATTGGCAT
The DNA here is from genome assembly GCF_003148385.1 of Flavobacterium sediminis. NCBI lineage: Bacteria > Pseudomonadati > Bacteroidota > Flavobacteriia > Flavobacteriales > Flavobacteriaceae > Flavobacterium > Flavobacterium sediminis. The sequence goes on along the minus strand of NZ_CP029463.1, from coordinate 3,059,716 downwards.
TTGGAATTTACCACCTCCAAAGACAAAACTACGCATCATTCTGATGAGGATGACCTGATGGTTTTCTATCCTACGGATGAAAGCACCTATCAAAGCATTCTAAAAAACATTGAAAACCAACAAATTAAAAAAGAAAAAGCCAAAAACCCATATTGGAACGAAAATGGAATCTTAATTCGTGACCCCGATGGTTTCGGAATAATCGTCAGTCCTTTAAAAATAAATAAAGGCTGAAGGATACTCATACATCAAATTACTCCTGATCTTGCCTGTTCCTAACCGAACAAAAGCTTCTTAAAATTTCTGTTTTCATTTTTTTAACAAAGATTTGTGATTTTACGCTTAAACCAAAGTTTATTTTTGTCGTCTAAAGAAATAAACTTTAATAAATGCAACGAGTACTCACCACTATTACACTATTACTATTAGCCACAACTACTGCTTTTTCTCAGGGAAATACAGGAGGAAAAAAAATTAAAATCACCGGAAAGATCATTGAAAAAGGTACAGATTTACCTTTAGAATACGCTACTGTCGTATTTCAAGATGCTAAAAATCCTGAAAAATTATCAGGTTCCGTAACTGATATGGACGGTAATTTCAACTTTGAAGTAACTACCGGAACCTATAATGTGCGGTTTGAGTATATTTCTTTTAAGACCGTAGAAATTAAAACCAGAACTCTTACAACAGATACTGATTTCGGTGCTGTTTATCTGGAAGCCGATGTGTCTCAACTAAAAGGTGTTGAATTAGTTGCTGAAAAATCAACCGTTGAAATTAAACTTGACAAACGAATTTACAACGTAGGAAAAGATATGACCGTTAAAGGCGGAACAATAAGTGATGTTTTAGATAATGTGCCCTCAGTAACGGTTGATCCGGAAGGAAATATCGCTTTAAGAGGTAATGAAAATGTTAAGATTTTAATTGACGGAAAACCTTCAGGTCTGGCAGGGATTAACATTGCCGATGCTTTAAAATTACTTCCTGCCGATTCTGTAGACAAAGTAGAAGTTATAACCAATCCATCGGCACGTTATGATGCTGAAGGTGGTGGTGGTATCATTAACATTGTACTGAAAAAAGGTAAAACTAACGGTGTAAACGGATCTATTGTATTAACAGCCGGTGATCCTGAAAACTATATGGCTAACGCCAGTATCAACAAAAAGACAGAGAACTTCAACTTATTCTCTAATTTCGGATACAATTACAGAAATTCTCCCGGTAATTCCTCAACGGACTCTCGTTACTTAAACGATGATAATTCAACTAAAAGCTACAGCGAAGAAAGAAGAAAAAATCACCGTCAGAATGAAGGATACAATGCTAATTTCGGTATTGACTGGTCGTTGACAAAATCATTGACCTGGACAAATTCTGTGACTTTTGCTGAAAGTAACGGTAAAAACCCTGATGATGTATACCTTACCTATTATGATGCAGATCATAATTATGATTATACTAAAAACCGTTTTAATGACGGAATCAGTGATAACTTCAGAATTGAATATGCTACCAACTTCACAAAAGATTTTAAAAAAGAAGGTCATAAATTAACAGTTGACATGGCTTTTTCACAAAACCGTGAAGACGATAGCTCTACAATTACCGATCAAAACCTGGACGGTACTCCTTATCTTTTATACGAAAGAACTTTAAATAATAACAGTCAAAATCGCAATCTTTTCCAAACGGATTATGTATTGCCTATAGGCGAGAACGGACGTTTTGAGGCTGGATACAGAGGTTCTTTTCAAAATAATTTAACTGATTTTGTTATCGAATCAGAAGATAACGGAAGTTGGGTTCGCAATGATTTATACTCTAATTTATTGGAATACAAAGAAAAAATCAATGCCCTTTACATGCAATACGGGAACAAATTCAAAAAATTCTCTTATTTCTTAGGTGTTCGTTTTGAAGACAGTAATATTGATGTTAACTCCATTACATCAAACGATTATAACAAGAAAAAATACAACAATTTCTTCCCTTCTGCTACTTTAGGATATGAATTCAGTGAAAGTAGCTCTATGAGCTTAAGCTATAGTAAACGAATCAACAGACCCAGAGGACGTTTTTTAAATCCATTCTCATCTTACTCAAGTAATATTAATATCTTTCAGGGAAATCCCGATCTGAATCCTTCTTATACTAATGTCTTTGATCTAGGCTATTTGAAAAGATGGAACAAAGTAACAGTAAACACTTCTGCTTACGTAAACCTTACTGACGATTCTTTTCAATTTGTAAGAAGAGAATCCGGAAATTTTGTAGACGACGTGCCGGTTATTGTTAGTACACCTATTAACTTAGCCAAAGAATACCGTGCCGGTTTTGAGTTCAATGTTAATTACAATCCTTTTAAATGGTGGCGATTGAATTCTAATTTCAATTTATTCCGAAATGAAACAAAAGGAGAATTCAGCTATGTTGATTACCAAAACAATCCTGTAGTTCAGAATTTAGACAATGTGGCAACAACCTGGTTTACCCGACTAAGTTCAAAAGTAACCTTACCTTATAAAATTGACTGGCAGACTAATATTATGTATCGGGCACCGCAAACTACAGCTCAGGGAAAACGTTTGTCTATGACATCCGTAAACTTAGCATTCAGTAAAGACGTTTTAAAAGATAAGGGAACCTTATCCTTAAATGTCAGCGATTTATTTAACAGCCGTAAAAGACGAATGGACACCTACCTCCCGGGAAGTGTTGACTCCTACTCAGAATTTCAATGGAGACAAAGACAAATCAACTTCTCTTTCACATACCGTTTTAACATGAAAAAAGAAAAAGACCAGCAAAGAAGAGATGACGGTGGTGGTGACGGAGAATTTATGGGTTAATTATTATCATAAAAAAAGTCCTGATGTACTATCAGGACTTTTTTGCTTTTAACTAAGAATCAATTCGTTATTCTTGGTTATTGCGTTTTTTATCTCTTCTCTCTTTGATGAATTCTTTAATAGCACCACCTAACCAGTAAGGTACAAATGAAGCCAAGAAAATCATTAACCAAAATCCGATTGTAAGGATGGTTAAGAAAAGTAAAAAACCTAAATACTGTTGAAATTCAAACATGTTTTCCGGAATTTTATGAATTCAGCTCAAAGATACTATTTTTAGCATTATGATAACAAACTTTCTTCTATAAAAATTCTAACTTTATAGAAAATATGATACAATGTACAGAATTGAAAAAGACACCTTAGGTGAAGTCAGTGTTCCGGCTGATAAACTTTGGGGTGCACAAACTGAACGTTCCCGCAATAATTTCAAAATCGGTGCTCCGGCCTCTATGCCACATGAAATTATTGAAGCTTTTGCCTATTTAAAAAAAGCTGCCGCATTTACAAATACTGAATTGAATGTTTTAACGGAAACAAAGCGTGATCTTATTGCTAACGTTTGTGATGAAATACTGGACGGGAAACTCGACGAACATTTTCCGTTGGTCATTTGGCAAACCGGTTCAGGGACACAATCTAACATGAATGTTAATGAAGTGATCGCCCACAGAGCCCAACAATTAACGGGAAAGATTTTAGTGAAGATTTTATACTGAAGGCTAATGACGATGTTAACAAATCGCAATCGTCAAACGATACCTTTCCCACAGCAATGCATATTGCTGCCAGCATTCAACTGATTAGGCACTCTATTCCGGCGGTTGAAGTTTTACAAAAAGCATTGAATGCAAAAGCTGAAGAATTTAAAGATGTTATCAAAATAGGCCGTACCCATTTAATGGACGCTACTCCCCTGACCTTAGGTCAGGAATTTTCGGGTTATGCCCAATTACTGGCAAACGGTTTAATAACGCTGAAACAATCACTTGAACCTTTATCAGAATTAGCTTTAGGCGGAACCGCAGTCGGAACCGGTCTAAACACTCCTAAAGGCTATGATACTCTGGTAGCTCAATACATTTCTGAATTTACCGGGATCTCATTTCAAACGGCACCTAATAAATTTGAGGCGCTTTCGGCACACAATGCCATTGTACAAGGTCATGCTGCTCTGAAACAGCTTGCCGTATCTTTAAATAAAATAGCAAATGACATTCGGCTTTTAGCTTCCGGACCGCGTTCGGGTATCGGAGAGATCCTTATTCCTGAAAATGAACCCGGATCGTCGATTATGCCCGGAAAAGTAAATCCTACACAATGTGAAGCTTTAACTATGGTAGCTGCACAGGTAATGGGAAATGATGTAGCAATAACGATCGGAGCCACACAAGGACATTATGAACTAAATGTCTTTAAACCTTTGCTTATTGCTAATTTCTTACAATCGGCCCGATTACTGGGCGATGCTTGTTTATCGTTTACTGAACATTGTGTTAACGGTATTGAACCCAATTATAAAAGGATAGATGAATTATTAAAAAATTCACTGATGTTGGTTACTGCTTTAAATACTAAAATAGGTTATTATAAAGCAGCAGAGATCGCGCAAACAGCACATGCGAACGGAACTACTTTAAAAAAAGAAGCTATTCGGTTAGGATATGTTTCAGAAGAAGATTTTGACCGATGGGTCGATCCGAAGAAAATGGTTTGATTAATTTATTTTTAACATGGAGTGAAGAGCCTTTTATTGCATCAAGGCTTTTCATTTTTATTTATAGAATTAGAATTCTCAATCTTAGCTATAATATCATTCATCATATCAATTTGAATTTTCTGAATTTCCAACATAGATTGTTCCTGGTGTAAAATTAAATGGTCGATCTTTTCATGCAACATCCGAATCTCTAATTCAGATTTCAAATTAATCATATAATCATTTTTGGCCCGTTCACGGTCTTTTTCTTCCTGACGATTTTGGCTCATCATAATGATGGGTGCCTGTAAAGCCGCTAAACAAGATAAAATCAGGTTCAGTAATATGAACGGATATGGGTCAAATCCTTTATTCAGTAAAAAGAAAACATTAATTAGTATCCATGCAAATAGAAAAAACATAAAAGACAAGATAAATGTCCAGCTGCCACCAAATTCAGCTACTTTATCCGCTATTTTTTGTCCAAAAGTATATACCGTCTGTTCTTCTATCAACTGACTCAAATTACTTCTATTAGTCATCGAATCTAATACTGTTCTCTCTAAACCGGATAACTCTCCCTCTTCATTTAATAATAAGGACCCTATATACTTTTCGCGATAATAATTCAACTCAGATACAGAAATAACACTACTCTTGGTAAATGTCGGATATTCCCCTAAGATCAGATCAAATATAGGTTTACGAACAGATCTTCCATAGACTTTTTCACTTAAAGGAAATTCTTTATGTGAAATAGAGCTGGTAAAAATATCTTTTTTGGACATGACTAATCAATTAAAACCAACGTTTCTTTTTAAAATAACGAATCATTACGAATACTAACAAAGCCATTACAGTTAGTACTACATAATAACCATAACGCGTGCTGAGTTCCGGCATATTGTGGAAATTCATTCCATACAAACCTACGATAAATGTCAAAGGCAAAAAGATAGATGATATAACCGTTAATGTTTTCATCACTTCATTCATCTTGTGATTTTGTGTAGTGTAATAAAAATTACTGGCACTATCAAGCGAGCTCATATCGTATTCTATCTGATCTAAAAGTTCAATTGTTTTTTGATGCAACCTGCTAAAATACACAAAATTACTCTCCTGTATACTGTTAAAATCATCGTCTTCCTTGATCGTCTTGATCGTAAATAAAGCTTCTTTTAATGGTATTAAAGAACGTTTTAAGAAGTGAAATACTTCCCGTAACTGTTCAATTTCTTCTACTATTTCAGGTTCATCTGATGTCTTGGATCTTTGTTGCAGGTTTTCAATTCTTTCTTCCTTCTTCTCAATAGTGATGTAAAAGTTCTCTATTACGGCGTCGAGCAACAGAAAAAGTAAATAATCTACTTTCTTTTTGCGTACCACACCACTATTCGTTCGCAGCCTTTCCCTGATATGAGTAAAAAAATCTCCTCGCTTTTCCTGAAAGGAAACCACTAACCCTTCCTGAATTAAAAAACTGATCTGCTCTATGGAAATGCTTTCATTGCCTTCAGATGGCAAAATAGATTTTATACTGAAAAACAGAGACTCATCAAGCTCATCAAGTCGGGTTCCCCGAGTTATATTTAAAATATCAGAAATAATAATACTGTTGAGCTGTAAATAATCTGTAAGTTCCCTGATCGCTTCTACATTCGTTAACCCGTGTAAATTTAACCAATTACATTGCTCCGAATCTCTGTTTTTTATAAAATCAGCTACGGAAACATTCTGGTACTCCACTATATTGTTCTCATTGTACACAAACAACTGCATTTCAGTTTTTCTGTCAGTGTAAATACCATTGTATTCCAGTGGTTGAAAGTTAACTTTTCGTCCTTTTTTATATTTTAATTTTCTCAAAGTCTCAATTTTTGTCTCTATAAAGATAGGAGTTTTTAAAATTCGGGCTTATTTTTACCCAAAATATTTTCTATGCTTATACTATTCAAAAACATAAAAGAACTATTACAAGTAAGAGAAAGTCATATTGCCTATGTCGCAGGTGAAGAGATGAAAGAACTTCCTAAGATTGATAATGCTTATTTATTGATCGAAGATACTATTATCAAAGATTTTGGCCCTATGACCCAATGTCCGAATCCGGAAAATACCACTGTTGTAGATGCAAGCGGTTGTGTTGTTCTGCCTACCTGGGTTGACAGTCATACTCATTTGGTCTATGCCGGAGACCGGGTTCAGGAATTTGCCGATAGAATTAACGGTTTGTCCTATGAAGAAATTGCCGAACGAGGCGGCGGAATCCTTAATTCAGCCAAACGATTGAATGAAACTTCAGAAGATGAAATTTATGAACAATCAAAAAAACGTTTGGAAGAGATCATCAAACTCGGTACCGGAGCAGTCGAAATAAAATCAGGATATGGTTTAACTACAGAAGGAGAATTAAAAATGCTCCGCGTTATAAAACGTCTAAAAGAAAACTATGATCTTCCTATTAAAGCCACTTTTCTGGGAGCACACGCTTTCCCTGCCGAATATAAAACAGATCATCAGGCTTATATTGATCTAATGCTCAATGAAATGCTACCTGAGATTGCCAAAGAAAATTTAGCCGACTATATTGATGCCTTTCTTGAAACCGGATATTTTTCTGTTGACGAAACTATTCAGATCATGAAAGCCGGTAAACAGTACGGCTTAACTCCTAAAATTCATGTGAACCAATTTACAGCGATAAACGGTATTCAGGCTTGTGTTGAAAACGGTGCTTTAAGTGTAGACCATTTAGAAATAGTAACTGACGAAGATATTGCTGTTTTAAAAGAGAGCAACACTATGCCGGTGGCTCTGCCTAGCTGTTCTTACTTTATCAGTATTCCTTATACTCCTGCCCGAAGAATGATAGATTCCGGTTTGCCGTTAGCATTAGCTACCGACTACAATCCCGGTACTACTCCATCAGGCAATATGAACTTTGTAGTAGCAACAGCTTGCATAAAAATGAAAATGACACCTGAAGAAGCTATTAATGCTGCTACATTAAATGCTGCTTATGCGATGGGGATCGAGAACGAAACCGGAACTATAAGCAGAGGAAAAAAAGCGAATGTAATGATGACAAAACCTGTTACTTCATTTTACCAGATTCCTTATGAATTCGGGTCGGTGTTAATTGACAAGGTTATGATCAACGGAATGTTTATCGAATAAAAAAAGCGCTTAGTAAGCGCTTTTTTTATTTTTATAAATCGAAGAGTTTTATCTCAAGTTAAAGCTTGTTTTAGAAACATTTTCTCCGGATGCAGTAAATACATTTACAAAGTAAGTTCCTGCCTGAAAATCTTCACCTGAAACTTCTTCATTTACCTGAACCGTTTTATTTTCATATTTTACTGTTGTAGTGAAACTATAGGTCAGTGTTTTATCACCTACAGGAATTGTTTGTTTCTCACCTAAAATATTGTTTTTGCTATCAATTATCTGAACATAATAGGTTTTATCTTCAGATTTCGCTATTTGGTTTTCAGCAATTAAGAAGCTTACTTTTAACTTATTAGCTCTGCTTGCCTTATCTGTTTCAACTTGTTTACCTGAACTTTTTTCTTTAACGGCTAATACATTTAAGTTCAATACCGCTAATTTCGACCCTTTTTCTACTGTTTGAGCCAAACCTTCATTTTGCATTAACAAAGTGTCAGAATATTTTTTAGAAGCATTTAATTCCGTTTGAGTACTGTCTAAACTCGATGTTAGCGCAACATTCTGCTCTTTTAGTAATTTATTTTCTGCAACTAAGTTATCCATCTCTCTTTTCAAGCGGAAATATTCATTTTTATAACGCGATAAATCCCCTTCTGATTTTTTTACCTGCTCTAATAACTTTTCCATTTCAGCTTTCTGATCTTTGATCTCATCCTCCAGTCCGTTTTTTTCCTTAGACATTACGTCTAATTCTGCAATTCTGGCTTCTAAATCATTAGCAATAGAATCTTTTTCTGTTAAAACTTCGGTTTTTTCTTTTTTCAATCCGGAGATATCCGAACTTAATTTAACAATGTAACCAACACTGGCAATTAGTAACAATATCAATACTAAAAAGACTGCTTTTAGCTTTGAATTATTAGGCTTGTTTTCCATAGAGATAAAGGTTTTAATTATGATTAGATAATAGCAAATCTACAATTTATTAAGTATTTTGTCAATTTATTAGGTAACTAATTTTAAAATAGTAATTTTGGTTATGGAATTACTATAAAAGCGCAATGGAAAATATCAAATTGTTAACCTCACAGGAGTTAGCTAAAATTACCCATCACAGAAGCGGTGAAATAAAATTCGGAGAACGTATTCAAGTGGTACCTGAAAACACTGATATTCTTGACTTTATTAAAAATTCTACAGCCTCTTTTGTCCTTTTAGGCTTACCGGAAGATATCGGTGTAAAAGCAAACTTCGGGCGAACAGGCACTGCTTCTGCATACGAAAATACCCTTAAAAGTCTTGTTAACATCCAACACAATAAGTTTTGTAAAGGGAGTGATCTGTTGATCTTAGGGGCTTTGAACCTCGATCAGGAAATGCAGGAAGCACAAAATTTATCCATCTATTCTAAAGAAGAAAAAAAACGTTTATTTCAGTTAGTAGAAAAGATTGATAAGGAAGTATCTCATATTATTCATCAAATTATAAATACCGGTAAAACGCCTATCATTATCGGTGGTGGTCACAATAATGCTTATGGTAATATTAAAGGTTTGGCATTAGCCAAAGGAAAGCCGGTAAATGCTATCAATTTTGATGCCCATACTGATTTCAGAGTCTTAGAAGGTCGTCATTCCGGAAATGGTTTCAGTTATGCTTTTGAAGAAGGTTTTCTGAAAAATTATTTTGTATTCGGTTTACATGAAAACTTTGTCTCTAAGAGTGTTTTCAATACGTTAAAAGAGTTGAACGAGCGTGTTCGCTATGTTACCTATGAAGAGATTGAAGTCAAAAGAGTAAAAGAGTTCAACTCTCAGATGGCAGAAGCTTTGAATTTTATAAAGAATGATCCTTTCGGAATTGAATTGGATCTGGATGCTATTCCGGGAATCTATTCCAGTGCTATGACGTTAAGCGGTTTTAATGTACAGCAAGCCCGGGAGTATGTGTATTACTTCGGCAACCATAAAAATGCTTCTTATTTGCATATATGTGAAGGAGCTCCTGACCTGGATCATACAAACAACAGTCACCTTACAGGGAAGCTGATTGCTTATTTGGTTACTGATTTTATGAAAAGTAAAATGTGACTTTTTTGACGGAAATTCGCAAAAAGGTTAGCTATGTCTTATAAAACAATAGAAGCATTATAAAGAACTTATTTTAAAAGGCGAAACGGTTAGGAATCGCCTTAATTTTAATTACATTTTATAAATTTAACAATATCATTTTCATTCAAAATCAATTTAATTTCCATTCTATCACTTTGATTGTAAACTTCATTATCATCATTATAACCTGATAAAGTAAAAAAAGGAGAACTTAATTTTAGTACATAGTTTCCTTTTTCAATTTTTGATAAACTAAAAACAGAGCTTTTAAATGTTCTTTTTTCATCAAAGTTTATTTCTACAACTTCTATTTTTTTAGAAATTTTCTCTAAGTCTTCTTTTTCACTTATTAGTAAATATTAACAGATCTGGTCCAGGACCATCTAATTCTCTTTCAAACTGCATATTTAAAATGCAATTACTTGGTGATTTGCAATTTAAAAACAAAAGAACGAAACTAAGTAAAATCACTTTAGTTGTCTTCATAACTATTTCTTTTAAATGTTTTTAAATTATTTATTCTATTTCAATAGGTTAGAATTCTGAAATCTTATATCACTAAATCTGAAACCTTACCTTAAAAATCATTTATTTCATCAAAAAGAAAATCATACCCTTCAGTTTTTCCTAATTCCCCTATTTTAAAAAAAATTATTTTAAAATTGTCTAGTTCTAAAGCTTCTTTTACAAATTCTAAAATACTTCTCTTACTTAAATCTTTTATAATAACCATATTATCTGCCCAAAAAAAAGAGAGTAAATTTTTTTTCATTAAGAAGTCGATATTTTTTATAGTAAAGATTGTACAGAAAAAAATTTCTCCATTTTCTAAGATTACATTTATATCTAAATTATCATTATCTTCTTTTTCAATCTGATAACCTGTTGGTAAAAATACTTTAAACTTCATAATTATTTCCAAATTTTCATTAATTGATTAATCACTGTTTGTTGGTTTGCCTTATTAGAATATGCTAAAATTTCTACTGTATCACCTATTTTCCGAAAATAAACTCTAGCACCACCACTTGACCTTGCTTCAAAAATATTTTTAAATATATTTTTTGTTCCAATACCAGGATTCATATTGCCCTTCGAAAGTTGTTCAATCAAAGAATTAGCCTCTCTAGTTAAAGTCTTATTACCATTAAAGGTTTCTTGTGCAAGTTTAAACAGTTTTGAATCACCTTTAACTAAAGAAAGAAGTTTTATTGATGAAGCCCCTACATTAGCATACCCCAAAACTCCTAATCCATATAAAGGTCTTAATCCGCTAATTGTCCCATCTGCATTAACTTGGTAAACTAATCCAGTTTCAGGGTCAGTCCACTCTCTTTTTTGTAAACTCCCCCAAAGTTTCCCAAAAAATGTTTTTTTAGCTTCAAGTACTTTTTCACCTGTCTTATCAACTGATTTTAGATTTTTAGGATCGCCTTGTTCCTCTTCTTCCTCATCATTTCCCCTTTTTGGAGTTTCATTTGAACTTGAAATACTTGCCTGCAGTTGACCAAAAAAACTTTGAGCCTCTTCTCCAGTATAACGAGTTCCCCAACTATATTCCTCAACTGCCATTCCATCGGGATCTATGAAATAAATTGGATTATCCATTGCATAATTATATGGCGTCCATTTTCTCGATTGCTCCGCCAGCGGGTCAATATTCATCCAACGCCCTAAAGCAGAATCATAATTCCTTGCGCCGTAATCATACCAGTTTAACCCCAGTTCATCTTGGTACTCCTTCCCATTATATTTCATTTGGTAGAGTTTTCTACTACCGGCAGCTACCGGGTCTATCCCTACATAATACCCGTCTCCGGATTGCGAATTGGTTACTATAAAATCATAGGTGTCGCTGTTGTATTTGGTATGCTTCAACCCAAAAGGATAGTAATGGTTTTCTTCCATGATAACCGGTACCGTACCGGCTCCTTTTGCATAGCTCAATCGTATATTTCCCAAATGGTCTGTGTAGTTAAACACATAATTGTACGCATTGGCACCTGATTTTGTAGGTTGTGTTACGTTAACATAACCCTCTGCATGCGGAAAAAAACTTAGCTTAGCCCCTGTATACTGAAATCCCTGAAGATAATCCGTAGCCGTATTCAAATAAGATACAAAACTGATCACATGTTTTTGTACCTTTTGTCCTGCTGCACTATAAAGGTATCCAATTTTTGCACTAGTTCCAAATGTAATTTCTACCGGAAGGTTTAAATGATTGTACGTGATATTGGTTATACCTTTGTTGGCATCTGAGGTCATGTTTCCATTAGCATCGTATGTAAAATCATCGTCAGTGTCGTTGATTCCGTCACTATCGTCTTTCAGTCCGAACGGGTGGTTGGAAGCGTCAAAAACTTTTACCAGTTGGTTCTTATTCTGGTTGTGATAGGTGTAAGTAAGATCATCTACCTCAATCGCAAAATTGTCGGCATCTAAATCTCCGTTTCGTTTAAGGGTTTGAATGTTCCCGTTTTTATCATAGGTCATGTTCTCCCAATAGCTGTTAACGGAACTGGTTGCTTCCGGTTTAAGGTAATCTGCATTGGTCAATCGATTCAGCTCATCATACGAATAGTTGTATTTTCGCAAGACGTTATCGTTAGCCGTTCGCCAATACGTAGCCGAGATGTTTCCGTTATACAAAGCATTGGGTGCAGTGTCATTGGTTCCCGAAGAGGTAAAATCATTATAATTGATCTTGAACGCAAACAAATCGTTTTCCGTAGCCAGGTCGTTTATATCATTGATGCTTTTAAGCCAACCGCGAACATTATAGGCGTAATCGATCTTTTGTAAACTGGCTGTTCCGGTAATTACATCATCTCCACCAACTTTTTTACTTACCAATTGCCCCAGTTCGTCATAGGTATTTTTACTGATCAATTGTTCGGGTAACTGGTTAATTTGTTGTTTGTGTAGCAACAAGCGGTCTTGGTAAGTATAGGTATACATATCTTTAACCGTTACAGGAGTTGCTCCGGAATTGTACTGATGCGTAGTCAGGGTATAGTCTACTTTTCCTGCCCAGTCCAGTTTGGTGTCTACCTGGGTATAACCACCTAAAAGATTGGTTGTATAAGTCCGTACCGGTCGGTATCTGTCATCGTATAGGGTATAGGAAGTCTCTGCGGTAGAGCTTCCCGGTGTGTCTAAAACCCGTACCCATGTTCCGGTGGGTAATCCTTTGACATTAGTCGCCAGTGTTTGCCCTTCTACGTCATTAGGTAAAGTAGGGGCTCCGGCAAAGGTATAATCGTCGTAATAATTCTCTGTTAAAACTTCATTTTGTGACAACGTAAATGGGGTACCGCTACTATTAATACTGCTTTGATTGGTGTATCGGTTATTCGCATCGACCGTCATTTGTTTCCATCCGGTTTTAGCCACTCGTCCGAATACATCGTATTCCGTAATTAACCAACCGATGTCGGTTCCTCCGTAAGGCGTAAATGCCGGTCCGGTTGCTACAGGTCGGTCCAGTTTGTCATAAATGATAAATTCCCACTGTTTACCAGGTAATTTTTTTTCTGCCATTCGGTTGCGATCATCGTATTTGTATTGGTAACATAAGGGATCTAAAACAGTGCTATCGGTTGAAGGAGTATAAATCGTTTCATAACCTAGATTAATACTAATAGGCTGAGTCAGGTTTTGGGATATTCCGGGCAGTTGTGTAAAATATAAAGTGGGATCATTTGGTGTATAATCTTCAAAAAATAATTTATTATTTTGAATTTGAACTATAAATTGATGATTCCCATTATAATAAAAATCCACATAACCAAGAGTCATGTCCGGAATAGGTTCAGGGGCATTGATTTCTAATTGTTTAGTTAAATCAAAAGTTGCTGAACTAAAACCGCCGCTAAATTCTAATCTTATCGTATTATTCTCAATGATCAATCCCATACTCCCCCACCGGAAGTAACCGGATCTCCATTGGTATCAATTAAAAATTCTGATATATAATAACTTTGACTATAATATGTAACCGGATCTTGTGTAACGGTAACATTTGCTACGGTATCAGAGGCTAGTGGTGGAATAACATAGATCAGGTTTCCTATTTTATCATAAACATAATTCGTGTCATATTTTTGCCCGTTATTATACGTTCTTTTTAAAATTACTCTTCCTAAATCGTCTATATATTCTTCTATGGTATTGTTTACACCTGATGTCCAGTTTTCATTTTTGGTTATATTTTTATAGAGTGTTCCGGGAGCATAGTATCCTATACAGTTTAAAGAATAAGCATATAGTTCTGTGCTACTAACATAGCTTCGGTTGACTTCAAATTGAAATACCTCGTCTGACGTTGAATTAAGATCATAAGCAAACTGAACTTCATGACCATTGTCTTTTTTCCAGATCTCTCCGGGAGCAGCTTGTTTTAACAATCTATTCAAAGGAGAATCATCAAATGTTTTTTCACTAAAAGGATAATCCGTCGTTTCAAAACCGGGGTCGGGATTACTACTGTAATAATTTGCCTGATTTATATCGGAACTTAAATCGAAATCTAAACTGGCTGCCTGACTGACATAAGGCAAAAATTCTTTCGTTTGCCTGCCGAACTCGTCATAGGTTATGTATGTAATGATATCTTTTCCTGTACCCGATTGTTTGTGACTAATCTGTTGTATAGGATACCCTAAACCATTGTAATAATTTACCTGAATAGTTGCCACATCTATATCCGGGTTTGCTACCTGATTTTGGTTCGCTTGTTTATATGTGGTTTGCTTGATGTAATTCTGATCCTGACTTTGTCCTAGAGCAAGAACAGGAACCATTGCAAGAATAAACCCTAACTTTTTAGCCATAAGTTTATCTTGTATCTTTTTGAACTTGTGTATCTTCGTTTTCATTTGTCCTTGCTTTAGTTTTGAGGTCTATAGTGATATTCATATTCGTTTAAGATATTTCCGTCTTTATCTTTTACATATTCCAATCGGTTATTAGTGTCGTAATAATACATTATTTTATCTCCTTTTGAATCTGTAATACAACTGATGCCAACAAGTGGTTTATGAGTATACGTGGTAACCATAGCATCAGGAAGGGAATTTCTTAAGTTATCCAGAGCTATCTGTAGTTGAGCTTCGGTACCTGTGTCCGAAGCACTTTGAACAGCCTGAATCAATGACGATTGAATTTGTGAATATTGTGCATTTTCTATTTTAGCAACAATCAAGGTTTTATTATATCCCCAGATGACAGAGGTATAAATATCATTTTCTCTGTGAAACTGGATTAGATTACTTTTATCATCATATAAATCATAGAATGTATTTATCTTTTTAGACGGGTCAGGGTTACCTCCCGGTAATTCTTCTATCGTGCTAGGCAAAGTAACCGTATTAACCTCTTGGTATACATAATTAAAATGTTTTTTAACAGATCCGTTTTCTGAAATTGAGGTACTTGACGGTAGATCTAATATATTTTTATTGATTAAATCTGTTGTAGACATCATATTTGTTGATTCATTGTAAATGGTACTCCCGTTAGCATCATTTATAGTCTTTCCTGTTGGAATATTATTGCTGTTATAACTGTAATACGTTTTTAACTCTTTATTTCCTGAAGGAAGATATTGTGTTGAATTTTCTTGAGATAATAAATAAGTATTAGCGAAAATAGGATATGAGGTCAATAAAAACCTAGGGTGTATGAACTCTTGATCTCCGGTTGAAGTTGTATGTGGCATAAAAAAATAGGTTTGGGCAAAAAAAGAAAAATTAACCCCATATCGTTGAATATTTGACGTTCTTAAAGAATAATAAAATTGTTTTTCTTCCTTAAGCTGATTAACACTATTATAAACTTTTTCACTTTTTAAAGTGCCATTAGGAATATAATCTCTATCTCTATAAAATGAAGGTCTAAAACTTAGTTTTTGGTATGGAAAAATTAAATTATATGGAACATTCACAAATTCTTTTTCTGTTTTCCCTATATTCTCCATATTTCCATGTTCTTTGATAACGACTCTGTCGTAACCTATATAATCATCCATTTCATCTATAAAAGTTTTCCCTAAATTACCATTGCTCAGATTGGCTTCTATCAAAGTTGTATTGTATTTATATACGTTGACAGACGGAGTATTTAAGCCCACACTTTGTACCGATTTAACTCCGGTGATCTGTCTTGCTAATCTCTTTTTAAAAATTACTTTACCATTATAATATTCGTAATCAACCTGTTTGAAAAGATTTCCCGAAGACGAAAAACTTTTCGTTGATTTAACTCTAAGTCCGCCACCACTGGTTATTAATGGCGTATAATTATTCATATTAGAATGTAAAACCAAATCATCAAAACTATGCAGTTCATACTCAAATTCTGTATACCCTCCGGTCGGATAAAAGATTCTTTCCAAAGAACCTGCCTTACAAGAAGACAAATAGCTGTTAAAATCGTTTTGAGAATTATCGTTATAATTAGGAAATCCTAAATGACTCAGATTGGGTAAAAAACTGGTATTTGGTTTTCCGTTATAATACCCCAATAATCAATTGAAAAAGAATCTTTTGCCGGTAGTTCGGTGGAGTTATATTCAAATTGATAGGACGTATCAGAATTAAAAGTTACTGAATTTAATTTTAATCTTTTGTTTAAATAATCAGAAACATTTCCAAAATAAGTATAACCAAAATCAATAGCTTTAACGACATCTCCTTTATTATTATATACTGAGATATTGTCCAGTTTTCGCATTCCTTCATAATCTATCCTATTACTATAAGAAAGACTTACAGTTTCTTCAGAAGTAGTTATAGAACTTAAAAAAGAATAGGTCTGTGTTTGTTTTTCGGTTGTAAATGAATTTAACGATGCCTGATTAGTATTAAAGGTTTGCTGGTTTATCCCTTCTACATCTTCAGGAGCACTATTATAGCTACCACCACTTTGAAAAGAAGTTGTGGACGTGCTTATGTTTTTATAATAGACATAACTTTTTTTCTCCAAATCTTTAACTGTATCATTAAAATAGCTAAATAAGATTTCCTTATTTTTATGTGTTATGATTTTACTTAATCTGTGGATCTTTGAAACGATCGTATTAGCGGGATCACTACCTTGTAAAAAACCATTACTGGATACTGTACTGGTTATTGAATCAACTGCTCCAAAAAAATATTGGTTCCCTTTATAATCTGTAATCTTAATACCTTCAGCAGTTCTATCTACCTTATATCCCGAATGACCGTTAATAACCTTAAGAGGCAATGTAACATTATCAATGGCTCCGGGAGTATTCAGCCCTATGTCATCACGAATTATAATCAAATTATCTCCGTTGATATTTACGCTAAAAACATCCGGCTCTGTATCAACATAATTATATGTCATTTCAGAAAATTCGGAACCACAAGGATAATTACCGTCTTTATCGATTAAAAAGTAACCACTCGAAACAAAGTATTGCGGTAGATTATTATATCCAACGGAGGCTCCCGGGTCACAAGAAGGTGCTATTATTGATGTAGCTGAAAAATAGCTCGGACTCCAGTAATCAGGATTCAATCCTCCGACGCTTGGTAAAACCGTACCTCCGGTACTACCGGGTAACGTTTGAAACTTTGTTGATGATTTCAAATCATCTTCATCTTTTATATTTTGTATTATTGTAGGAAGATTCAAACTCCAACCAAGTCCCACTATACCGGCTTCTTCAGCTACTTTTATTCCTCCTGAATAATAACTTAAGGTTAAAGGTATTTCAACACCGTCTAAACTAAGGTTGTATAGTGGGATGTTAATATTAGCGATTCCCCTGTATTCATTTAACGGCACATTACCATATTTTGTAAAATCATACATCGTAGGATTGGTGGGAAAGCTTAAATCCTTTTTTGTAGCTTCTAATTTAGTAGGTACAACTTGTGAAAAACAATAAAAACTGTTTAACAGTAGTAATAAATATTTTATTTTCATTTCTTATCCGTATTTATTTCTTAATCACTTTAACCCCGCCGGTTTCGGTATCGGTCTTTATTTCTACTACATAGATCCCGGTTGGTAGGTTGGTCAAATCTACCGGTATCGTTTTTTCGCCTTTGATCTCCGTACGGCTGATCGTTCTTCCGCTCAAATCGTATAAAGTTGCTGTTCCTTTGCTGTAGTCAAAGCTTACAATTACATTGGTAAAATATTCCGTCGGGTTCGGTACCGCTTCCAGATCAATTCGGGCTTTCTCTTCCTTGTCCTTGTCTTTGAGCTTTACCACCCAAAAGTCATTACCGCCTTTGGCTGTCTTTTTGTCTTTTGAGGCAGTGCCGTTTGAGGTACCTGCCAAAAGATACCCCCATCGCGGGTTTCCAACAAGCGTTTCATCACCTCATCGCCTTTGCTTCCTACCGTTTGACTCCAAAGTTCCTCTCCGTTAGACTTGATCTTTAAAGCAATATAATCGTTGATCCCTTCTTTGTCTTTCCTGATGGTTTTAACAGGTGTTTTTTGTCCGCTTTTGTCCGCTTCACTCTGGGCGTAACCGCCAATGATAAACGTACCGTCTTTGTTCTCTACCAGTGAGGTTAAGATATCGGCTTTACCATAGTTATACGTTTGCTGCCATTCGATCTCACCCGACTCATCGAGCTTTAACACCCAGAAATCGGTTCCTTCACGGTTGGTCTTTGATTTGGAATACGTCGCTCCGGAATTGGAGTTCCCGCCTAACAAATAACCGCCATCCCGAGTGGGGATCAAAGCATTGAGATTATCGTCCTTTTCCCCTCCGTAGGCTCTTTGCCAGTCGATCTCGCCCTGCGCATCGAGCTTCACGATCCAGTAATCTCCCAAACCGTAGTTCTCTTCTGTTTTATCGCCCGAAGCCGGAGAGTTGGAATAACCTCCTAAAATATAACCGCCGTCTGTAGTTGGTTGAATGCTGCGCAATTCGTCCACATATTTTCCGCCGATGGTTCTTTGCCATTCGATCGTTCCGGCTTCGCTGAGTTTTACAACCCAAAAGTCCAGATTCCCTCGCGAATCTTCTGATTTACCATACAAATCGGGAGTTTGTCCTTCCGGAGTTATCGTTTTATTGGAAGAGGAAGTTCCGCCTAAAATATAGCCGTTGTCTTTGGTCTGGGCAATGCTTAAAAGCTTTTCCATTCCGCTGCCGCCAATGGTTCTTTGCCACAGTTGTTGGCCTTTAGCATTGAGCTTGATGATCCAGAAGTCTTCTTTACCTTTGCTATTTTCGGTTTTGTCGGAACCTTTATCGGAAGCGGAAGTACCGCCGAGGATAAATCCCCCGTCACCGGTAAGGGCTATGCTTTGCAACAGGTCTTCTTTGTTGCCGCCAAAGCTCTTTTGCCAGTCCAAATTGCCGTGCTCGTCCATCTTCCAGACCCAGTAATCCAGATCGCCTTTGTTCTTTTCGTCTTTGTTGCCGTTTTTTCCGGAAACCGAACTTCCGGCCAGGATAAATCCGTAATCAGGCGTCGGTATGGCATCGTATAAGTATTCGGCATGTTTGCCTCCATAGGTCTTTTCCCATAGGATATCCTGCGCTGAAGCGATGGCAGGAATCAATAATGCAGGGAAAATAGCGGTTAAGCGTAATTTTATTCGCATTGCATTTTATTTGTAATTAAATATGGATAAATGTATATTTTTTTTGTAATACGAAAAGGCAAATAGTTGTTTTTACGGTTTTTTCAGTTTTAACCGACTATTTTCAAATTTTTGAAGGTTTTTAAGATTTTATATCTATTAATTTTCTTTAAATTGTAATTTTTATCTAAAAAAATGTAATGATAAAAAATTAACACAGTGTCAAAATCCTACGCAAAATTGTTTTTTTTCGGCATTTTGTGTCAATTTTTTTGATAGATTTTTTTTTGACACAACAATTGTGGCATTTTTTTGAACACAAAAGTTGTAGCAAATTTTTCATAGTAGTTTTTTCGCTACGGTTTTTTGAAAAAATCTATTTATCTAACTGTTTCTGAAGTATTTTTAAAAAAGTTTTGACATCAAAAGGTTTTACAATAATATCATTGATCTGTGCCTCATGAATCTTATCCATGATCTCATCTTTTTCAAAAGCTGTTACAGCGATAATGGGCAATGTAAATCCTTTTTCTCTGATTAATTTTGAGGTTTCAAAACCATTGATCTTAGGCATATTGATATCCATAAGAACTGCGTCAAAATGCTCCTGTTCTAAACTCTCTAAAGCCGTAAACCCATCGTCTACAATTTTACATTTAAAGTGATTGTTCTCTAAAAGATGGCGGGTTACCAGTTGGTTTATCTTATTGTCTTCTACAACTAATATATAATATTCTTTTGTAGTCTTCTCTTCACGACGAGCTACAGGAATACTTTCTTTTTTAGTTGCATCTTCTTTTTGTCCTTCTTTTAAGGGAATTGTAAAAATAACTTTAGTTCCTTGATCCTCTTTACTTTCCAAAGAAATGGTTCCGTTAAACAATTCTACCAATCGTTCAACAATGGTTAATCCTAATCCGGTTCCTTGATAGTCTTCATCTTTTCGGTCAATCTGTACGAACTTTTCAAATACTTTCGCCTGATATTTTTCAGGTATTCCTATTCCGTTATCCTCAACAGTAAACTGAATAAATAATGTTGTATCTCTTTTCTTTTTTAATTTGGCTTTTATAAGGACTTTGCCTTTTTGCGTGAATTTGAGAGAGTTGCTCATTAAATTAAAAATGATCTGTGAAAGCCTTACGTTATCGCCATACAAACATTCCGGAATCGCTTCGTCAATTTCAATAGCAATTGTATTTTTATTCTTTCGGGCAATAGTTTCAAGAGAATTTTTGATCGTAACTAAAGTTTCTTTTAAATGAAATGTTCTGTTATCCAACGTTACTTTATTCTCTTCGATCTTATTCAGATTCAAAATATCATTTACAAGAGATAATAAGTATTTTGCTGAAAATTTCAAAGATTTCAAATACGTACTACCTTCCAGTTCTTTGTGCTCTTCTTCTATGATATCTGTAATACCTATTACACCATACAAAGGTGTCCTAAGTTCGTGTGTAATGGTTGAAATGAATTGAGACTTTACATTGGAAGCTTCTTCGGCTTTCTCTTTGGCAATACGCAACTCTTCGTTGATCTCAAGAAGTTTTTTATTTACTTTTTTACGCAATTTATTGTTTCGAACCGTAATTAAAAGCAAAACAAAAACAAAGGCAAAAAACAGAAACAATGCAATAATGAATACTTGTGTGTTTCGCAGTTTTTGGTCTTGCACTATTTTTTCAGCTTCCATTTTAACCAACTGCATTTTGGCTTCATTATTTTCTATTTCCTTACCGACACTCTTTACTTGTTGTATTCTTTGCTTATTATATACTTTATCTTCCAGAGAGTCGTGTTTCTCTAAAAAAAGATAGGCATTGTCATCATCACCTATCTTATGATAAAAATCCGAAATATTAGAATATGCTTCTACAATATTCCCTTCCAGATATTCTTCAGTATTTTTACTACAAAGCTCAGCTGTTTTCAGAAAATACGCTCTTGCTTTAGGAAAGTTTTCATAAAAGCTATAATATTCTCCATAAAGTGAATTCAAGGTCAGGTTAGCTTCCAGATCATCGGATTGGCTTACATAATCCTTTGCTTCATTCAGGAATACAATTCCTTTATCAAATTCTCCGTATGTAAAATAAGCAGATGTTAAATTCAGTTTTGAGAAAGCGATTTCTAATTCGTCTGAAAATTTCTTTGAAAACTCCAAGCCTTTTAAATAGCTCTCTATTCCTTTTTTATAGTCAATTTTATGATAACAGTAAACATTTCCCAAATTATTATACAACCATGACTTTACTGTATCATTCTTAGTTTTGCTTGCATGGATTATTCCTTTATTAAAGAAATCTACAGCCTTTTCCAATTCTGCAAATTCCGTATAATTCAGACCGATGATATTGTAAGCTTTGGCTGCATACTCGTCCTCATCATACTGTAATGCCAATACAAGCGCCTTGTTTGCACAGTCCATTGATGTTTCCACCTTATAATCCATAAAGGAAACAGAAGCATCATGAAGTAATTTTTTTAACTCCTGTTTAGGTTGAATAGTATCTTGCCCGAAAAACAAGATCGTGCAAAACAAGGTTAAAAAAGGAAAGATCTTTTTGAGAATCATACGTACAAATGTATAATACTAAAATAAAAAAATCCTGATTTTATCAGGATTTTTTTTAAACGCTATTAACGAATTAATTTTTTATACTTAATACGTGTAGGAGTTACTTCTTTTCCTAGACGTTTCTTTTTATTTTCTTCGTATTCAGAGAAACTTCCTTCAAAGAAATACACTTGAGAATCTCCTTCAAAAGCTAAAATGTGCGTACAAACTCTATCAAGGAACCAACGGTCGTGAGAGATAATTACGGCACAACCGGCGAAATTCTCTAAACCTTCTTCTAAAGCCCGTAGTGTATTGATATCCAAATCATTTGTTGGCTCATCCAGTAACAGTACATTTCCTTCTTCTTTTAAGGTCATGGCCAAATGTAAACGGTTACGTTCACCTCCTGACAATGTGGAAACTTTTTTGTTTTGATCGCTTCCGCCAAAATTAAAACGGGATAAATAAGCTCTCGAATTGACCTGACGACCTCCCATCATAATCAATTCTTGTCCGTCACAGAAATTTTCCCAAATTGATTTCTCAGGATCAATATCTTTATGCGATTGATCTACATAAGCTATTTTAACAGTCTCTCCGATTGTAAACTCTCCGTTATCCGGTTGCTCCTCTCCCATTATCATTCGGAATATTGTCGATTTTCCGGCTCCGTTCGGACCTATAATCCCGACAATACCTGCCTGCGGCAATGTAAAATTCAAATCTTCGTATAACAATTTATCACCAAAGGCTTTAGCAACATGTTTTGCCTCAATAACGTTAGTTCCTAAACGTGGTCCATTCGGAATATAGATCTCTAATTTTTCCTCTAATTGTTTTTGATCTTCATTCAGCAATCGATCATAGTTTTGTAAACGTGCTTTTTGTTTGGTTTGTCTTCCTTTTGCTCCCTGACGAACCCAATCCAGCTCACGCTCTAAGGTTTTTCTTCTCTTAGAAGCTGTTTTTTCTTCCTGCTCCAATCGTTTTGCTTTTTGGTCTAACCAAGAAGAATAGTTCCCTTTCCATGGAATTCCCTCTCCTCTGTCTAATTCCAGAATCCAGCCTGCTACATTATCCAAGAAATAACGGTCGTGCGTTACGGCTATTACTGTTCCGGCATATTGTTGTAAATGTTGCTCTAACCAAAGAACCGATTCTGCATCTAAGTGGTTTGTAGGCTCATCCAGTAATAATACATCAGGTTGTTGTAACAACAAACGGCATAAAGCCACACGACGTTTCTCCCCTCCTGACAGAACATTGATAGGAGTATCAGAATCCGGCGTGCGTAAAGCATCCATAGCTACTTCTAACTTATTATCGATCTCCCAAGCACCGGCAGCATCAATCTTATCCTGTAATTCAGCCTGACGATCCATTAATTTTTGCATCTTATCAGCATCTTCATAGACCTCAGGTAACCCAAAATCGTCATTGATCTTATTGAATTCATCTAAAAGAGCATATATTTCTGCTGCTCCTTCGCGAACCACTTCAATTACCGTTTTACTCTCATCTAATTGCGGCTCTTGTTCTAAGTACCCAACAGTATAACCTGGTGAAAAAACAACATCGCCCTGATAATTTTTATCGACACCGGCAATGATCTTCAATAAAGAAGATTTTCCGGCTCCGTTTAGACCTAAGATCCCGATTTTAGCTCCGTAAAAGAAACTTAAATAAATATCTTTAAGTACTGTCTTATTTGTAGAAGAGTACGTTTTACTTACTCTCGACATCGAGAATATTACTTTCTTATCGTCTGACATATACGATTACAATTTAAAATGTTTTTGATTTCTGAATAAATATAAATTATACTCTCCCTTTGAGAGCATTAAAAACCCATGCAATAGCAAAGAAACCTATTCCGACAGCGCCAAATCCCCAACCGGCTACATCATCATATCTGTAGATAGCCAAACCTATGATCAATAACCCCATCAAAATCATAATAAAAGTTGCCCAAGCTAAAACAGTATTTTTATTCATCCTCATCTTATGAAATTTTATAACAAGCCGCAAAGATATAAAATCTTTATCTCTTATCCTTTTACATCGAGGAAAAACACAAATAGCAAGAGCAAGCTTTTAAAAGTCACTATATAAATTTAGCCCTCAAAAAAATATTTTTTAAGCATTTTTTTCTTACGTTAAAATACCTATTTAACATTTTTTACAGAAAAAACGTATCTATTTTAACATTTTATTTATTAGTTTTAGACAAGTTTTAGAATTCTTTAACACAAAGCCCCAAGATCACAAATAAAACTTAATTCTTCTAAGCGGTTGAAAACTAATGTAAACTAATGCTTATGAAAAATCAAAGTTACACCCTGAAGACAGGTAGGGAAAGGTATTTCCTTTTACTTGCAATCATGCTATCTTTTAGCTATTTAAAGTTTTATCATGAAACTTTTGTAAAGACCATTCCTTCTTCAATCGAAGAAAATTACTTGAACCTGTTTGCTCATCATGTTTCATACATTGATCCATGCAGCACTGGTTACCCCTATTTACAAAAACAAACATGTAAACTTTTAAACTTATGAAAACTGTTACAATTCCTTCTTTCTTAAAAATAAAAAATGCATTTTCACTATTTTTTATTATTTTGATGGTTTCCGGTCTGCAGGCGCAATGTCCCGGCAGTACCGAAAGAATTTATGCTACTAGTGATAACTGGACGTCCTTAGGGGGCTTCTTATCAAATGGCATAAATGGTTTTGATCATAACCCCTCAACAGCCTCAGAAATAACCACCCTAGTTGGTTTACTTGGCATGGGAGGCGGTAACTATGATCTCCATTTTGATCAAACATTCCCTGCCGGTACTCCTGTAAGTATCAAGATGGGAAAACAATATAGCGGACTTAGTCTTATATCCGGCTTTTTAGTCTACGGGTTAGACGACAATGGTAATACAATCGGTAGTGGTACATCCGTTGATGCCGGGCTTATCAGTTTATTATCAGCTGATTCTGCTTTTGAATTTACTTTTATTCCTAATAATACTTCCGGCGACCAACCTTTTGCAGGAGTACGGATCTACTTCGGAGGTGCTTTGGCTCTGGCAGATACATACAAAGTGTATGAAGCTTATGTAAAACAACCCTCAACTACTATGGATTGTACTTCATTTCAATTTGATTCATACGATGATGACAATAATGGTGTTGATGACTTAAACGACGGCATTCAACCTACTGATCCTTATGTAAAAAAAGGAGTAATGGATCTCTTTTACGGGTCGAAGTCTTAGCCGGATTAGATGCACTGAGCGCCACAGCTTCTGTAGTACATCCGTATCTTGCCGCTGATGAGGATCTGGAAAGTTTTGCTTTATTGAATCGTGGTGTAGCATTATTAAATAGCGCTCAAATTGAAGTTGACTTTAAGAATTTAAGTGAACCCGACGATTCTTTGCATATCATTTTTTCGAGACCGGATAACGGCTTGTTACAGCTCGGAGCTATTAATGGTCTGCAAATTACGTTATTCAACGGAACAACTCAAATAGGGGCACCTATAACTAATACAGATCCGGTCTTAAATTTAGCGCTTTTAAACTTAATAGGAAGCCCTGACCCGTTAGCAGCTATTACTATGGTTCCTCCGGCTCAATTTGACAGAGTAGTTATTAGTTACGGAGGTGTTGCTAATGTTCTGGATGCTATTCGAATACATGACGTTGATATTAAGCCGGTAATTGAAACCGTAATTGCTCCGAATGTAAACGGAGAAGTCGAACTTTGTTCTACTGATCTTCTGTCTTTACAGTTACACGATAATTGTACAACTTATCAGGTTTATGACAGTTCGGACAATCCTTTGGCAACAACCAATCATCTTGATTTTGAACTACCACCGGGGTTAACGGAAGGTAATTATACTTTTTATGTTCAGGCTATACGACAAGGATGTGAATTTGGTGCACGGGAAGAAATAACCGTACATATCAATCCGAATGCAACAACAACAGATTTTGGCGATATCCTTGTCAACGGTACTATTCCTTCAGGTGATTTATGTTTGGTAACCAATCCCAATGTAACTTTAAATGCTCAATTGAGTGCTTCAAGTACCATAACAAACCCTGTTTATTCTTGGTATGACGAAAATGATACTCCCATTACAGGAGGTTCAAACGGAATACTAGATTTAGGAACTCTTGCTGTAGGGACTTATACATACGGAGTAAGGGTAAGTGGTGATGCAATATGTGAAAATGTTACGCCTGTTGAGATAACATTTACAATCACTGACGAAGCTACTCCTACTGCTGCTGAAACAGCTCAGGAATTTTGTGCTGTCAATAACCCGACAGCTGCTGACCTACAAGTCAATGAGTCTCCTATTGTGTGGTATGATGCACCTACCGGCGGAAATATTGTAGATCCGTCTACGGTGCTTACAGACGGTGCTTCTTATTATGCTGCTCATCAGGGAGCAAATTGTGAAAGTAGCGCTCGTTTGCAAATTGATGTAACGATCTTAGATGAGCCTACTCCTACTGCTAACACGACTTCACAAGAATTTTGTGCCGCTAACAATCCGACAGCCGCTGACATGCAAATCAACGAGACTCCTATTGTGTGGTATGATGCTCCTACCGGCGGAAATATTGTAGATCCGTCTACGGTGCTTACAGACGGTGCTTCTTATTATGCTGCTCATCAGGGAGCAAATTGTGAAAGTAGTGCTCGTTTGCAAATTGATATTACGATCTTAGATGAGCCTACTCCTACTGCTAACACGACTTCACAAGAATTTTGTGCCGCTAACAATCCGACAGCCGCTGACATGCAAATCAACGAGTCTCCTATTGTGTGGTATGATGCTCCTACCGGCGGAAATATCGTAGATCCGTCTACGGTGCTTACAGACGGTGCTTCTTATTATGCTGCTCATCAGGGAGCAAATTGTGAAAGCAGTGCTCGTTTACAAATTGATATTACGATCTTAGATGAGCCTATTCCTACTGCTAACACGACTTCACAAGAATTTTGTGCCGCTAACAATCCGACAGCCGCTGACATGCAAATCAACGAATCTTCTATTGTGTGGTATGATGCACCTACCGGCGGAAATATCGTAGATCCGTCTACTGCACTTACAGACGGTGCTTCTTATTATGCTGCTCATCAGGGAGCAAATTGTGAAAGCAGTACTCGTTTACAAATTGATGTTACCATTTTAGATGACGGAATTGCTTCTCTAAACGGAGAAACCCAAGCCGTATGTTACAGTAATAGTTATACTTATACAACTGATGCTAATATGTCGGACTATCAATGGAACGTTACCGGAGGAACTATCATCAGTGGTGGTGGAATTAACGATGATTTTGCAGAAGTTAACTGGGATAGTTACCCTGACGGAACCATTAGTGTAAGCTACCCTAATAGTGCCGTATGTAATGGCTTTGCTGCCGAAAGCTATGATATTGACATCGCTTCATGTTCTGATTTAACAATTACTAAAACAGCTGATAAAGAAAATGTTGCTGCCGGAGAAACTGTTGTGTTTACAATTACGGTTGAAAATAACGGAACCTCAACACTTAATGATCTGGATATCTCCGAGAATTTACCATCCGGTTATACTTATGTGAGCCACACTACTTCAACAGGAACATACGTCCTTGCAACCGGAAACTGGAACATCCCTGAGTTAGCTTCTGACAGTTCTGCGACTTTAATGATCACAGTTACGGTAAATTCTACCGGTGATTACTTAAATACAGCTACCGTTGTCACGTCTACACCTTTGGATACTGATCCCGGAAATAACGATGCTTCAGCAGAAGTAAATGTGATTTGTTTAACAGTTTACAATGAGTTTTCTCCTAATAATGACGGAGAGAACGACTACCTTATCATTGATTGCATAGAAAATTATCCGAACAACAAGATTGAGATCTTTAACCGATACGGAAATGTTGTTTACGAAACAGCTTCCTACAACAACAACTGGAATGGTATGGCAAATGTAGGCGGTGTTGTAAGTAAGGGAGAATATCTTCCGAACGGAACCTATTTCTATGTCTTAAAAATTGATGAATTGAACTTTTCTAAAACAGGTTGGATCTATCTGGCTCGTTAATTCATTGTAATCTAAAAAATAAACACCATGAAGCATAATAAATTTATTATAGGGATTGCTGTATTCGTTTCTTTCCTAACCGGAAATGAAATTGTAGCACAACAACAACCTCAATACACGCAATACATGTATAATACTATGAGTATCAACTCAGGATATACCGGAACAAACGGAAAACTGGAAGCAACGCTACTACATCGTTCCCAATGGGTAGGACTAGACGGTGCTCCCAGAACACAGGTCTTAGGAATACACGGTGAAACAGGAACCAGAACCGGATTAGGCTTAAGTGCCGTAAATGACAGAATAGGTCCTATGAGTCAGCAGTATATCAATGCTAATTTTGCCTATAGGTTAAATATAAGCCAAAATACAATCTTATCACTCGGAATAAATGCCGGAGTCAACATTATGAACATTGATTGGTCTGAAGGTATGTACCAAAGTCAGACCGATAATGCCTTCAATGCAAATATTAACAGCTCTAGGTTGATCATAGGTTCCGGAGGTTTTCTATACGGTGAAAAATGGTATGCAGGACTTTCCGTTCCCAATTTCCTGATAACAGAATCTTACAATGATATTGAAGAATCCGTTATAAGAAGAAAGGTTCACTACTATTTACAAGGGGGTTATGTATTTGACATAGGAGAAGATTTTAAATTTAAACCGGCTTTTCTCATCAAAGCTGTTGAAGGTTCCCCCGTAACTTATGACGTCTCTGCTAATTTTATGTACAAAGAAAGATTCGTTTTGGGAGCCGGTTATCGATTTACGGATGCCTTTTCTGCTTTGGCAGGATTTCAGATCACTCCTTCTATTTTCTTAGGCTATGCCTATGACAGAAGTATTACGAACCTCCAAAAATATAATGACGGTTCCCATGAAATCATTCTGAAATTTAATTTACAGAGCAAGTCTAAATTCGCAAAATCTCCTAGATTCTTCTAAAACCTAATCCTATGAAAAATATATTATTTATTTTATTCTTTTTTTCCGGCAGCTTGCTTTTTTCGCAATCGCTATTGGAAAAAGCAAACAAGCATTTTGAGGCAATGGAGTTTCAGGATGCCATAGAAAAATATGAAAAGTACCTTGAGAAAAACTCAAATGCAGGACAAAATACTTACTTGAAACTAGCTGATTCCTATTTCAATTTAACGGAATATGAAAAAGCACTCAAATGGTATAGCAAAGTCTATGAAATTCAACAAAATACAATGAGTGAATATAACTTTTTAAAATATGTTGAATGTTTAAAGGCAAATAGAGACAACGAAAAAGCAAATGAACTTTTAAAAAATTATTTTAAAAATGATACTGAAAAATTAAAGTTATTGGCTTATCAAAAAAAAGAACTGGATTCTTTAGATAAAAAAGATCCGTTGTTTAAAATCAAACATTTAGAGATCAATACTAATAAATCTGATTTTGGAACGGTAAAATACACCGAAAACAGAGTGATCTTCTATTCCACAAGAGATACTAGCAACTTATCCCAAAAAATGTATTCGTGGAACGACCAGCCTTATCTGAATACATATATCGCTGAACGTAACTTGACTACTAACGAGTTGCATAATGAAAGTTTGTTTTTGCAAAACCTGAAAACGAATTTTCACGACGCTACACTAACCTTCTCTCCTGATTTTAAACTGATCTACTTTACCGAAAACTATCTTAAAAAATCGAATAAGATAAAAGTGAACAAGGAAGGTTTTTCAAACATGAAGATCCTTAGAGGTAAAATTGAAGAAGATAAGGTTACAGATATTGAAGTATTACAATTCAATGATGTAAGTTACTCTTGTGCCCATCCTTGTTTAAGTGATGACGGAAAGTATTTATTCTTTGTTTCTGACATGCCGGGCGGATATGGTGAAACTGACATCTACTATTGTGAAGTATTTCCAGACGGCTCCATTAATACTCCTGTAAACGCAGGTCCTTACGTAAACACGGTAGGTAGAGAAATGTTCCCTTACTTCGAAAAGAACATCTTGTATTTTGCCTCTGACGGTCATTTCGGCTTAGGCGGTTTAGATATTTTTGAAGTAGAGATGAAAGGTAAGAACAATTTCTTACTGCCTAAGAACCTCGGAGCACCTATCAACAGTAACCGCGATGATTTTGCTTTTTCCATTTATTCAGACGATCACTATGGTTATTTTTCATCCAATCGCTCTTTAGGAAAAGGTGATGATGATATCTATTTCTTTACCAAAGAAGAAATAAAATCAGAACAATACTATTCCGGAACCGTATTAGACAAAACTACCGAACTTCCGTTGCCCGATGCTACGATAAGCGTTAAAGATGTTTTTGGTGATGAAGTTCAATCCTTACAAAGTGATGCCGAAGGTAATTTTAATATTGCGTTGCCATGTGATTCTAACTTTACCGTTACATTCAGTAAACCGAATTACACAACTGAAACTGTAACTGTTACAACAACTTCAGAACCTATGAAAGAGATGAGCAATAATAAAATTTACCTGACCAATTATGACAGTTTGGTAGAAAAAGACGGAGATGTTGAAAAGGTTAAAGTTAATCCAATCTATTTTGATTTAGACAAATACGCCATCACTCCTAAAGCCGAAATTGAACTGGATAAAGTAGTTTATACGATGGAAAAATTTCCGAATGTTAAGATCAAGATCGAATCACATACTGACTCCAGAGGTTCAGATGCTCATAACCTGATCTTATCTGATAACAGAGCCAAATCAACACAGGCCTATATTCTTTCCAAAGGAATCAGTCCGGAACGAATTGAAAGTGCTATTGGTTACGGAGAAACACGATTAAAAGTAAACTGTCCTAATGGCGTAAAATGTTCAGAAGAACAACACGCTATTAATCGCCGATCCGATTTTATCATCATCAGCAAATAATATTTACAGGCACCGGCTCTCTAAAGCGTTAGTTTAAATGAGTCGGTGTTCTTTAAAACTTATAACAAAATGAAAACAAAACTACTCAACAATCATGTACAAACTACTGCTAAGCTATTTTTATTAAGTTTTTTGTTCTTCTTTACAAAAAGCTGGTCACAAGTTGGTGTCAATACGATTACGCCTAATGCTACTTTAGATGTAAACGGAGATGTCATTATTCAGGATGTTCCTAAAGCCGATAAAAGTACTACGGATAAGGTTTTAGTTCTGAATAGTACTGACAACCGGGTAGAAGCTATGAACTTTCCCAAATCTTTTGTAAAAGGTGTCGGCGGTTCCGGTTTTTCTATCTTGTCTCTTAGTCTACTAAGCGGTTGGAACAAGGTTAGTTTCCCTGCTTTAGAATTTGATGAAAATTCCGATTTTGATACTGTAAATCAATACTTCACGGCTCCTATGGACGGTATTTACCATATTAGTGTGTATGTTAAAATGACATCTTTAATCAATATATCCAGCTTTGGCGTAGGAATATTCAGAGAAACGTCAGGTATGACTACACTTGTAGCTGATGAAACTTATGAGGCTTTATCGGTTTCTCTGTTAGGGATCGGCATAACTTCTCCGCCAACCAGAAGTGCACAAACTTTGGTAAAGCTAAATCAGGGAGATCGGATCTATTTTGGTATCCAAAGTAGTAATCTGACCATTTTTAATAATGCAGAAGCTCAGTTTTCGATCCATCAGGTTCATTGATCTAATTGAATATCTTAACTAACATTTCTTTCATCAGATCATAATCTGTAACAGAATTAGCTCCCACACCCTTACTTTTCACATCAATTGACCGAAGTGTATTGACTATGGCACTGACTTTTTTCATAGGATAATTTCTGAAAGCAGTTTCATAGTCGCTTACAAAGTAAGGGTTAATCTTTAATACTTTGGCAACATTAGCTTTTGATTTGTCTTTAAGACCATGATATTGCAGCAATTGTAAAAAGAAACTAAACACTAAACCATTGGTTACTACTAGAGGATTGTCTTTAGGATTTTTAGCAAAATAATCGATGATCTTATATGCCTTTAACTGATTGCGCTCGCCTATAGCTTTTCGTAGCTCAAAAACATTAAAATCTTTACTGATCCCGATATTTTCTTCAATATCTTTCGGTGTTATGGTATGACCTTTCGGCAATATGATCTTTAATTTGTCCAGTTCATTGCTGATCTTTGACAGATCAGTTCCTAAAAACTCGACCAACATAGCTGCTGCTTTAGGCTCAATGGCATAACCTTGTCCGTGCAAAACCCGTTTTAACCAATCGCCTACCTGGTTTTCGTATAATTTTTTACTTTCAAAAACAAGTCCGTTCTTCTCCAGAACTTTGGTTACTTTCTTTCTCTTATCTAAGGTTTTATATTTATAGGCAAACACTAAAACAGTGGAAGGTTGCGGATTTTCGGCATAGGCTTCTAATTTATCGATCGTTCTGGAAAGCTCTTGCGCCTCTTTTACTATCACCACCTGCCTGTCGGCCATCATCGGGAAACGCTTCGCATTAGAAACTATTTCTTCAATTGTTGTATCCCTTCCGTACAAAACCATCTGATTAAACCCTTTTTCATCTTCCGTCAATATAGAATTTTCAATAAACTCTGTTAATTTATCAACATAATACGGTTCTTCTCCCATAAAAAAATAAATGGGTTTAATTTTTCCGGCTTTAATATCATTGGTTATTTGAATAACTTGATCCATTTTTCAGTATTCAGATGTTAGTTGACTGTTGGCAGTTCTTTTTTATTACTTAATTTTGCTCTATGCAAAAATTAAATTTCCCGACATACTCCTTCCGGTTCAAAAATAGTGAAAATAAAACCTATATTTTTGACGTCATCCGAAAAAAGTTTTTGGTTTTCACTCCTGAAGAATGGGTTCGTCAGCATGTTTTACAGTTTTTTATCCATCAACATAAATATCCTGTTTCCTTTATTAATGTTGAAAAATCAGTAAAAGTGAACGGAACTTCAAAGCGTTATGATATCGTGGTCTATCGCAAGGATGGTAGTATCTTCCTTTTAGTGGAATGCAAAGCTCCGGAAGTTACTATTACACAACAGACATTTGACCAGATCGCCCGATACAACCTTACGCTAAATGCCTCATATTTAATGGTTACAAATGGAATAAATCATTATTTTTGTCAAATGGATTTTCAAAATGAAAAGTATCTTTTTTTAACAGATTTACCTAAATTTGAAGTTCCTAACCCATAAACTACAACTACTTTGAACAAAATCGCAATTGTAATTCTCAATTGGAACGGAGGTGAACTGTTACGTACTTTTCTGCCATCCATCATCCAATATTCACCCCAGGCAACTCTTTATGTTGCAGACAATGCTTCAACAGACAATTCTATAGCAATTGTTCAGCAAGAGTTCCCTACCGTAAAGATCATTCAAAACAAAGCCAATTATGGCTTTGCCAAGGGTTACAATGAAGCTCTTAAATTTGTAGAAGAACCTATCTGGGCATTGGTCAACAGCGATGTTGAGGTTACTGAGAACTGGCTCACTCCTATTGCAGAACTATTTGAAAGTGATGAGAACATTGCTATCGTCCAACCTAAAATACTGGATTTCAAAAATAAATCAGCCTTTGAATATGCCGGTGCAGCCGGCGGTTTTTTAGATAAATACGGATTTCCTTTTTGCAGAGGTCGGGTTTTTACCAGCGTTGAAAAAGACAACGGGCAGTTTGACGATATCTCAGATATTTTTTGGGCTTCCGGAGCTTGTTTTTTTATCCGTAAACAAGTATTTTGGGAAAAGAACGGATTTGATGAAGATTTCTTTGCTCATCAGGAAGAGATCGATCTGTGTTGGCGCGTAAACAGTAAAGACTATAGTATTAAATATTGCGGTTATTCAAAAGTATACCATGTGGGCGGTGCAACATTACAAGTCGAGAACCCGAAAAAAACATTCCTTAACTTTCGGAACTCATTATGGATGCTGACGAAAAACCTTCCCAAAGAGAAATTATTCATTATTCTTTTTTCCCGTTTGGTTCTCGACGGCTTAGCCGGAGTCCGCTTTTTCTTTCAGGGACACTTTTCTCATGTGTGGGCAATCTTAAAAGCTCATTTTTATTTTTATAAAAATTTACGCAAAAACCTCCGAAAAAGAAAGAAAAGTAATTTAAAACACTATTATAAAATAAACTCGGTTATTTACAGTTATTTTATTAAAGGAAAGAAAACATTTGCTGAATTATTTTAACAATAGTTTAGCTTATAAAATTTTAATTTTCCGCCTATTTGTTTATAATTTTGTATTGAATTTAATCTCATTAACCAATTATGAAAAAAGCAATTGTTTCCATTTTAGTCTTATCACTTTCTTTGACTTCTTGTGTTTCAAAGAAAAAGTATGCAGATTTAGAAGCTAAACAAAAACAGACTCAGGATTTGTTAAACTCAGCGACCATGAAGTTAAACTCTTGCTTAACGGAAAGAGAGGCTTTAGCAAATCAGGTTGATTATTTAAAGAAAAATAATAGTGACTTGATCGACAGTTCTAAAGAATTGACCGTTTTAACTCAAAAAGGAGCTGAAAATCTTGAAAAATCATTAGAGAGTTTAAAAGAAAAAGATTTAAAAATATCAAGGTTACAAGACGCTTTAACGAAAAAAGACAGTGTAACACTTGCTTTGGTTACCAGTTTAAAAAGAGAAGTAGGTATTGACGATCCGGACATCAATATTAAAGTTGAAAAAGGAGTTGTAATGATCTCTATTGCTGATAACTTATTATTCAAATCAGGAAGTTATGAAGTAAGTGATAAAGCTAAAGGTGTTTTAGGAAAAGTCGCTAAAGTGATCAACAGTAAACCTGATTTTGAATGTATGATCGAAGGACATACGGATAATGTGCCTATTAAAAATGCTGTTTTATTAGACAACTGGGATCTTTCAGTAAAAAGAGCGACTTCGATCGTGAGAGTTTTACAAAACGATTTTAGCGTAGATCCTAAACAATTGATTCCTGCCGGTAGAAGTTTCTATATTCCGTTAGTCGATAATGATACTCCTGCAAACCGTGCTAAGAACAGAAGAACTCGTGTAATCATCATGCCGAAAATTGACCAATTCTATGACATGATCGAAAAAGAAATGAAAAACATGAGTGAAGGAAAATAAACAAATTTAATTTTAATATAATTTAAAATTGAAAAGGGCTGTGAGTAATCACGGCCTTTTTTCATTTCAAAAAAATAAGATCTTGCTCAAAGTAACTATACCTATCAACAAGACCAAGATCAATGAAACCGACTTAAACTTATCCTGAGGAATAAAATTAAGGAAATATTTCCCTATATAAGTTCCTACAAAGCCTATTACAACTAAAAAAGGAACATAAATCAAATCATGAGTATGTATGTATCCGTTACCGAAATACACAAAAGTCCGGGTAAAATCAATACTGAAATCAATTGCAGCCGAAGTGGCTATAAAAATCTCTTTCTCCAGATTAAAAGCAGCCATCGTTACTCCTCTGATAGCTCCTCCTGTTCCTAACAGACCGGCTGTAAAACCCGAAAGTGAACCTCCTAAAATAGTTTCTTTTCTATCTGTCCTGATTTCAAAATCCTTTTTCCACAATAAAAAACTACTAAAGATAATCAGGAAAATACCTAATATGATCTCTAATGCTTTAGCATTGATGAATTTGGTTAACATAGCTCCTACGATCACAAAGATCACGGACGGTAGCCCTAAACGCAATAATAATTTTTTATCTAAACCTTTCCGGAAGAGGGATATCTTACTGATGTTACTAGCTAAATGAAAAATTGCCGTCAAACCTAAAACCGATTGAAAATCAAAAAAGAATCCGGCCATCGGTACAAAAAAAACGGAAGAACCGAAACCTCCGACCGTTCCTACGATTTCAGCAAGAAGAGTTAACAGTAAAAAAAGATAACTGATTTTATCCAAAATTTATAATTTTTCAATTCCTATAAAAATAAAAAAACTCCTGTAATGAGGAGTTCTTCTTTAAAAAATATTTTAATACGCTACAGCTTATTCATATTTGCAGCCAGAGTTTCGATAAATTTCCCGATAGGTCCTTTTACCATCATAGCCATCATAGGATTAAAATCTCCTTCAAAATGCAATTGTACTTCACTGTTGTCTGCATCAACTTCCTTGATATCTCCCGTTAATGTAAACGGTAGTTTGCTCGAAGCCGCACCTAAAACCACTTTAGTATTAGGGTTGCCTCTTTTTTAACCAATTTGATCTCAGGCATCCCTTTTAAACCGAATTCAAAACAATTTTCATCGATCACTTCAAATTTAGCAATATTTTCAGGCATTAACTTCTCGAAATTCTTAACGTCAGTCAGTGCATTAAATAAATATTCCGCAGATTTAGGTACATTTACTTTCGGACTTTCTAAATTCATTTTTCAGATATTTTTTTAATTATTGATTTCTATTTCCATTCAGACGGACTCACTTGCCATGCCTGTAGGGTTGACAATTCTACCTCATCTACATACTTCTTATCAATTGCTTTTTGCAACAAAGTTTCATAATTACTTAAGGTAAATACCTCAATATTTGCCTCTGCAATTTTCTGTTTAGAAACTTCAAAGCCATAAGTAAAGATAGCTGCCATTCCTTTAACTACAGCTCCTTCCTTTTTTAAAGCATCAACTGCCAGTAAACTACTTCCTCCGGTACTGATCAGATCTTCTACAACCACTACATTCTGCCCTTTTTGCAGAAAACCTTCTACCTGGTTTTGTCTTCCGTGCTTTTTAGGTTCCGGACGAACGTATACAAAAGGCAATCCCATATACTCGGCAACCAGTATTCCGATGCCTATGGCTCCGGTAGCTACCCCCGCAATCACATCGGGTTTACCGAATTTTTCTTCAATTCCTTTAGCAAATTCTTCACGAATATAATTTCGAACCGCTGGAAATGAAAGAATTAATCGGTTATCACAATAAATCGGAGACTTCCAGCCTGAAGCCCATGTAAAAGGATTTTTAGAATTTAATTTAATTGCGTTTATTTGTAAAAGCAATTCGGCTGTTTTTTCGGCGGTGTTTCTATTAAAAACCATATTGCAAATGTATAAAGTTTTTGTTAACGATAAACCACTTTTTTTAACTAACGAGGTACAAAAAGAAACGGATTTCCAGATTTTTCTTTTGGAAAGCATTGATATTAAAAAGCTTATCATAAAAATGTTTCAGAATAAAATTCAGAAAGCATTTTTATATCATCCGGATGAAAAACTGATCATGAAGACCTTAAAAGCTAAAATTCCGGTCGTAAAAGCCGGTGGCGGATTAGTTTTTAATGCCAAAGGCGAAGTTCTTTTTATCTTCAGGAACGGAAAATGGGATCTGCCTAAAGGCGGAACGGAGAAAAAAGAAACCATTGAAGAAACGGCAATCCGGGAAGTAGAAGAAGAAACAGGAGTAACCGGACTTAAAATCTCGCACAGGATCGCAAAGACATATCATGTCTTTAAACGCAACGGACGTTATAAACTGAAACAGACCTACTGGTTTGAGATGAAAACCAAATTTGACGGTATTCCAGAAGGGCAAATTGAAGAAGGCATAGAAAAAGTAGCATGGGTAAAACCAGAGGATATCCCTACTCTATTGGAAAATTCCTATGAAAATATTAAATTGCTTTTTGAAAAAGAAAAGATGAACGTTTAACAGCTTGTAATTCCCTCTGCATGAAAAAGAACATAACTCTCGTACTTTCAGGTGGCGGTGCCAGAGGAATCGCTCATATAGGTGTTATTGAAGAATTACTGCAAGCCGGATACATAATCAGCTCTATATCCGGAACCTCAATGGGAGCGTTAGTTGGAGGTATTTATGCCGTTAACAGGTTAAGCGAGTTCAAAGAATGGCTTTACAAGGTCAACAAACAACGTATTTTTCAATTAATTGATTTTAGTTTTTCTTCACAGGGGTTGGTCAAAGGCGAACGCATCTTCAGAGAAATGAAAGCTTTTATTCCGGATGCTAATATTGAGGACCTGTCTGTCAATTATACGGCTACTGCTTTTGATATTGCGAATTACAGAGAGGTCGTTTTCAGACAAGGAAGCTTATTTAACGCCATCAGAGCATCGATCTCTATTCCAACCGTATTAACACCTGTTGTTATGGGAAACGCGGTTCTGGTCGACGGCGGAGTTGCTAATAACGTTCCGATAAACAATGCTATCAGAAGTGAAAACGATTTATTGGTAGCTGTCCATGTTAATGCAGATGTTCCCGACAGTAAAATTTCCTTAGCTCATGAAAAGGATTTAAAAGCTTTACACCTAGTAGCAGAACACGATTTACATCCTACAGGAAAAGAACGTACTAAAAAATTCAATTATTTCAATCTAGTTAACAATACGATCGTTACCATGACCAATCATATTTCAAGTATGATGATGGATCAGACCCCTCCGGATGTGCTAATTGAAATATCAAGAACCTCCTGTGGCGTTTTTGAATTTTACAGAGCAAAAGAACTGGTCGAGATCGGCAGACAAGCTTTCCACTCCCAAGCTGAAAAAATAGAAAAGCTAGCTACTACGAAATGACAAGCCTTTATTTCTCATTATTTTATCCTATAGACCGGATAGTGCCTATGGGCTTTTTCGTAATAATCAGAATGCGTGTAAACCCAATCGAGTTGAGCCGAACCACTAGCTGCAAATTTTTCATCTACTTTCTTTTTAGCTTCAAATTCTTCTTTTAGTTCCGGGTCAGAATCTAATAAATCTTTCGCTAAGTCTTCAAAAACGTAAGCAGAAAAATATTCTTTTTGCTGCAAAATAGGATCGAAAAAGTTCCAGTTAAAATAACTATCCACTGCTTCCGGTTCTAATGTTTCTAATAAGAATTTAACCCCTTTTTGCTGTGTGTCGATCATAAAATCTCCCTTTCGGAATTTTAATTTCTCTGCCTTTGATGTTACTGTTGTATTGTAATGCCCGTAATGTCCCTCATAAGGATATTTAGATGTTTCAAAAGAAGTTATGCTATAGCTTTCTACCTCAATTTCTGTATCTTCAGCTAAAGGCTGCATCTTAATTCCGTTTAGTTTCAACAATTCAACTACCGGCCATTGTGATTGCGGTACAATATAAAAACGAGGAATAATTATAGTTTTAGTTCCTTTATAATCAGCATAAAACGGAATCTCTTTGGTAAACGGTTGTTTTCTATCATAATACAAACGATCGTTACCCGAAACAGCACTTGGCTTATACCCGCCTTTATATCCTTTAAATTCTATAGATGAAACTTTTGTTGAATCCAATTGCCATTGCAAAGGATATTCTTTACCCGCTTTATAATTGGTCAAATTATCTTCTCTTAACTTTTTGATCTTTTGACGATTTTCATCTACATACTGAATGGTTTCCACCATATATTGATAGGTAACCGCTACCCTTTCTTTAAAAGGTTTTAGCATGTGTGTTTCCGGCACTGATCCCAAAGTATTGAACAACGTTGTATATCCCGTAGCATAACGTGGCGTATCCATAAATTGGGCAAATCCGTTATCAGGCATATCGCCATGAATATTTACATACGGAACACTTTCTATTTTTTTCTTTTTCAATTGTGCCATAATAGCCGGGTGCATCTCTTCTTTATAAAAAGTTCCTAATGCACCTCCCAACCGCTGATGTTGTGTCGCAATACAAGTAAAAGTATATTGGTAATCGGCACCGTTAGAAACATGATTATCAATAAACATATCCGGATTGACCTGATGAAAAATCTCCTGAAAACTCCTGGAGTTTCTGGAATCAGACTTTATAAAATCGCGATTCAAGTCATAATTGCGGGCATTCCCTCTGAAACCGTATTCTTCCGGCCCGTTCTGATTGGCTCTGGAGTGTGAGTTCCGATTTAACATTCCTCCGATATTATACACCGGAATAGCAACTACAATAGTATGCTCAGGCACTTTAATTTTGGCTGTAGCCAAATCGCGCATCAACATCATCGTAGCATCTATACCATCAGGTTCTCCGGGATGGATCCCGTTATTTATTAAGACAACCGCTTTCTCCGAATTAAAATCAAAGTTCTTATCCTTTGAAAAACAAACGATATGCAAAGATTCTCCACAATCTGTTAGACCCATTTCCCGTATTTGAATGGTTTCAAACTGATGCTCCAAATTCTGATAATAATTAATACACTCCTCGTAAGTAGTAGATTGATTCCCGTTGCCTTTTTCAAAAGGTGTTTGTAAATTGTTTTGAGCCAAACTGAATACAAAATTCAACAAGGCTATATAGAAATATATACGCATAAAAAAAGCTTTACAATGCTGTAAAGCTAATTATTTTTCAGGAATTATAGATTCTTAATTATTTCCCGGCATAACATTATACGTCGGATCTTCTAAAATATTAACGTCAATTACAGCTTCTGCATTTTTAAGCAGGTTTACACAATCCTGGCTCAAATGGCGCAAATAAACTGTTTTTCCTTCTTTTGCATATTTACCTGTTAAAGAGTTTACGACTTCAATAGCACTCATATCTGCAATTCTGCTTTCTGCAAAATCAATAATGACTTTTTCAGGATCATTCGCAATATCAAACTTTTCGGCAAAAGCGGTTGTTGAACCAAAGAATAAAGGTCCGTAGATCTCATAATGTTTCACTCCGTTATCGTCCACATACTTTCTGGCTCTGATGCGCTTAGCATTTTCCCATGCAAAAACCAAAGCAGAAATGATTACACCGATTAAAACGGCCAGCGCTAAATTATGTAAAAAGATGGTAATTGCTGTCACGACCAACATAACGATAATATCTGATTTCGGCATTTTATTCCAGACCTTGAAACTGGTCCATTCAAAAGTTCCTATAGCAACCATGATCATTACCCCTGTTAAAGCCGCCATCGGTAGTAATTCTATAACCGGAGCAGCAAATAAGATAACTGCTAAAATGGTTAAGGCTCCTACAATTCCGGCTAAACGAGCTCTGGAACCGGCTGATAAATTTACCAAAGTCTGAGCGATCATAGGACAGCCTCCCATTCCGAAAAAGAAACCGTTAGCAATATTAGCTGTTCCCTGCGCTAAACATTCCCGATTACTGCTTC
The DNA here is from genome assembly GCF_003148385.1 of Flavobacterium sediminis. Lineage (NCBI taxonomy): Bacteria > Pseudomonadati > Bacteroidota > Flavobacteriia > Flavobacteriales > Flavobacteriaceae > Flavobacterium > Flavobacterium sediminis. The sequence continues at coordinate 3,018,545 of NZ_CP029463.1, read as the reverse complement.
CTTTTGTTCCGGTAATCTCATCTACTAAATTCAGTGTTAAAAGACCTTCCGTCAACCCTACTCCCGCCATAACTAATCCATACGGAAAGATTACTTTTAAAGCCTCCCAGGTTAAAGGAATCTGAGGAATATGAAACGGTGGTAAAGTTCCACTTACGGAAGCGATATCTTTTACCTGACGAGTATCGATCTGAAAAATGAGAACAATCGCAAAAACGATCATAATAGCTACTAACGAAGCAGGGATAGCTTTCGTAATTTTAGGCAAAATATATACAATTGCAATAGTTAAGGCTACTAAGCCTAACATCGTCCATAAAGGTGTTCCCGAAAGCCAAACAGACTCCCCGTTCAGAGTTGTTTCAAACTGTTTTAACTGTGACATGAAGATAATAACCGCCAAACCGTTTACAAATCCGTACATTACAGGTTGAGGAACCAATCGAATAAACTTTCCTAATTTAAAGATTCCTACAACTATTTGAAGAATTCCGGCTACAATTAATGCTCCGAACACATAATCCAATCCGTGAGATTTCATCAAGGCAATCAAAACAATTACTGTTGCTCCTGCTCCTCCTGAGATCAATCCGGGTCTGCCGCCGAATATTGCAGTTATGATTCCCATTAAAAAGGCACCGTACAAACCTACTAGTGGCGGAAAATCAGCCAAAATAGCAAATGACAAAGATTCCGGTATCATGGTCATCGCAACGGTTAATCCGGCCAGGATCTCTGTTTTATAGTTTACTTTCTGAGAAAAATCGAATAGATTAAAAACTTTTTGCATAATGAAAACCTCTTTTTGGCTTAAAAAGCGGCAAAGATAGGGATTTCAAAGTTAACAGGAGGTTAAGCTACAGCAATCGTTCTAAAACTCCTTTTCGCTTAACGATATTTTTATAATCCCACTGAATCGTTTTTGATTTGTTCAGCCATCGGGTCAGATCTTTTGTATCTACCTGAGAAATGTCTGTATAGCGTATTTCAGCAGCTTTAAATTTGCCTTCACTTTGCAATTGGTCTTCTTCAAAAGATTGACCACTCCAAAACAAAAGTCGGATACAACCTTTAAGTTTACTATATCCTGCTACAGGATTTCCATTGATAAACCAAACAGGATGCGCATGCCAGATCTTACTTTGTGCCTCCGGTAAAGTTTTATCTATTTCTTGTGCCAACAAAAAACAAATCTCTTTTTCCTGTTCTATTTGTTGTTCGTTATAGGCTTTTATTCCGAAATTCATTTAACTTCCGTACTTATTAATGATTGCCATTTGCCCGGCATGATATGCTGTATGAGAAACTATTCGTCCGAAAGCTTCCGCTTTAGTTTTGGTACCGAATTCAGCAGTAGTAATAACTGTTTCCCAATCTTCATCCGTTTGTTGTCGGACAATGTTTAACAAGGTCTTAAAAGAATGATCCACATATTCTTTCAATTCATTTAAGTTGGTCCATTGACCGGTATCTCTTTTATCAATAACTGTTTTGGCAATAACCTTTACACTACTATCGCCAAAGACATTTTTACTGAACAATAGCTCCACATCGCCAATGTGTCTGATGAGAAAACCGACAGAATTTTGCGATGGTAATAATCTCTTTGTCAGATCGCTTTCTGATAAATTCTGAAGTTGATTTGTAAACCGAGTTCTGGATTCTATCCAAAGCGCTATTAATAATTCTGTTTTAGTTTTCATATTTCAGGCTATTTATGTACTTGTACCGATTCCGGAACTAACTTAGAAACATCGCCGCCGTTTCGCAATACATCGCGAACAATACTGGATGAAATAAAGGAAGTTCGTGCTGCGGTTAATAAGAAAACGGTTTCTATCTTAGACATGACACGGTTGGTATGCGCGATAGCTTTTTCAAATTCAAAATCGGCAGGATTGCGCAAACCTCTTAAAATAAAATCAGCTTTTTCCTTTTTGCATAAATCTATGGTTAAACCATGATAGGTTATTACTTTTACTTTAGGTTCGTGTTTGAATGCTTCTTCAATAAATCGCTTACGGTCTTCCAATGAGAACATATACTTTTTTTCAGCATTCACTCCTATTGCTACAATTACTTCATCAAACAAAGAAGCTCCTCTTGTAATAATATCAAAGTGTCCGTTAGTTATGGGATCAAAAGATCCCGGGAAAATAGCGCGTCTGTTCATATCTTTTATTTAAGTCGTTGTATCATATTAGTAATGGTATACTGGTTGTACTCACCTCCTTCTACCAGATATTCTCCTTTTTTATTGATAACCATAACCCCGTAACAAGTTCCTTTTCTGTTAAAGAAGTGTTTCAAAAAGTAATGTCCCACATCGTCATAATGGGTTTCAAAATCTAAAATAGGTTTGGCATATAATTTATCGGCATAGATGTAAATATTACGGCAATTCGTGAGATCCACATTCGGATAGACTTCATTATCAAACCAATCCTGTGTAGCCTGTAAACCATCGTAAATACTAAAAGGGCATTCGTCTTTAAGCCCTTTAAAATTGATAACTAAGATCTCTTCTTTGGTCCAGTTATAAGTTTCTTTGATACTTTTTAACTGATCTTTAGGCAAAGTTTGTACTTCTTGCTGAATCTTTACTTCTTTTTTTGCTGTTTTAATTTCCTTATTCTCGACAGAAGAGGTCTTTTTCAGCATTTGAATTTGAGACCATGATTGCTGTACGAACAAGCACATTACAATGAGGGTCAATTGGATTATTTTTTTCATCACAAACTAATTTTAAGAGCTAATTCTATTGCATTTTCAAAGAGTTGACCTAATGAAATTCCGGCTTTTCCGGCTTGTTGCGGCAAAATACTTTCATTAGTCAATCCCGGAATAGTATTCATCTCAAGCATGTAAGGTTCTCCGTTTACAATAATAAATTCGCTTCGTGAAAACCCTTTCATTTTCAGGATTTCATAAGCTTTTTTAGCTGTTTCCGCTACTTTTCGATGGACTTCCTCCGAAATTCTGGCTGGTGTTATTTCCTGAGATTTCCCTAAATACTTTGCTTCGTAATCAAAAAAATCATTTTCTGATACGATCTCCGTCATAGGTAAAACGGTAATTTCTCCTTTATAGTTTATCACACCCACAGAAACTTCTGTTCCGTCTAAAAAACTTTCTATAATGATTTCGTTGTCTTCCCGGTAAGCATTCTCAATGGCAGAAAGCAATTCACTTGATTCCTTTACTTTAGAAATCCCGAAACTAGAACCCGATTTATTAGGTTTTACAAAGCAAGGCAAACCTACTATTTCCATAATTTTTTCCTGATTAATTGCATCTCCCTGATTCAAATAAAAAGACTGAGCCGTTTTAATTCCGTAAGGTTTCAATACGGAAAGTAAGTCTCTTTTATTAAAGGTTAAGGCAGCCTGATAATAATCACAAGATGTTTGCGGAATTTGTAACAACTCTAAATATGCCTGCATCAAACCATCTTCACCCGGAGTTCCGTGAATGGCATTAAAAACTACATCAAAAGTTATTTTCCGCCCTTCTTTTTCTACAGAAAAGTCATGTTTGTTAATAGGAAATTCCTGTTCGTCTTCATCTACATACACCCATTTTTCTTTCAGAATATGAATCCGATACGGTTTGTATTTTGTTCGATCTAAATTTTGAAAGACCACATTTCCGCTCGTTAAGGAAATTTTGTATTCACTGGAATAACCGCCCATTATAATGGCAACATTTTTCATATAGAATCGTTATATAGTATAGCAAAATTACATTATTTATTCCTAACTATAAATGTTTTGTATTTTATATCTTTGCCAAAATAACATTTTTTATTTATGAGCTTACGTAAGTTTTTAACAAGTAAAGTTTTTTTGATCCAGATCGGCATTGCCTTGGGTATTTCCATTGTTCTTATCTTCCTATTAATGAAGTTTCTGGACATCCAGACCAAACACGAAGAAGAAATCAAAGTACCTGATCTTTCTAAAATGCAATTAAAAATCGCTGAAGAAAAATTAGCTGAACTCAATCTTGAACTGATTTTATTAGATACCGTTGATTTTAAACCTGATATGCCGCCGTATTCAGTTGTGGAACAGGATCCGAAAGCGGGAAATAATGTAAAAAGCGGTAGAAAAATTTACATAAAGTTGAACTCCGGAGAATATGACGACGTAACTATTCCTGATTTTAAAGATAAAACATATCGTCAGATCAGTGCAAATATAAAATCCTTAGGCCTGCACGAAGGCAAAAAAATATACCGTCCGAGTATTGCAAAAGACGTTGTTTTACAACTCATGCAAAACGGTAAAAAATTAAAGAAAGGCGATAAAGTAAAGAAAACATCTAAAATCGATTTCGTCTTAGGAGACGGTAAAGAACTCTTTAACGGTAGTAATATAAATACTGATAATGAGACGTCAACGACTAATGATAATGAAAACCAACCTTAATGAGTAATCAGATTAACGATAACGAACCGGAAGACGAATTATACGAACACCATAGATTTGAAGTTTCTAAAGGACAGCAACCGCTTCGGGTTGATAAATTTTTAATGAACTTAATTGAGAATGTTACCCGAAGTAAAATTCAGAAAGCAGCTGATGCAGGAAATATTCTGGTAAATGATGTTCCGGTCAAATCCAACCATAAAATAAAGCCGAATGATATCATTAAGGTCATGTTTGAACATCCTCCTTACGAACATTTGTTGAAAGGAGAGAATATTCCTTTAGATATCGTATATGAAGACGAACAGCTGATCGTTATTAACAAACCTGCCGGAATGGTGGTTCATCCGGGACACGGAAACTATTCCGGAACTCTGGTCAATGCTTTGGCTTATCATTTTGACAATTTACCCATGAATAGTTCCGAGCGTCCGGGCTTAGTACACCGAATTGACAAAGACACATCCGGATTATTAGTTGTTGCTAAAACGGAATTAGCAATGGATTACCTGACCAAACAGTTTGCCGAAAAAACATCGGAACGAGAATATGTTGCTTTAGTTTGGGGAAATATCGAAGAAGATGAAGGAACGATTGAAGGCAATATTGATCGCCATCCGACCAACAGAATGCAAATGGCAGTTTTCCCGGACGGAGAAAGAGGAAAACCGGCTGTCACTCATTATAAAGTTTTAGAACGATTAGGTTATGTTACTTTGGTTTCCTGTCGATTAGAAACCGGAAGAACACACCAGATCAGAGTTCACATGAAACACATTGGTCACACTCTATTCAATGACGAACGTTATGGCGGTAATGCTATTTTAAAAGGAACAACTTTTACTAAATACAAACAGTTTGTCGATAATTGTTTTAAAGTATTACCCCGTCAGGCGCTTCATGCCAAAACGTTAGGTTTTGAACACCCAGTCACTAAAGAATTCATACGTTTTGATTCTGAAATCCCACAGGATATGGTAGACTGTATTGAAAAGTGGCGTGTATATTCCAAAGCTCAGCAATTTGAAGAAGAATAAAATAAATAAAAAAGCCGGAAATTCCGGCTTTTTTATTTATAGTACGATCTGAAAATCTTATTTTGACCATTCAGAGATACTATCTTTATTCATTTTGATATAGTCATTATTCCCTGCCTTAGTAGCTCCGTCAAGAGAATACTTAGCTGTTTCTATTGCTCCTGTTTTATCTCCTGTTTTAGCCTGAATAAGGGCTTTTAATCTCAAATACCAAAACGGAACATCTTCTCCTGTCGGAGTCATAGAAATTGCATTATTGATCCACAATAATGCTTTTTTCATATCACCATTAGACTGATAGTAATATAGAGCTGCAGAATAATAATCATCCATTGAAGGTCCGGCAAGAACATTTTCTATACTTGACATGGCAATTTCATTCGTAGGAACTGAAAACGGAATTGAAATGGAAGTACGCTCCCAAGCCAGATCTAAAGTCCCGGAATCATTTGTTAAATTATTAATAGAAATTGTGAACGATTCTACAGGTTTTCCTATAGTAACCGGTTTTACACTGGTACGCAAAGCGACTTTTTTCTCGTCCCACTCTTGCGGTAAGCCCCAATTGCTTGTATCCGTATAAAAAATCACATCCCAACTATCAGCTCTGGGTGTTGTATAAAGGGCATATTTCCCTTTTTTTAATTCTTTTCCATTAATCACCACATTATCACTAAAACTTATTGTTGTATTTGCATTCGCTCCGGTTCTCCAATTTTTTCCATAAGGCACTAACTCTCCGTAAACAATTCTGCCTTTGGCACTCGGGCGACAATATTCTACTTCAATTTCTGTTAATCCTACAGTTTGATCAACTTTGGCAAACGGGCTTGCCTGTGGTGTTTTAACTTGTGCATTCGATAAAGCTGCTGTAAGCGTCAAAAAAGCAACAACAATAAATTTTCTCATCCTAATTATTTATTTTAATCATTTGCTACGAAATTACTAAAATTAAAATTTTCATTTGTTAACCATTTCCTAAAATTATTTTTTATTTTGTTTAATAAAATTATTAATTTTGTTAAACAATATTGTTATGCAAATTTACCGACTACATAGAACGCAAAAATTACCCATCGCTCTTAACGATGCATGGGACTTTTTTTCAGACCCTAAAAATCTAAAACGCATCACACCTGATTATATGGGTTTTGAGATCATAAGCGGTGCTGAAAAAAAGATGTACCCGGGACAGATCATTCAATATTTAGTTTCTCCTGTTTTAAAAATAAAAACAAAATGGGTCACTGAAATTACACATGTTGTTCCTCAGGAATTCTTTGTAGATGAACAACGCTTTGGCCCTTATGCTCTTTGGCATCACAAACACTTTTTTAAATCAATTAATGGGGGTGTCGAAATGGAAGATATTGTAGACTATAAATTACCTTACGGATTTATAGGACAATTAGTCCATCCTGTATTGGTTAAACCTAAACTGGAGGAAATTTTTAAATATCGCGAACGAAAATTAAACGATTTGTTCGGAACATATAACGACAAGCTATGAGAATATTTTGGTTTAGGAGAGATCTGCGCTTAGAAGATAATACCGGATTATATCATGCTTTGAATTCGGAGGAAGAGGTCTTGCCGATTTTTATTTTTGACCCGAATATTCTGTCTCAATTGCCTAAAAACGATGCCCGAGTCACTTTTATTTACCAACAATTAGAAAACCTCCGGAATCAACTCGAACATGCAGGAAGAAGATTAGCTGTCTTTTCAGACGATCCTTTACAGGTTTTTGAAAAACTGATTGAGGAAAATCCTATTACTACAGTTTATACCAATCACGATTACGAACCTTATGCCCGAAAACGGGACAAAGCCGTTTTTCAACTTTTACAGCAACATGCCGTTTCATTTAAAACGTGTAAAGATCAGGTTATTTTCGAAAAGGATGAAATTACAAAAAGTGACAGATCGCCTTATGTTATATATACACCCTATTCTAAAAAATGGAAAGAAGAATGGCTTCATAAAACTATTGTCCATCACCCGTCAGAAAAATTATTACACAAGTTCGCAGTCCACTCCTACCCTTTTTTACAACTGAAAGATATCGGTTTTGAATACTCAACTATTACAGTTAGTCCTTATGATCTTTCTGAAAAGCTGATTGCAAATTATAAAGAGACCCGAAATTTTCCGGCGATCCACGGAACTTCTTTCCTTAGTACACATTTACGTTTCGGAACGGTTTCTATTCGTAAAATTGTTCAAAAAGCAGATACTTGTTCTGACAAAACATTTTTGAATGAACTGATCTGGCGGGAATTTTTCATGCAGATCCTTTGGCACTTTCCGCACACTGTTCATAAAAGTTTCAAACCACAGTACAACAATATTATCTGGAATACCCACGAAAAAAATTTCCAGTTGTGGTGTGAAGGAAAAACCGGTTATCCTTTTGTAGATGCCGGCATGCGGGAATTAAATACTACCGGACACATGCACAACAGGGTTCGCATGATCGTGGCAAGCTTTTTATGCAAGCATTTATTGATCGATTGGCGCTGGGGCGAAACCTATTTTGCTCAAAAATTATTAGATTATGAACAAGCCAGTAATATAGGGAACTGGCAATGGGCAGCCGGAAGCGGAGTTGATGCAGCACCTTACTTCAGGATTTTTAATCCTACGGAGCAGATCAAAAAATTTGATCCTGATCTCAGATACATTAAAAAATGGATCCCGGAATTGGAAACCGATTCCTATCCGAAACCTATCGTAGACCACAAAGAAGCGCGGATAAGATGTCTTGAGACCTATAAAAAAGCATTGGAAAAAATTTAATCCTTACATTTTAGATATCCTGTCAAAATCCAAAAGACCAAAGTCTTCTACAATATAATCTGCATGTGATAGGTCTTGTAATTTTGAATTTTGACTATGGTAACCAATACATTTCAACCCGGCCGCTTTTGCTGCTGTAATTCCGTTAGTACTGTCTTCTATAACGATACAATTTTCATCTGCAAAAGCAGATAAACCAGCTGCATGTATAAAAATTGCCGGATCAGGTTTCGATTTCGGAAAGTCTTCTCCACTGACCCTATGCTTAAAATACGGATTCAAACCGAAACGGTTAAAAACTCTTGTTATTGTTCCTTTTGAGGCCGAAGAAGCTAAAATGAGTTGCATGTCATTTGCATGTAAATTTTTAATCAACGCTTCCACACCATCGATTAAGAATAAATCTTTTTTAGTGTCAAAGGCTTCATTAAATAAAAAGCGTTTTCTTAAGATCAATTCTTCTACTTCATGAGACAAATCGAAACGCTCTTTTAGTTTCTGAAAAACATTTCGTGTAGAATTCCCTGTAAAAGAAGCATATAACTCTTCTGAAACATCTATACCTAATTCCTTAAAATGAAGATCATAAGCGTATTTATGAACAGGTTCTGTATCTACAATTACCCCATCCATATCAAAAATAACAGTTTTAATCATCGTTGTGTTGCAATTTTATGCAAAGGTAGTACTAAATTTCGATTTCAAATTAAACCTTTTTGCTTAACTTTAATCTAAAGTATAAACGAAAGACTTGGAAAACGAAAAAGTTTTTATTGAAGCTTTATTGAATCCTAAAACGCAGCAAAATGCTTTTAGAGAGCTTTTGCATTTGTACCAAAAGCCCTTGTACTTTCACATACGAAATATTGTTTTAAACCATGATGATGCCGATGATGTCTTACAAAATACATTTCTGAAAATCTATCAGAACCTGTCGAATTTTAAAGGAGAAAGTAAATTATATTCCTGGATGTACCGGATTGCTACTAATGAAGCTTTAAATTTCATCAATCAAAAAGCCCGAAAAAACGGTACAACTATTGAAGAATGGCAAAACAAAGCTATTAACAGCCTTGAAAGCGATACGTATTATGACGGAGATGAGATTCAACTAAAATTACAAAAAGCCATTGCCGATTTACCGGAAAAACAGCAATTAGTCTTTAAAATGAAATATTTTCAGGAAATGAAATACGAAGAAATATCTGAAATCGTAGATACTTCTGTAGGAGCCCTTAAAGCCAGCTATCACATAGCGGTTAAAAAAATTGAAGAATATTTGAAAAACAATTAAACCAAACGACTAAAATTTTGTCTTAACAATATGAAAGACTTTGATTTACATAATAAAAAAATAGCATCAGGCTTCAAAGTTCCGGAAACCTATTTCGAAAATTTTGAATCCAAAATGATGGAGACCATTGATTTTAAAGCTCCTGAAAAAGAGCCTAAGGTCGTTTCTCTTTTTCATAGAAAACAAATTTGGATTTCGGCAATTGCTGCTATTTTTGTAGCGCTTTTAGCGATCCCTGTTTATTTCAGTTCAAATACAACAGAAAATATTGAAAGTCAAACACTGGAAAATTATCTGACAACTGAATATTCAACTTACGACCTGATCGATAAACTGAGTAATGAAGATCTTCAGAATTTAGAAACCTCTATTAGTTTAAATGAGGATGCCGTTGAAGATTATTTATTACAAGAAGACAACCTTGATTATTACCTAAACGAATAAAAACCATGAAAAGAAAAATTCTAATCCCGTTATTTTTACTGATAGCTTTCATTGGCTTTTCTCAAAACTTTAAAGATAAGAAAGAAAAGATAAAAGCCTTAAAAATTGCTTATATCACTGAAAAATTAGAACTTACACCGGATGAAGCTCAAAAATTCTGGCCTATATACAATGCCTTTGACGATCAGGAATTTGATATCCGCCACAATAAAATGCGAACACTGATCCATAAAATCGGAGACGGAGGTTTTGAGTCACTTTCAGAAAAAGAGGCTGCAACTTTGCTCAACCAGATGGAAAGTTATGAAGATCAATTGTACACTCTGCGTAAAAAATACTTTAAAGAGCTGCAGAATGTTCTCTCTGCTAAAAAAATTATTCTTCTGAAAAAATCCGAAGAAGAATTCAATCGCAAATTACTGCACCAATTCCGGGAAAACAGAGATAAAAGAGATTAACGACTAAAGCCTAACTTTAAAAACGTTAGGCTTTTATTTTTTCATTAACTTTTTTTTAACACTTTTTTACACAAACCTGATTTTTGTCATTTTTTTTCGTTCTATAGGGTCTTTACTTTGTCCTATCTTAAATTATTAACACAAAAACTTTAGGTATGGAAGCACCAACAAGACCAACTCCGATTGACAAAGAAGTCATTTGGGACAAAACAAGAACTATTATGAGTAAAACCGACAAATACGGTACTATTGAGTACGCTAATGAAGTATTTGTTGATGTATGTGGATACGAAGACTATGAACTAGTAGGGCAACCTCACAACATTATCAGACACCCTGATATGCCAAAAGTTGTTTTTAAAGTATTATGGGATAATTTAAAAGCCGGAAATAACTTCCACGCGGTAGTTAAAAACATGGCTAAATCAGGTAGATACTACTGGGTAATTACTGATTTTGATATCTCAAGAAATGAAGATGGAGAAATCACACATTATTTTGCCAGAAGAAAAGCTGTACCGCAAGAAGTAGTTTCAAAAATTGAGCCTTTATACAAAAAATTACTTCAGATTGAAGAAGCTGCAGGAATGGAAGGAAGTGAAAAGTATTTAACAGGGTTCCTTGAAGAACAAGGACAAGATTATGTTGAATTCTTAAAAGGCTTAATGTCTGAATATCAAAAAGAACAAGCGGCTAAAGCTGCTGCTGCAAATGCTGAAAACAATAAACCTGTCGAAAGCAAAGGATTCTTTGCTAGATTTTTCAGCTAATAGTTTTTATTGAGTTTTTTTGAAAAAAGCAGTCTTATAGAGACTGCTTTTTTTATTTCATAAATTCCATTTTAACTATCGTATTCCGACCGGCTGCATAAGCAACAGAATCATTTTGAAACCGTAAAGTATACAAATCAGTATCTTCAGCCATTTTTGTCCAATGTTCACCAAGGTCTGAAGAATAATAAACACCTGTTGCCCCTACACTCACAATCCCTTTCCTATCCGATTCGGGTACAAACTGTACACAGGAAGCATAGCCGAATGAACTATTTTCGGCAACTACTTTCCAATTTTTCCCTCCGTCAGTTGTAATAGCCTTGTTAGCCGCATTATAATCCGGCTTCTCATAATCTCCACCGGCAACAATTCCAACGTTTTCATCATAAAAATCGGCTGTAAAAATGCCGGTCATTATTCCACCCTGAATTATAGGTGTATCATAAACTTCCCAGGTTTTCCCTTTATCTTCACTTACCAAACATCTGGCTTTTTTCCCTCCGGTTACGATAAACACCTTTCCTCCTCTTAAAATAACATTAGTGTTACTGGCTGCAAAAGCAGCTTCTCCTTCTACAATTTCCGGTAACGCATCGCAAGGAATTTTAGACCAGTTTTGTCCAAAATCTTTAGTAAGCCAAACATCTAAACAATTTTCGGTCGGATCGCCCATTACTACTCCAAAGCCTTGTTTATCTATTTGCATACTGTCAAAAAACACATTCTCATTTTCATTCGAATACACATTCCTCACTTGTCTTTTATCTGAACTGATATGATACATTAAAGCCGGTGAAGCCACACTAAGGATACAAACTCCGTTTCGGGCTTTAGCTATACTTCTGAATTCCGGTAAAAGCGAATCTTTTACAACATGTCCGTTAAAGATTTTTTGCGTCTCCAAGTCAATTGCACCATACTTACCGTTGTTTCCTGCAAACCATAATTGATTACTGTCTATCAAAATTGCCCTGATACTGATAGAATCTTTATAAACAGGAGTAATAATTACTTTTTCAAATGGTCTTTTCAATTCTTTTTCAGACTCACAAGAAACAAATAAAGCACTGATAATCAAAATATAAAAAACATAACTTACAAACTTTCCTCTTCTTACAAACATCATAAAAATATTTTTTGGCACAATAATTGGTTTTACTAAAATGAAAAACAAAAATACCGGAGAATATTATGAAAACAAAAATTTTTACTTCAGTAATAATCGCTTTGCTGGGAATATTTTCGGCAACTGCACAAGATAAAACAACAGTAAGAGCCAATAGCAGTGATATTAGCGACAATCTGGACTTAAGAGCTGTGGCTACAATTTTCGGAGACAGTAAAGACCTCGAAGATTTTGAACGCAGATTAAATGACCCGGAACTTCAGATCTCTAATTTAGACTTGAATAATGACAATTATGTAGATTATTTAAGAGTGGTAGAAAGCATTGAAGGAAATGCCCACATTATTGTCGTTCAAGCTGTTTTAGACAAAGATCTCTATCAGGACGTTGCCACTGTAGAAGTTGAGAAAGACCAAAACAACAATGTAACCGTACAGGTTGTAGGTGATGTTTATATGTATGGTGCCAACTATATATATGAGCCGGTTTATGTAACCCGACCGGTAATTTACACTACTTTTTGGGTAACTAGCTATCGTCCTTATTATTCTTCATGGTATTGGGGCTACTACCCGACCTATTATACTGTATGGCATCCGTATCCGATATTCAGATATAGAAATAACATTGTTCTTCATATCAACTTCGGGCATACTTACCATTATGTAACACACAGAAGATGTGCTTATGCGTACAATGCTTACTATGGCAGAAGAGCTAACGGTTATGAAGTTCGTTATCCGAATCGTTCATTTGCTTACAGAAACTCAGGATACAGCAACCGATACGAATTAGATCAAAACAGAACCGTTAAAACACGTACACCGGGTACAAGACAATTATCCGCTTCAGGAAACAGCAGAAATTCCTATGCTTCATCAAGAAATAACAGCAGTTATTCTACCAGAAATAATAATAGTACAAGAAATAACAGTACAAGAAGTTATAATCAAGGTAGCAATACAGCTACTACCCGAAGTAATACAAATACAACAAGAAGTAACAACAGAACGTATGCTGAAAACCGTTCCGCTAACTATCGCAGTTCCGGAAGTTCAGCAACAAGAAATAGCTCTACAAGAGCAACCACAAACAGAAGTTATACACCAAGCAGCTCTTCAAACCGTAGTAATACCAATATGAGCAGAAGCACTAACAGATCAAGCAGCGCTACTCAAAGTCGCTCATCATCTGGAGTTAGTCGCCAGAGCGGTTCATCGACCAGAAGTACAGGAGGAAGTCAGTCAAACGGACGTTCCGGAGGCGGAAGAAGCGGAAGAGCATAAAAACTTAACTTTAAAATTACATGAGCCGTATAGTTTATACGGCTCATTTCTTTTTTATTACTATCTTTGTAGGCTTATTTATTTAAAAATGAGATTACACAGAAATTTAGTTTTTGCCGTTATTGATGCCTTGTTAGAAATTTTTAATGAAGGAGAATATGCTGATAAGGTTGTGGCCAAAGTTTTAAAGCGTGACAAACGCTGGGGAAGCAAAGATCGAAAGTTTGTTGCCGAAACCATCTATGAAATTGTCAGATGGAAACGTTTATATGCTGAAATAGCAGAAGTAAAAGAACCTTTTACACGTGATAATGTGTGGAGGTTATTTGCTGTTTGGGCTGTATTAAGAGGTATTGCACTACCCGACTGGAAATATTTTGAAAATACCCCGGTTCGCCGTATTAAAGGTAAATTTGATGAACTATCAAAAACCCGAAAATTCAAAGAATCCATTCCGGATTGGATGGATGAATTAGGTGTTAAAGAATTAGGGGAACCTGTTTGGTCAAAAGAAATTCATGCTCAGAACCAGCAAGCTGAAGTAATTTTGAGAGTGAATACCTTGAAAACGACTAAAGAACAATTACGTTCCATTTTAATGGATGAAAATGATATTGAAACTTCATTCTTAAAAGACTACAATGATGCTTTACTTTTAAAAGAACGTGCCAATGTTTTCTTGACCCGTGCTTTTAAAGAAGGATTATTTGAAGTTCAGGATGCCTCCTCTCAATTAGTAGCTTATTTTCTAGATGTAGAACCGGGTATGCGTGTTGTTGACACTTGTGCCGGAGCCGGAGGAAAAACCTTGCATCTCGCTTCTTTAATGAAAAATAAAGGGCAACTAATTGCTATGGATATTTATGAAAGTAAATTGAAACAATTAAAGACAAGAGCTAAAAGAAACGGTGTTCACAACGTAGATTTCAGAGTAATTGACTCTACTAAAGTCATCAAAAAATTACATGAAAAAGCGGATAGAGTTCTGATTGATGCTCCTTGTAGCGGATTAGGTGTTTTAAAACGTAATCCGGATAGTAAATGGAAACTTCAGCCTGAATTTGTGGAAAATATCAAGAAGACTCAAGCAGAAGTATTAGAGAACTACTCTAAAATAGTAAAACCCGGCGGAAAATTAGTTTATGCTACTTGCTCAGTTCTGCCTTCAGAGAATCAAGAACAAATTAAGCATTTCTTAAACTCGGAAGCCGGTAAAAATTTTACTTTTGTCAAAGATCAAAAAGTATTGGCTCACGAAAGTGGGTTTGACGGATTTTATATGGCCCTATTAACTCGTAAAAATTAACTCATGAAAAAAATTACTTTATTTGCCTTATTTGTAGCCCAAATTGCTTTAGCACAAGCTCCTGCCGGATATTATGATTCTACTGTAGGATTAACCGGTTATGCTTTAAAAACCCAACTGAAAAAAATTATTGACGATAATACTGACGGTTTAACTCCGGAGTATCTGCATACTGATCAAGGTTATAGTTCTTTATGGACTTTGTTTGCTAACAATAATGCGTTCCATGATATTTATGACGAAAACGATAACACTTTATACGACATGTATTCAGAAGTTCCGGGCGGAACTGATCCTTATAATTTTACATTAGTAACCAACCAATGTGGTTCTTATTCCGGTGAAGGAGATTGTTACAACAGAGAGCATTTAATTCCGCAGTCGTATTTTGATCATTTTGCTGTAGCTCCAATGAAAAATGACCCTTTTCATGCAGTTCCTTCAGATGGTTATGTAAATGGTCAACGTAATAATCTGCCTTTCGGGGAAGTAAGTTCAGCGACTTATACATCACAAAACGGTTCTCAAAAAGGAAGCAATATTACAGATGCTTACTCTAGCTACAACGGGACGGTTTTTGAACCGCTTGATGAATTTAAAGGGGATATTGCTCGTTGCTTCTTTTATTTTGCTACACGTTATGAAGACCTGATGGATGATTTTTACAGCGGAGCGAATGCTTCTACTTGTGAAGCAAAAAATATGTTTGACGGTTCTACAGACAAAGTATTCTCTGACGCCTTTATCTTTCGATTGATCAAATGGCATAAGGAAGACCCTGTTTCTGCAAAAGAGATCAATCAGAATAATGTTATTTTCTCATATCAGAACAACAGAAACCCATTTATAGATAATCCTGATTTTGTATGTGAAATCTATCCGACGCAGTGTGCTGCTGTTGATGCATTAGAAGCGGAAAGCTTTGCCTTAAATAGTGTCTCTCTTTTCCCTAATCCTAGTGCAACCGGTGAATTTACGGTACAGTCTCAGACTCCGTTAACTTTAGTTACGGTTTATACCATTAACGGACAAGTGATCCAACAACTTAAACCTCAAAGTGAGATATTCAAAATCAATAACTTGTCTAAAGGCTTTTATTTGATTAAATTAGATACTGATGCTGCTTCTACGATACAAAAAGTTATTGTGAACTAAAAAATATTCGAATAGTATAAAATTAAAAAAGCATCAAAGTAATTTTGATGCTTTTTTTTAATCCAAACCAATTAATAATCAAAAATAAAAAATCTTTATAATCAGTGACAGTTTGCTTCACTTTGCACAAACAAACTAACATTACCGGGAGAAATATAAGGGATACTTAATCCCAAACCTCTCATGATAAATAAAATTCCTATACAAACTGCAATAACAGGTATTGCTTTTTGCAATTTACTTCTAAAAGAAACAGTAAGCAAATTTGATACATAAACTACCAAACTCATCATGGGGATAGTCCCTATTCCATAAAGAACCATATACAGAACGCTAAGATCTAACCGATTCATAGCTAAAGCTCCGAATAAAGCCACATAGACCATCCCGCACGGTAAAAACCCATTTAGCACTCCAATGGTATAAATAGACCCCATGGTTTTCTTCTTAAATTGGTTGCCCAATGAAGATTTAACCCGAGAAATTATTTTGTATACCGGTTTAGAGAAATTGTATTTCGCAAATTGTTTTTCAGGAACAACAGCAATCACGATCATTATAACTCCGACCACAATTGACAATTGTTGTTGCATTCCGGCTAAATAAAAGCCTCTCCCTAGAATTCCGAACAACAACCCCAAAGAACTATAGGCTGTTATTCTCCCCAAATGATACAACAAGATCTGTATCGTCTTAGTAGCCTGATTACTTCTGTCTACCGGCAACATCATAGCTATAGGTCCGCACATGCCCACGCAGTGCAGACTACTTATTAAACCGAATATGACAGCAGTATAAAGCATGTAAATAATTTTTTATGTCACAAAAAACTAGCTACTTTTAAAAATAAATAGTTTCTTTGTTAAGATAATCTGTTGATTGGTATGTCCAATCAACAGTAATGTCCCAAAGACCGCCTACCAAACTACTTTTAGGTATGAGCAAATGTGGACTAGAAAGTGAAATTGGAATTTCAAAATCTAATTTTTGGTTAGACGGTCTGTATAGGGACACTTTTCCACTAATGTTTTGTGCCTCAAAATTTTCAGGAAAAATCACTAAAATTCCATCATCTGTTTTTTTAATAACCAGTCTATGCTCTAAAGCATTAGCTTTTTCCTGTTTGTTAATATCGTTCTGAACAGTCGCTTCTTTTTTATAGTATTCTTTAGTTACCAATTCATTATCATACTTTGGATTAGATTGTACTCTGAATACAAACGACAAAATGAATACTATAAATATACCGAAAGCTATAACTATACCTGTTCCCCAATTAAATTTCATCTGTTCTGATTTTTATAATTATCAAAGATAGAAACAGGTCAAACAAAATTATTATTCAATTAAATTCGACCTGCCATCTTATTTTTTAAAAGCTTCTTGGTCCAAGGAAATTTGAAGTCGTTTTCTCTATTCGTTCCTTACCGCTATAGACTTCAATTTTAATTTTAGTTTTATCTCCTGTCAAGAAAGCTTGATTAATTTCAATAAATAAGGTTCCTTCGGCTAAGCCTTCTTTAGGAACTTTAAAGTATTCGTTCCCTACTACTTTTACTTCACCTTTCGGATTAACCAATTTAAAATGAACACTATCTAATTCCTTAACTGTTTTGTTCACGATCTTATACGTAAACACATTACTGATCTTGTCTCCCTTATGCTCATATAATTGACCCGGTAAACGTAAAACCGTAGCTTCTACTTCACCTCGCAGGAATAACAAGCCTATCAACAATCCGATTAAAATGGTTAATACTGCTATATAACCTTTCATTCTTGTAGTCAAAGAAAATTTTTCTTTATTTACAATTTCAGCTTCACTTGCATAACGAATCAGACCTTTCGGCAAACCTACTTTTTCCATAATGGTGTCGCACTCATCGATACAGGCCGTACAGTTTACACATTCTAACTGAGTACCGTTACGAATATCAATTCCGGTAGGGCATACAACTACACATTGTTTACAATCAATACAGTCACCATATCCTAATTCTTTTCGATCTTCTCCATTACGCCATTTTTTTCTACCGTTTTCACCTTCTCCTCTCACATGGTCGTAAGCTACAATAACGGATTTATCATCCAGTAGTACTCCCTGTAAACGTCCGTAAGGACAAGCAATGATACATACTTGCTCTCTAAACCATCCGAAAACAAAATAGAAAACTCCTGTAAATACTAACAAAGCAACTAATGTACTTAGATTTTTTGCCGGTCCTTCAGTGATCATTTTGATCAACTCGTCGCTTCCTACAAGATACGCCAGAAAAACATTGGCAATCATAAAAGAAATAACAAAGAAAATAAACAGTTTTATTACTCTCTTTCTTATTTTTTCAGCATTCCATTCTTGTTTTGCCAAACGTATTTGTGCTCCTCGATCTCCGTCAATCCAAAACTCAATTCTTCTGAAAACCATTTCCATAAAAATAGTTTGAGGACAAAACCAACCGCAAAAAATTCTACCAAAAGCAACCGTAAACAAGGTTAACCCTACTACTCCTATTATCATTGACATTACAAACAAATGGAAATCCTGAGGCCAGAAAGGGAAACTGAAAATATTAAATCTTCTTTCCAAAACATTGAACATCAAGAACTGATTTCCGTTGATCTTAACAAAAGGAGCTGCAAACAAAAAAGCTAATAGCAAATAGCTTAATAATTTTCTCTTATCATAAAATTTACCTGATGGCTTTTTAGGATAAATGAAATTTCTTTTACCTTCTTTAGTGATAGTACCTATACTATCTCTAAAACTTTCGTCTGGTAAATTAGTGTTAGACATGATATAAATTTGGTTTTTTTTAAAAAAGGATTCGGGCAAATGCCCAAATCCTTTTTTATTATTTTTATTCTGTTTTTAGAGAATCAACAACAACCGTTGCCACCTCTGTAGAATCTGTAACTGCTGTAGCATCTGCATCAGCTGCCGGTGCTGCTCCTTCTTCTATCCATTCATCCCCTTCAGACGGTTTCGGGTCTTTTGGATTTGAACCTTGTAAAGAAAGTATGTAGCTGGCTACTTTTTGAATCTCTGTCGGTTTTAAAGTTTCTTTCCAAGGCACCATACCTTTTCCGGAACGTCCTCCCTCAGTAATAGTGTTGAAAACGTTTTTAATACCACCGCCTAATATCCAGTATTTATCTGTTAAATTAGGTCCGATTGCGCCCCCTGCATCCGCACGGTGACAAGCAACACAGTTCGTTTTGAAGATGTTCTCCCCTTCAGACAAAGAGGCTGCATCTGTCAATAAAGTAACTTTATCTTTTGTCATTAAGTCCGGTGCAGTTTTCAAATATTCCTGAACTTCTTTATCTTTTTGTTCCATTTCAGCAATGAACTCTTCTTCCTGAGTATAATCTCCTACAATGTGGAAACGAACCAGATAGACAATTGCAAAAACGATACAGGCATAGAACAATCCAACCCACCAAGGAGGCAATACATTATCAAGCTCCTTAATACCATCGTAGTCGTGATCTAACATTACATCTGCCTCTTGCTCAATATCTTTTGAGCGGGTAAGCATTTTCATCAATTTACTATCAGCAAAAGAAACACTTTGAGCCTCAGCTAATTGTTTTTTCTGTTCATCAGATAGTAAGCTATACGTAACCTTATCTACAGCATCTACAACGATCTCGATTGCTATTAATAAGAATAAAAATACTCCTAAAAATAATGCTACCATCGGATACTTGATAAATGCAGGCTTATCACCTGAATCTATAAAATATTCCAAAGCGCCCATTACTATGGCAAAAATCAATGGAACTCTTACATATGCCGGAATTATTTTTTTCATCTTGAATGTTTTTAATTATTATCTTCTTTAAATGGTAATTCGCTCAATTCATTAATTTTCTCTTTACTATAGGTCATTGCCCAAATAAAGAAGGCAACAAACACGACAAAGAATATGGTTAACGATATGATAGGATATATCTCTACTCCAACGATAGTTTCCAGATTGTGTTTAACGAATTTCAACATGACTTACAATTTATTTTGTTGGATTTTTCACTTTAATATCAGTTCCCAAACGTTGTAAATATGCTATCAACGCTACAATCTCTCTGTCTTTCATAGGAACGAACTCATTACCTCTTGCAAGTGCATTTTTCTTACTTTCTTCATACGCTTTTACAAAGTCAGGATCAGAATGAAGATTTTTCTCAATCTCAGCAGATTGCTCATCCATACTTTTTCTAGCATTGGTTACATCTTCTGCTGTGTAAGGCACTCCTAAGGTTTGCATTACTTCCATTTTTTTCTCTATCAAAGAGTGATCCATAGCCTTGTTATCAAACATCCATTTATAACTTGGCATAATTGAATTAGGAGAAGTACTTTGCGGGTCATACATGTGGTTAAAATGCCAGTTGTCATTGTATTTACCACCTACTCTGTGTAAATCCGGACCTGTACGTTTTGAACCCCATAAGAATGGATGGTCATATACATACTCTCCTGATTTTGAATATTCTCCGTAACGTTTAACTTCTGAACGGAACGGACGAACCAATTGTGAGTGACAGTTGTTACATCCCTCACGGATATATAGGTCTCTACCCTCTAATTCTAACGGTGTATACGGTTTAACACTTGCAATAGTCGGAATATTCGATTTCACTACCAGCATCGGTACAATCTGAACAATACCCCCGATAGCTACAGCAATTGTTGTATAAATAGTAAACTGAACCGGTTTTCTTTCTAACCAAGAGTGCCAGCTTTCTCCTTTTAATTGATATGGAGAAATTCTTGTTAATGCAGGTGCCTCAGCTAATTCATCTTCAATAGGAGAACCTTGACGTACCGTTTGGATCACATTATATACCAATGTTAAGATACCGATAAAATATAATGTACCACCAATAGCTCTCATAGCATGCATAGGAATAATCTGTGTTACAGTTTCTAAGAAGTTACCGTAAACCAATGACCCGTCCGGGTTAAATTGCTTCCACATTGATGCTTGTGTAAACCCTGCCACATACATTGGCAACACATATAAAATGATACCTAAAGTACCGATCCAGAAGTGGAAATTAGCTAATTTTTTAGAATATAAAGTAGTTTTAGCCATTCTTGGTAACATCCAATATGTCATACCAAACATCATAAATCCGTTCCAAGCTAAAGTACCTACGTGAACGTGCGCTACGATCCAATCCGTAAAGTGAGCAATCGCATTCACATTTTTTAAAGATAACATTGGACCTTCAAAAGTAGACATACCATAACCGGTAATTGCCACTACCATAAATTTAAGTACAGGATCTACTCTTACTTTATCCCAAACACCTCTCAATGTTAATAAACCATTGATCATACCACCCCAAGACGGTGCAATCAACATTACAGAGAAAACCACTCCTAAATTTTGTGCCCAATCCGGTAAAGCGGAATACAATAAGTGGTGAGGACCAGCCCAGATATAAATAAAGATCAAAGACCAGAAGTGAATAATTGACAATCGGTAAGAATAAACCGGACGGTTAGCAGCTTTAGGCACGTAATAATACATTAACCCCAAAATAGGTGTTGTCAAGAAAAAGGCCACGGCATTGTGACCGTACCACCACTGAACCAAAGCATCCTGAACCCCAGCATAAACCGAATAACTTTTCATAGCTGTCCAAGAAACCGGAATCTCTAAATTATTGAAAATGTGCAATAAAGCTACAGCAATAAAAGTTGCAATGTAAAACCAAATAGCTACGTAAATATGACGCTCTCTTCTTTTAATGATCGTTCCGATCATATTAATACCGAATGCCACCCATATAACTGCTATCGCTATATCAAAAGGCCATTCTAATTCAGCATATTCTTTTGATGAATTATAACCTAAAGGTAATGTAATGGCTGCACCTAAAATGATGATCTGCCATCCCCAGAAGTTCAATTGACTTAAAAAGTCACTAAACATTCTGGTTTTTAATAAACGTTGCAAGGAATAATATGCTCCTGCAAACACACCATTACCTACAAAAGCAAAGATTACTGCATTTGTATGTAACGGTCTTAATCTTCCGTAACTTAACCATGAAATACCATCGGTCATGTTAGGAAACAAATAAAAGAAAGCTACTATAAGCCCGACAAGCATTCCTATTACACCAAAAGCAATTGCTGCATAAAGGAAGTTTCTTACAATTTTGTTGTCGTAATAAAATTGTTGCATTTCCATAATTAGATTGATTTTTGTTTCTCTTTTTGTGATTGAATTAATTTGTTGTTAGGGTTTTTCTTGATTTCATCGTCAAAAAGCATTCTGACGGAAGGTGTGTAATCATCATCATATTGACCGCTTTTCACTGCTTTTATAAAAGCAAGCAGAAAAGTTATGGCCACAACGATACTTACTGTGATTAATAAATAAATTACGCTCATACCTATTTTTATTTTACGTTAACAAATTTAATTCGGGCACTGTAACTAAAATATGATTTTTGTCATATCTGAAATTTTTGTTAAAATTATTTCCTTCTGCTCAAAAGGTTTGTCATAATTGTTACAAAACTCACTACTGTAATAGAACTGAGAGGCATAATAATTGCCGCTACCAAAGGAGATAAATGCCCTGTGATCGCAAAGCTAAGACCTATACTGTTATACAAAAGCGACAATCCGAAACTTGTATAAATAGTCTTTACGGCATTTTTTGCATAATGAAGGTAATAATCCAAACGAGCAAATTGACTTGCATCCATAATCCCGTCACAAGCGGGTGAAAACACATTTACATTTTCAGATATGGCAATTCCCACATTACTTTGCGCCAAAGCTCCGGCATCGTTCAACCCGTCACCTATCATCATAACATTTTTTCCTTGCGTTTGTAAATTCTCTATGAACTTTAATTTTTCTTCCGGCTTCTGATTAAAAATCAATTCGGTAGCATCTGGGAGTAAGGTCAATAGCGTATTTCGTTCGCCATCATTATCACCGGAAAGAACTTTTAATTCGTAATTTTTAGCTAATTTCTCAAATAAATCAGCTAAACCTTCACGATATTGATTGTTAAATATATAAAATCCTTTGTAAATCCCGTTAATTTTTATGTTAACTTTTGTTTTCTCATACTCTGAATTCTCTTCTATATCAAGAAAACTTGCTGAGCCGAACTGAACGATTTCTTTATCAAAAAAAGCTAAAACGCCTTTCCCAGTAAGCTCTTCATAAGATGTTGGCATTGCTTTAGAAACATCAGGCAAATAATCATATAATCTTCTGCTTAGCGGGTGATTAGAGCCTCGAAGAGCATTCTTCAATAAGTAGATTTCATGGTCACTCAGCTCTTCTCCTACAAATCGGATCGCTGTTTTTTTATTGGTTGTAATGGTTCCTGTTTTATCAAAAACGATAGTATCTACTTTTGCCATTTGTTCAATTACTGTCGCATTCTTTAAATACATCTTTTGTTTTCCCATAATACGAAGTACATTCCCTAATGTAAATGGTGCTGTAAGAGCTAAAGCACACGGACAGGCAACAATTAAAACTGCAGTAAAAATATTAAACGCCTGATACGTGTCTACAAACAACCATCCTATCAAAGAAGCAAAGGCTATCAATAATAAAGCAGGAGTAAAATATCGACTAACTTTATCTGTAATGGTTTTATGCTTTTGTTCAAATTTCTTTTGAAAGACATCATTACTCCATAGTTGAGTTAAATAACTTTGGGAAACAGAAAAAAGCACTTCCATTTCAATACTTTTTCCCAACTGTTTTCCTCCGGCAAAAAGTTTATCTCCTGATTTCTTTTCAATAGGTTCTTCTTCACCGGTAACAAAACTGTAATCTACAGCTGCTTTTTCAGAGATTAATATTCCGTCAACCGGAATTAACTCCTGATTACGGATTAGTAAACGATCTCCTTTTTCAATCTCATACACCTGAACGGCTTCTTCTGTCCCGTTTGGTGCCACCTTTGTAACAGCTATGGGGAAATATGACTTATAATCTCGTTCAAACGACAAAAAGCTATAGGTTTTCTGTTGGAACAACTTTCCTAATAACATAAAGAAGATCAAACCTGTTAAGCTATCAAAAAAACCTTGTCCATAGCCCATGATGATATCAATTGTACTTCGTACAAACATAACTACGATCCCCAAAGCTATAGGAATATCAATATTCAATATCCCTGAGCGGATACTTTTATAAGCTGATTTATAATAATCGATAGCCGAATATAAAAATGCGGGAAGAGACAAAGCAAAAATCAGCCATCTGAAAAAAGAGCGATACTGATTGATCCAGAATTCCTGAACTTCAAAATATTCCGGAAATGACAATAGCATGATATTCCCGAAACAGAAAAAAGCCACCCCCACCTTATAGATCAAACTACGATCGACTTCTTTTTTACCCGTTTCATAATTCTCCAGACTTATATAAGGTTCATAGCCTATTGAACTTAAAAGATATACGATTGCTTTTAAATCGGTTTCCTGAGGATTAAATGTAATACGGACTTTCTTTTCCGGAAAATTTACCTGAGAAACAATAATTCCTTTCTGAAGTTTTTGTAGATTTTCTAATATCCATATACACGAACTACAATGTATATGAGGAATATACAATGATACAATTGACGTTGTATTTTCATTGAATTCTAATAACTTCTCAACAATTGTTACATTGTCTAAAAAGTCATATTTACCATTGATGTCCTGAGGCGTTGCTCCAGGGGCTTGTTGGAAATCATAATAAC
This sequence comes from Flavobacterium sediminis, assembly GCF_003148385.1. Classification (NCBI taxonomy): domain Bacteria; kingdom Pseudomonadati; phylum Bacteroidota; class Flavobacteriia; order Flavobacteriales; family Flavobacteriaceae; genus Flavobacterium; species Flavobacterium sediminis. The sequence goes on along the minus strand of NZ_CP029463.1, from coordinate 2,993,699 downwards.
ACGTTAAATCATTCTGACTAAAGATTTCGTAAACGGTCTTGCAACCGGTGCAACAAAAATTTTTGTCATCATAAATAACCTCGTCTTTTTTATTAATTTCGTTACCACAATGGAAACAAGTATTTGATTCCATATATTTGCTCTTTTATACCTTATACAAAGGTCTTAAAACTTGTATAAATAAAATATGATTTTTATCATCTTTTTTGTAGCTTTGTAACACACTTTTTTATAAATCCAGTTCACTATGAGCAAATGCGAGCAATGTATTGTTAGAGAGTTTAGTTCGTTAAAAGCACTAAATAAAGACGAGTTATTGAAACTGGCTAATTGTAAAACTTCCTATACTATAAAAAAGGGAGAACCCATTTTTGAAGAAGGCGAAAATATCAATGGTATTTTTTGTATCAAAGACGGTGTTTGTAAATTAACCAAATTAAGTGCTAACGGTAAAGACCAAATTGTAAAACTGGTTAAACCGGGAGAATTATTAGGTCAACGTTCGATGATTAGTGACGAACCGACTAATTTGAGTGCTGTTGCCTTAGAAGATATGCAGGTTTGTTTTGTACCCCGAAAAGAAGTTATCGGCTTTTTCAATCTGAATAATGACTTCTCTATGAATGTCATGAAAACTATTTGCGGTGATCTGCGTGAAGCTGATGATCTAATGGTTAGTATGGCTCAAAAAACCGTAAAAGAGCGCTTAGCGCAAACCTTGATCTACTTAGAGGAAACTTTTGGTAATAATGCTGACAGAACTTTGAAAATTCAACTTTCAAGAGAAGAATTAGCAGGAATGATCGGTACGGCAACGGAAAGTTGTATTCGTTTGCTTTCCGAATTCAATAAAAACGGCTGGATCGAGCTTATCGGTAAAAAGATTGCCATTAAAGACAAGACCAAACTAAAAAGAATCTCATAAAATATATTTCTTAAAAAAGAAAAAGGAGTCCTGCAGGACTCCTTTTTTATTCTTCAACAGGACCTTGCCATTCGGAAATCCCGCCTAAAAGATTGTAAACATTTTCAAATCCTAATTGTTTCATAACATTGCAAGCCTGAGCACTTCTCCCTCCTGCTAAACAATAAACATAATAATTTTTACTTTTATCCAGTTCATCTACTTTATATACAAAGCCTTGACCTTTGTAGAAATCAATATTAATAGATTCGGGGATTCTGAGAGCCGCATTTTCTTCTTCTGTTCTTACGTCCAGAATCACTCCGTTAGGATCTTGAAGAAACTGGCTCCACCAGTCATTTTGATTTAAGTTCATGGTAATTTTTTTGACAAAAGTACTACGATTTAATAGAACAACCAATAGCTTTTGTAAAATCGGTTTTCACTTCTTGTCCTTTCAACAAAGCATCAACTGCATTTTCTACATATTTTACCTTTATAGCTTCAGCATCAGTATGATTATCATCAATTGCCCCGATGTATTTTACAACATTTCCTTTAACCGTTTTTTGTAAAACAAAAACATGAGGCGTTTTAGTAGCGCCATATTGCGGATATATTTTTTGCCCTTCATCAAATAAATACGGGAAGGTAAACCCTTTTTCCTTAGCTCTTACTTTCATCAAATCGTAACTATCATCCGGTTGGACTTCAGGATTATTAGGATTAATAGCAATTACAGGATATCCTAGTTTTTTATATTTTTTATCTAAAGCAATGATTCTGTCTTCATACGCTTTAGCAAACGGACAATGATTACAGGTAAAAATCACAATATAGCCTTTAGCATCTTTATAATCTTTTAATGATACCATTTTGCCATCTACATTTTTCAATTTAAAATCAGTAGCTACATCACCGACTTTATAACCTTCAACAGGTTTTTCTGTAAAAGCAAAGGTTGTCACCAATACCAATGCAGTAAGTACAAATTTGATTGTTTTCATAATTTTAATTGTTTAGTATTAATAAGAGTTCTTTTTCTAATTCTTCATAAGTAAACGATTGTTCAAAAAACTTTTTGTTTTTACCTTTATATATAACGGTAGCCGGAATAGCTCCTGACCAATCTTTATTTACTTTTTCAATCCAGCTGTTTGCATCCGGATCATCCAAAACATAAACAGTAGACTGAATTTTTTTTCGTTCTAAAAAAGGCAATAACTGAGATTCTATTTTCTTAGGGAAATCTAAGCTTACTAAAATCACTTTTACATTTTTACCTTTATACGTTTCATTCAGTTTCTCAAAATAAGGCAATTCTTTAACACATGGCAAGCACCAAGTAGCCCAAAAATTAATAGCATAAGTAGCATCATCATCTTGTTCAAATAAAGGAGACAAATGTTCAAAATCAAAAGAAGCTACTTCCCTATTTTCATTTTTATAGCTCTTAACAGGCTTTAAATCTTGTGAATACAAAAATCCTGTACACAATAAAAACACTATAATGGCTTTTCTCATCTGAAATATTTTTTTTTAAAATTAACCAAGCAATAAAGCTTATGAAATTTTTTAATAAAAAATTAACATACTTGTATATACAAGTATTCAAAAATACACTACATTTGTACATACAAATTTTGTAATTACAAATGAAAATAGAAGAAATCATAAAAGCAACATCAGATCTAACATTAGAAAAGCGTACTTTATTAAATTTAATGTACACTCAAAATGTTATTTCTGAAAAGTTTAATGAGGTCTTAAAGCCATTTGAATTATCTACAGAACAATTTAATGTTTTAAGAATCTTGAGAGGACAAAAAGGGAAACCTGCAAATATGTGTGTTATTCAGGAGCGAATGATCGCAAAAACCAGTAACACAACACGTTTGGTCGACAAACTTTTATTAAAAGAATTGGTCACTCGCGAAGTTTGTCCGGAAAACAGACGAAAAATGGAGATCGAGATCACAGACAAAGGATTAGCGCTTCTTAAAGAATTAGATCCTTTAGTGGTAACTCATGAAAACCATTTTGCGGAAAACCTGACCCGGGAAGAATTAGAAAATTTAAACAATTTATTAGAAAAATTTAGAACTATTTAAATACAATGAGTACATTTATTGACAATCAAAATTGGCGCTATGCCACTAAAAAATTCGATGCTACTAAAAAAGTATCAGATACAGACTTAGCAATTTTAAAAGAAGCTATACAATTAACTGCTTCTTCATACGGTTTACAACCTTATAAAGTATTAATTATTGAAAACCCGGAAATCAGAAAACAGTTGCAAGCAGCTTCTTGGGGACAAACTCAAATCGTTGATGCTTCTCACCTATTGGTTTTTGTGAATCATACTAACATTGACGAGACTTATATCGCAAAATTTGTCGATCATATTGCAGAAACACGCGGAATACAAACAGAAGCTTTAAAAGGATATCAAGACGTAATGAATGCTAATGTTGCAGGATTACCGGCTGACGTAAAAAATACTTGGGCTTCCAAACAAACGTATATTGCCTTAGGAAACCTTTTAGCTGCTGCTGCTGAGCTTAAAATTGATGTAACGCCTATGGAAGGCTTTGTTCCGGCTGAATACAATAAGATATTAGGACTAACAGAAAAAGGGTTGAATGCTTCTTTGGTTGCAACTATCGGTTACCGTCATGAAGAAGATGCTACACAACATTTCAAAAAAGTTAGAAAACCACTTGAAAAATTATTCGAAACAATTTAATCTATTAATAATCCAATTCAAAATTTAATTCACAATCATGAAAGCAAATTTAAAATCAATCGCATTAGCATTAGTAGCTTTTGTTACTTTTTCAACAACTGCTCAAACCACTAAGAAAGTAAATGTTGAAAAAAGTAAATTACACTGGGTAGGTAAAAAAGTTACCGGTCAACACGAAGGAACAATCAGCTTAAAAGAAGGTGCTGTTGTTTTAAAAGGTAAAAAATTAGTAGGTGGTAACTTCACTGTAGATATGACTTCTATCAACACTACTGATTTAGAAGGTGACTGGAAAGCAAAATTAGACGGACACTTAAAAGCTGAAGATTTCTTTGGTGTTGAAAAATTCCCTACTTCAACTTTAGTATTCAAAAAAATCGCTGACAAAGGTAACGGTGTTTACACTGTATATGCTGATTTAACAATCAAAGGAATTACTCAACCTGTAAATTTTGATCTAACTGTAAACGGAAACTCTGCTACAGGTAAATTAGTGATCGACAGAACTAAATTCGGTATTAAATACGGTTCAGGTTCTTTCTTCTCAGGTTTAGGTGACAAAACCATCTATGATGAATTCGAATTAGACGTTACTTTAAGCTTCTAATCAAGATAAACTTTGCTATGAAAAAGAAAAAGTCCAAGTATCCCTTGGACTTTTTTCTTTTATATGGTAATTTTAAACCACTACCAATAATAAATCTGAAATTCATGAAAAACCTTAGCCTTCTGGTTCTTGTCTTAGTTACTTTTTTAGCTACTGCGCAAAACAAACCCGTTCCTCTGGATCAAAACTTAAGCAACTACAAATATCCGTATCCGGTTCATTTTATAGCGCTAAAAGTTCAAAACCAAGAGCTTCAAATGGCGTATATGGATGTAAAACCTAAAAATTTCAACGGTAAAAATGTCCTTTTACTACATGGTAAAAACTTTAACGGAGCCTATTGGAAAACCACTATTGAAGCTTTAACGGCTAAAGGATATCGAGTAATCGCTCCAGACCAGATTGGTTTTGGGAAATCTACCAAACCAGAACATTTTCAATATTCTTTTCAGCAATTGGCTCAAAATACAAAAGCCATTTTAGATCATTTAAACATTACTAAAACTGCGGTTCTGGGACATTCTATGGGAGGCATGCTAGCTACTCGATTTGCATTGATGTATCCTGAAATGACTGAAAAACTGATTTTGGAAAACCCGATCGGACTCGAAGATTACAAAGTAGTTGTACCTTACCAACCTATTGATTGGTGGTATGAAAAAGAATTAAAAAGCAATTACGAATCCATTAAAAACTACCAACTAAAATTCTATTACGACAATAAATGGAAGCCGGAATACGATCAATGGGTTAATATTTTAGCCGGATGGACTTTACACAAAGATTATCCGATCATTGCTTGGAATTCTGCTTTAACCTACGACATGATTATGACACAACCTGTAGTCTACGAATTTCCGAATATAAAAGCACCTACTCTATTGATCATCGGAACACGTGATCGTACCGCTTTAGGAAAAAATCTAGCTCCGGAAAATGTTAGAGAAACGCTAGGATTGTATTATGAGCTGGGCAAAAAAACGCAGCAAAAAATACCGAATGCTACATTAGTCGAAATTGAAAACATAGGTCATTTACCTCATATTGAATCTTTTGAAAAATTTATTCAACCTTTAACTGATTTCTTACTCGAATAATTTTTACATTTGTTTCAACAATTAAGAAGATGAACAACACTTTAAACAATACTTGGTGGTGGCACAACTTACGTCAAACGTTGTGAGCGAAACTTCTATTAGTATAATTTAAAACAAAATACTTAAAAAAGGCTTGTCGTGTGACAAGCCTTTTTTATTCCTTATACTTTATACTTTAGACTAAAAAGTAAAATTCATTTGTATTAATACACACACTATAATTAAAAATATTTTCTAGTATAAAAATTCAATCATTAGTGTTACTCTTTATTGCAAACAGGTCACTTTTTTAAATGCTTCCTTACTGTTTCGACTATTTCTACAGGATCTCTTGGAGTTGTAATATAATCTATCATTTTACCATTTCTATCAACGATAAAAAGCTTATCGGAGTGAGAAACCGAATAATTTAAATTAGAGTTATTATTCTGTTGTATAACATAACCTGCAGGGAACAAATCAATCGTTTTATCTATTTCTTGTTTATTTCCAGTAATTCCAACAAAGTCTTTATTAAAAGATTTAGCATATTCTGAAACTATCTCCGGAGTATCCTTTTTTGTAATCAACACTTATAAAAATTACGCTAACATTTTTACGTTCGCTTTGCGTAAGCATATCAAAAGAACTATTAACCGAAGCTAACGCCATAGGACAAACTGAAGCACAAGAAGTAAAACCGAAATACAGTAAATTTATTTCCTTAGCATTTTGATTAAACTCCCACTTTCCTTTTTCATTATTAAGAGTAAAATTTTCTCCATATGGAATGTTATCTATCTTATACCATATCAAAAAAATAACAAAAATAACTCCCAGAATAGTGAGAACGGTTCTTATAATTTTATTCATGGTTTAATTTTTCCATTACAGATATCCTGCCTCTAACATAGTTTCCTGTTAAAGAAACACCCACACCAACAAAAATTGTCACAGCAAGAACTGTCCAACTTATAGAATCTGCTCCGAGCTTGAAAAAATTTGAATTCCATATGCCCCATACAGGAAATGTAGGACGCCATAAATGGACTTCTGCAAATGCTGCCGCTACTAACAAACCGTTGATTACAGTTGCTATTGCAGCAGAGTTTTTGTTCTTACTTATAAGAAATAAAGCGATTAAACTAGGTGTATAAACACTTATATTTACCAACCAAACCGATAAAGGAATGGTATAATCCCAACAAGATGCTTGTCTAACATGGTCAGTATCATGAATTACTATCATTACAATCATAATGATATTTGCCCAAATCAATGTTTTTTTGTTTTGCTTTTCCATTTTTGTTAATCTAAAAATTTATCTAATTTATTTACAATGTCTTTCCAAAGATGATTCTTCATATTCTTCCTAAAATAACCAAAATGGTCAATTTTTTTCAATCCAAATTCTGTTGGTGTCAATGCTGAAAATGTTATGCCTTTTTCACTCTTTACATTTCGCCAAAAAGCTTTGGTGTTTTTTGAATTGGAAATAGTATCATCCACCGAGTAATAAACATGAATAGGGAATTTGAAGTTTTTAAAATTTCCATTAGGAACAGTTTTTCCATAGAATTTTTCATCAAAAAAATAGTTTTCTTTTTCTAGCCAATCACGCCATTCAAATACAACTTCTTTAGGCAAGTTTTCCATCAATCCATAAGGTTTCGAATTAACAAAACCGCTTATTAAAACACTTATTGGCGAAAAAACATAGAAAAAGAAATAAGCTTTCATTCTATAAGCAAATGGCATATTCGAATAATAACCCGATGAAACAGCAATATTAATCGTACCTTTTACATTATCTAAATTTTCAATAAAACCTATTTGTTGTCCTCCAACACTATGTCCTATAAAGAGAAAGGGAAGCTTTGGGAACCTATTTTCTAAAAAAGTTTTAATTGCAGACATATCTTTGGTTCCATAATCTGAAAACTTGTAATAATTATTTTTAAGATCATCGCTCTTTTCACTTCCTCTATAATTCCATAAGCAGCATAAATATCCGTTTTCTGCTAAAAAAGTTAGAAATGGAAGATAAAACTCCTTTTTAGTAGCAGTTCCGCAATTAAATTGTATAACAGCTTTTGGATTAGTAGGAATAATTAGTGTTCCTTTCAGCTTTATTCCGTCACTACAAATAGCTTCAAAATTTTCTGTTTTCATCATCATTATATAGGAAGTATCATACAGGTAGAAACAGTATGTGCATACACTTTTCCATTATTATCTATCAAATCTGCTTCTAATAATGCCGTAGTTTTACCTTGATGTATAATTTTTGTATGGGTTTTAAGTACTGGCGTTTTTGTATTTATTTTAGCAACAAAATTAATTTTTAGATCCAGAGTCGTAAATGTTGTTTTAACCGGTAAAGTAGAAAGTAAAGAACAACCTATTGCAGAATCTAAAATTGTAGTAACGATTCCTCCATGAACACTTCCTACAGGGTTGTAATGAAACTCTTTAGGATGAAACTCAAAAATTACTTGTCCTTTTTCGACTGAAATTACCTTGAAATCTACAGTATTAAAAATAGGCGGAGCAGCTATACTTCCGGCAAAAATACCTTTTAAATATTCCAATCCTGTTATATTCTTAGCTTGATTTATTCCTTTCAAAGGATCTTCCCATGAATAGTTTCGCTGTCTATATTCTATCATACTTTTTTTATCTTTTAGTTATCTAATTGCACTAAGCCACTCTTCTGTAGGCTCTACAAGTTTCCTGTTTTTTGTATCAAATAAACCTATATGCAATTCAACATCTGAACAAATATTCCCTTTACTGTCAGTTATCCATTGTTTCATAGTACCAACTTTTGAACTATATTCACCTGTTTGAGAATGAATAGTTATTTTATCTCTTAATCGCAATTCTTTAATAAATCGAAGCTTTATTTCAAGAATCACAGGACCTAATCCAGATGATTTTATTTTGTCTAAGCCATAATCATTATCCGTAATGAATTGCCAACGCGCTTCCTCATAAAGTTGAAGATAAGTAGCATTATTTACATGTCCGTAAAAATCAAGATGATGTTCTTTAATAGTTAGTTCATATTCCAAAATTCTATTTTCCATATTATATTATTTAATGATAAGTTCTTCTAAAATCATTTGTGTCATACTTTCAAAGTCTGAAGTATTTTTTTCAATTCTGGCAAATTGAGCAAATGCCATTAAACTTGCTATTATCTGTTTTGCTTTTAATTCAGAATTCGGTAAAATTTTAAAAACTTTTTGATTTTGTCCGTCTTCTAATATTGAATTTGTCCATTGTATTATTTTATCTGTAAAAAACAATAGTTCTTTTCGCAACGGTTCATCTAAAGTGTTGATATCCGATGTTAAAGCCCCAACAATACATACTTTTTCTTCAGCAACAAGTCTTTTATAGTAAAGGAATAATTTATTTATTTTTTCGATAGGTGTTTTCTCATTTGTCTTTAAGATTGTATGTTCAAAAGCTTCTTGATGTTTATGAATAATAGCAATTCCTAAATCACTTTTTGTCGGAAAATGATAGTGAATAGAGGACGTTTTAATATCAATTTTTTCAGTGATATTTTTATAACTAAATGCATTATATCCTTTCTCTACTAAAAGCTTATTAGCTTCTTCTATGATTCTTTCTTTCATATTTTAATCTATCTACTTATAGGTAGGTAAAAATAATAAAAATATTCTAATTGATGATATCCACTTCTAAAATTCATTTATAAGTTCACTGTTTAAAGCTCAAAACTAGACTTACGAGTTTACAAACTAGTTCTATATTAACTCTTTGTAAAACCATTCAACCGCTTACCAATTTCTTAGCCGAATAATTTTTTTAATCTAAATTTGGAATTCTAAAAAAATATTTTTTACATTTGTTTCAACATTTAAGAACATGAACAACATTTTAAACAATACTTGGTGGTGGTACAACTTACGTCAGACGTCGTGAGCGAAACTTCTATTAGTATAATTTAAAAACAAAATACTCATAAAAGGCTTGTCAATCACGACAAGCCTTTTTTTATTGCTCAATTTTAAAGAACATCAAATGAAAACCTTCAAATTACATACATTTCACAAACAAATTCTTGCTGACACCATTACGCCGGTAAGCATTTATTTGAAAATACGCGACAAATTTGCCAATAGTATCTTACTGGAAAGTTCTGATTATCGTGCCAATGAAAACAGTTTTTCATACATCTGTTTCAATCCGATTGCGACTTTTAAAGTGGAAAACCAACAAATTACCACAACTTTTCCTGACAAAAATTCGGTAACGAACACAATTACCCACAAAGACCAAGTTCTTAACGAATTAGATCAATTTTCGAAAGCTTTTCAAACTGAAAAGTCGCCGTTCAAATTTATCACACAAGGACTCTTTGGTTATATGTCTTACGATGCCGTTCAATATTTTGAAAAAATTGATATCCGTGAAAAATCGACAGAAAATCAAATTCCGGAAATGTTCTATTCAGTGTACCAAAATATCATTGCCATCAATCACCATAAAAACGAAGCTTATATTTTTTGCCACAGTTTAGACCAAAACAATAACATCAACGAAATTCAACAACTGTTACAAGCCAAAAACTTTGCTTCATTCAGTTTTAAGAAAGAAGGACATTTTACGTCTAACTTAACAGATGATACCTATAAAAACTACGTTCGTTTAGCTAAGAAACATTGCATGCGAGGCGATGTATTTCAATTGGTTTTATCCAGAAGATTTTCACAAAACTTTAAAGGAGACGAATTCAATGTCTATCGTGCTTTGCGAAGCATCAACCCTTCTCCTTACCTATTCTATTTCGACTACGGAAGCTTTAAAGTATTCGGTTCGTCACCCGAAGCACAATTAGTTATCCATAATTCACAAGCCGAGATTCACCCTATTGCAGGAACGTTCAAACGCACCGGAAATGACGAACAAGACGCAGAATTGGCTAAAAAATTAGCAGTAGACGCCAAAGAAAACAGTGAACATGTTATGCTGGTCGATTTAGCCCGTAACGATCTAAGTAGAAGTTGTAACGAAGTTACCGTAGAAAAGTACAAAGAAATTCAGTTCTTTTCGCACGTTATTCACCTGGTTTCCAAAGTTTCCGGAAAAATAAAAGATAACAACCATTTCTTGGATTTAGTTGCCAAAACGTTTCCTGCCGGAACCTTAACCGGAGCGCCAAAAGTAAAAGCCATGCAATTGATTGAAAGTATAGAGACCACTAACAGAAGTTTCTACGGCGGTGCCATTGGTGTTATGGATTTTCAAGGAAACTTCAATCACTCCATTATGATCCGAACGTTTTTAAGTAAAGATCACACGCTCCATTTTCAGGCGGGAGCCGGAATTGTGGAAAGTTCATCCGAAGAAAACGAAACCCAAGAAGTGTACAACAAACTAAACGCTTTACAAAAAGCATTAGACATTGCCGAAACCATTTAATTTTAGAAATCACATCCCATGAAAATAGCAGTTATCGATAATTACGACAGTTTTACATACAATTTGGTTCACTATTTAGAAGATTTAGGAGCCGAAGTAACTGTTTTTCGCAACGACGAATTTGAATTAGACGAACTCAAACCATTCAAAAAAATATTACTTTCTCCCGGTCCGGGAATTCCCGATGAAGCCGGATTGCTAAAGCAAGTCATTCAAAAATATGCACCTACCAAAGATATTTTCGGTGTTTGCTTGGGTTTACAAGCCATTGGCGAAATTTTCGGAGGGAAATTAACCAATTTAAACAAAGTATATCACGGTGTTGCAACAACAGTAAAACAAACAGAAAACGATTTTATTTTCAATGATTTACCTAACGAATTTGAAGTAGGTCGTTACCATTCCTGGGTACTTTCTAATGACAATTTACCCACAGATCTAATCGTTACTTCTGTTGATGAAAACAATCAAATTATGTCACTGAAACATGCACAATACAAAGTAAGAGGCGTGCAATACCATCCGGAAAGTGTATTAACTCCTAACGGTAAAAAGATTTTAGAAAATTGGCTTAAGAATTAAAAAAGCAAACTGATTTACTAATTCTTAATTCCCAAAAAAATGAAAACAATACTCAATAGATTAATCAATCACGAAATATTAAGTCAAGAAGAAGCTAAAAATGTCTTGGTTAACATTTCGCAAGGCGAATATAATTTAAGTCAAATTGCCGCTTTTCTAACGGTGTACATGATGCGTAGCATTACGGTAGAAGAACTTGCCGGATTTCGCGAAGCCTTGTTAGAACTATGTATTCCTGTAGATTTCTCCGAATACGATACCATTGATCTGTGTGGAACGGGTGGCGACGGAAAAGACACTTTTAACATCTCGACTTTGGCTTCTTTCATTGTAGCCGGTGCCGGTATAAAGGTTGCTAAACATGGAAACTACGGTGTTTCCTCGATTTCCGGTTCCAGCAATGTGATGGAAAAAATGGGTGTGAAATTTACAAATGATACTGATTTTTTAAAAAAAGCGATTGAGGAAACGAATGTCGTTATTTTACATGCCCCACTGTTCCATCCGGCTATGAAAATGGTGGCTCCCATTCGCAAAGAATTAGGTGTAAAAACCTTTTTTAATATTTTGGGACCTATGGTCAATCCGTCATTTCCAAAGCATCAAATGGTAGGCGTTTTTAGTTTGGAATTGGCCCGAATGTATGCTTATTTGTATCAAAACACCGATACGCAATACAGCATTTTACACGGATTGAGTGGCTTTGACGAAATTTCCCTTTCGGATGAAGTGAAGATCATTACCAATCATTCGGAACAAATTCTTCAGCCACAAGATTTTAAATTATCAGTTACACAATTAGCAGATATTAAAGGTGGAAACACCACTGATGAAGCCGCGCAGATCTTTTACCAAATCATTTCAGGTAACGGAACGCAAGCGCAAAATGATGTCGTTTGTGCCAATGCGGCTATCGCCATTCAAACCGTTCAACAAAACAGTTATGAAGAAGCCTTAGCAATGGCACAGGAAAGTTTGAACAGCAAACGAGCTTTTGAAAAATTGAACAAGCTAATTGAATTAAGTACGTTTTAAAACCTAAAAGAGAATAACCATGAACATACTAGACCGAATCATTGCTGATAAGAAACGGGAAGTAGCTTTAAAGAAAAAAGTTGTTCCGGTTGCCCAATTGGAAGCGACTGATCTTTTCAATTCGCGTACGCATTCGTTGCGCAAAATACTTGCGTTTAGTTCTACCGGAATTATTGCTGAACACAAAAGACGTTCGCCTTCAAAAAGTGTTATCAACTTCAATCACAATGTAGAAGATGTGGTTTTGGGATATCAAAATGCCGGTGTTTGCGGCATTTCAGTGTTGACAGATGGCAAATACTTCGGAGGTTCACTAGAAGATGTTTTATTAGCAAAAGCGAGTGTTTCCATTCCGGTTTTACGCAAAGAATTCATCATAGACGAATACCAATTACTGGAAGCTAAAGCCAACGGAGCTGATGTTATTTTACTGATCGCGGCGGTTTTAACCCGAACAGAAATTAAATATTTATCGGAATTTGCCCAAAGTTTAGGTTTAGAAGTATTGCTGGAAGTTCACAATTTGGAAGAATTGGAAAAATCGATCATGCCGAGTTTGAATATGATTGGTGTAAACAATCGCAACTTAAAAACCTTTGAAGTCAGTCTGGATTATAGCAAAGAACTTTCCGTTCACATTCCTGACGAATTTGTCAAAGTTTCCGAAAGCGGAATCAGTTCTGTAGCAGCTGTTAAAGAATTGCAACAATTTGGTTACCAAGGTTTTTTAATGGGCGAACATTTTATGAAAACAGATAACCCGGGAGCTGAAGCACAAACTTTCATTCAAGAATTAATCCCATAAATTTCTTTTTCAATCCCGATACAATGGAACCGAAACTTAAAATATGCGGCATGAAAGATCCTGAAAATATTCAGGAAATTGCGGCTTTGTTACCTGATTTTTTAGGGTTTATCTTTTGGGAACCTTCCCGACGTTTCTGCAATCTGGAAACGTTACCGGATTTACCGGAAAACATTCAGAAAGTCGGTGTTTTTGTGAATCCGGGATTGATGGAAGTGTTCCTTACAGTAAAAAAGAAACAATTAGATTACATACAATTGCATGGAAATGAAAAACCTGAATTCTGTAAAAAACTGAAAAAATTGGACATCAAAATCATCAAAGCTTTTTCGGTAGATGAAAATTTCGATTTTAAGATTATGAAGAAATATTTGGATGCCGCAGATTACTTTTTATTGGATACTAAGAGTAAAAATCCCGGTGGCAACGGCGTCACTTTCGATTGGAAACTATTGGAACAATATCCGTATGACAAACCCTATTTTTTGAGTGGCGGCATCGGATTAGAACAGGTCAAACAACTTGAAACCTTTTTAAAAACAAAAGCAGCACAACATTGTTTGGCAGTAGACATCAATAGTCGGTTTGAAACAGCACCCGGAATTAAAAATGTAGAACAATTAAACCAATTTCAACAACAAATAAACACCTTTTAAAATGAAATATAACGTTACTGAAAAAGGATTTTACGGGCAATTCGGCGGAGCTTTTATCCCTGAAATGCTGTATCCGAATGTAGAAGAATTGCGTCAGAAATATTTGCAGATCATGAACGAAGCTTCTTTTCAGGAAGAATTTCAGAATTTACTGGAACATTATGTAGGCCGCCCTACTCCTCTCTATTTTGCAAAACGTTTGTCGGAACAATACAATACCAAAATTTATCTAAAAAGAGAAGATCTGTGCCACACTGGAGCGCATAAAATCAACAATACCATCGGGCAAATTTTGATGGCAAAAAGATTAGGCAAAAAACGAATTATTGCCGAAACCGGAGCCGGTCAACATGGTGTGGCAACAGCAACGGTATGTGCTTTAATGGGATTGGAATGTATTGTGTATATGGGCGAAATTGACATTGAACGCCAAGCGCCAAATGTCGCACGAATGAAAATGTTGGGCGCCGAAGTTCGTCCGGCAACATCGGGTTCTAAAACCTTAAAAGATGCCACTAATGAAGCCATTCGCGATTGGATCAATAACCCAACGGATACCTTTTATATCATTGGCTCGGTGGTTGGACCTCATCCTTATCCCGATATGGTGGCACGTTTCCAAAGTATTATTTCTAAGGAAATTAAATCGCAATTATTGGATTTAGAAAACAAAGAAAATCCTGATTACGTTATCGCTTGCGTAGGTGGTGGAAGTAATGCTGCCGGAGCTTTCTTTGAGTTTTTAGACAACGAAAACGTAAAACTTATTGCAGTGGAAGCGGCAGGTCATGGTATAGATTCCGGTGAAAGTGCAGCCACTTCCGTTTTAGGAAAAATCGGTATTATTCACGGAAGCAAAACACTATTGATGCAAACCGAAGACGGACAAATTACGGAGCCCTACTCTATTTCTGCCGGATTAGATTACCCGGGTGTGGGTCCGTTACACGCGCATTTACACGATGTAAAAAGAGCCGATTTTGAAGCCATTACCGATGATGAAGCCATGCAAGCCGGACTTAATTTATGCAAAACAGAAGGCATCATTCCGGCCATTGAATCAGCACATGCTTTAGCTGCTTTAACCAAAAGAACTTTTAAGCCAAACAACATTGTTGTGATTAATCTTTCCGGTCGTGGCGACAAAGATCTGAATACCTATATTAATTATTTCGGATATTGAAATTGTACTCCTTATCAACCTAAAAAACGTAAAAAAATGAATCGAATACATCACGCTTTACAACAAGACAAAAAACTGCTTTCTATTTATTTTACAGCAGGTTACCCGCATTTAAACGATACGGCAGCGATCATAAAGGAACTCGAAAAGAACGGTATTGACATGATCGAGATCGGCTTACCGTTCAGTGACCCGTTAGCAGACGGACCAACCATTCAGGAAAGTTCGACCGTTGCCATTGCAAACGGCATGACAACACAGTTGCTATTTGAACAATTGAAAGACATTCGGAAAAGTGTGCAAATCCCGTTGTTAATTATGGGCTATTTTAACCCGATGATGCAATTCGGTATGGAAAAATTTTGTCAAAAATGTGCTGAAATCGGCATTGACGGTTTAATTATTCCCGACCTGCCTTTGGCTATTTATGAAGCCGAGTACAAAGCTTTGTTTGAGCGTTATGGTTTGCACAACATCTTTTTAATCACACCACAAACCAGTGACGAACGTATTCAACAAATCGATGCTATTTCCGACAGCTTTATTTATATGGTAAGTTCGGCAGCAGTTACGGGAAGTCAAAGTGGTTTTGCTACGGAACAATTTGTTTATTTTAAACGCATTGCCGACTTAAAACTAAAAAATCCGCAAATTGTCGGTTTCGGTATTAAAGATCAGGTTACGTTTATACAAGCCACAACGTACCAGAAAGGAGCGATTATCGGCAGTGCTTTTATTCAATTTTTAAGTAAAAACCCGATTAAGAATATTGGAAAATTTGTAAAGAGTGTTCGGTAAGAAGGTTAATTATTCAACCAAGAAAGCCAATATATAATTATAAAATCTGGAAATTGAAGTTTTACACTATAATTCCTAATGTACAATGGTGAAAACTTTAACAAAATATAACTTCTCCACATTTTGGATACAATAAACCACTATTTGGAAACATCCCTCTTTTCTTTTATACCCAATTTTGTCTGGTCTAATTTAATACTAAAGAACAATGGCAAAAACAATTTTTATTACAGGTGCTTCCAGCGGATTGGGAAAAGCTACAGCTAAATTATTTCAGAGCAAAGGTTGGCATGTAATGGCTACAATGCGAAATCCTGAAAAAGAAACCGAACTTACTACATTAGAAAACGTTACCGTTTTACCACTTGATGTGAATGATCCGGAGCAAATACAAACTACAGTTAAACAAGCAATCGAAAAATCAACTATTGATGTGGTCTTTAATAATGCCGGTTATGGTTTAATGGGTGCTTTAGAAGGACTAAGTGACGAAAAAATCATTCGTCAGATCAATACCAATTTGCTAGGAGTTTTACGTGTAACGCAAGCTTTTATTCCTTATTTCAGAGAAAAAAGAAACGGTTTATTTATCAGTACTACTTCTATAGGCGGGTTTATGGGCTTTCCTTTACATTCCATCTATCATGCTACCAAATTTGCTTTAGAAGGCTGGTCTGAAAGTATGTCTTTTGAATTGAGTCCATTGGGTATTCGAATTAAAACTGTGGCTCCGGGAGGAATTTCAACTGATTTTGCAGGCAGATCAATGGATTTTAATGCACAATCTGAATACTCCGACATTGAACATAAATTGTTTGAAGCTGTTGAAGGTATGATGAAAAATGCCTCAACTGCCGAACAAATTGCAGAAGTCGTTTACGAAGCAGCAACAGATGACAAAGATCAAATACGCTATTTGGCTGGAGCCGATGCTCATTTTCTTTATGAAAGACGATTAGAAATCGGTAAAGAAGCATTCATACAAGAAATTAAACAGCAATTCGGGTAACAATGAATCCAGCAACTATCTTTCTATAGTTGCTTTTTGTAAATTTGTAAAGAGAGAACATCATGTATATCATCAATTCCATATCTGAATTCCATAAGCTTTTGGCTCTGCCTGATCCGTTACATCCTTTGGTCAGCGTAATTTCCGTTTCAGATTTAAAGCCGGCGGAAAGTGAAATCTGGGAACAATTTTTTGCTAATTTTTACTGCATTTCACTCAAAAAGAATGTAGCTGCAAAAATGAAATACGGACAAGAATATTATGATTTTGAAAAAGGTACGATGAATTTTATTGCGCCTAAGCAAGTACAATCGCTTAGTATTGCTGATATTCAACAAATAAATGTGGAATGCGGAGAAGGTTATATGCTGATGTTTCATCCTGATTTTTTGCATAAACACCCTTTGCAGGTTTCAATTAAAAACTATGGTTTCTTTTCCTATTCCGTCAATGAGGCTTTACATCTCTCAGATCCGGAAGAAAAAAATATCATTGAGATCTTTCAAAAAATAGAACGGGAATATCAACATATCGACCGACATACTCAGGATATTATTCTTTCGCAAATTGATTTGTTACTCAATTACAGTAATCGTTTTTATGAAAGACAGTTCATTACCCGAAAAGCGGTAAACCATAATCTGGTCACTAAAATGGAGAAGCTGTTGAATGATTATTTTAGTAATGAAGAAACTTTACATAACGGATTGCCTACAGTCGAATATTTTGCAGGGCAACTTAACTTGTCAGCACATTATTTAAGTGATGTGTTGCGCAACTTAACCGGACAAAGTGCTCAGGCTCATATTCACAACAAAATTATTGAAAAGAGTAAAGAATTGCTCACGACTTCTCAGCTTTCCGTTAGTGAAATTGCGTACCAATTGGGATTTGAATACCCACAGTCATTCAACAAACTATTCAAGAAAAAAACCGAAATGTCACCTTTAGAATTCCGTGCAACATTTAATTAAAACTATCAAGCGAATAATGACAATTTTGATCTCTGTAATTCTGCTTTTGACAATTGCTGTATTTCTTTTTATGAATCACCCGCAATTTGGAAAGACTCCCGCTGGAAAACGGCTAGAACTTTTACAACAGTCTCCTAACTATAAAGACGGTAAATTCCAAAACATTCATCATACACCAACAGTAACTGAAGGTTATTCAATGACAGGTGTTTTATATGATTTCATTTTTAAATCATTTCCAAGAACTAAACCTGTAGATGTCATTCCTTCTGTAAAAACAGATTTAAAAAATTTGCCGATTACTGAAAATGTGTTGGTTTGGTTTGGACATTCCTCTTATTTTATACAACTTAACGGAAAACGATTCCTGATCGATCCGGTTTTTAGCGGGAATGCCTCTCCTATTCCTAATTCCAATACTTCCTTTAAGGGAAGTGATGTTTATTCGGCTGAAGACATGCCTGAAATTGATTATTTACTCATCACACACGATCATTATGACCATTTGGATTATCCTACAATTCTAAAGCTAAAACCTAAAATTAAAAACATTATTTGCGGATTAGGTGTAGGACAACATTTTGACTATTGGAAATTTGATGCTTCAAAGATCATCGAAAAAGACTGGAATGAAAGTTTCAATATTGCTGATGACTTTTCAATACATACGGCTTCTGCACGTCATTTCTCCGGTAGAGGCTTTACCCGAAATAATACGCTTTGGCTGTCTTTTATATTGCAAACAGATAATTTCAAAATGTATCTTGGCGGAGACAGTGGTTATGACTCTCATTTTACAGAAATCGGAGAAAAATTTAACGGTTTTGATTTAGCACTCTTAGACAACGGGCAATATAATCTCGCTTGGCAAGCTATTCACATGCTACCGAAAGAAGGTTTAAAAGCAGCAAAAGAACTAAAGACCAAACGATTGCTTCCTATCCATTCGTCTAAATTTAAACTAGCTAATCATACTTGGGACGAACCACTTAAAACTATTTCAGCATTACACGAAAAAGATAGTAGTTCCATTGCATTAATTACACCTAAAATCGGAGAAATTGTAAAACTGAATGACACTACACAAACCTTTGAAAGATGGTGGGAAGGTTTGAATTAAAACCTATTTTTCTCAAAACAATAAACCGTTAATTATCCTGTTTCTGATTCTTTTAAAAATAGTTTTTAAATTTGTTAACTAGCTTTTATCTGAGAATAAGATATGAATAAACTGCCTGTTCAGGAATTACTTCATGGAGAATATCTTCATATTGCCAGACTGCATAAAGATTTGAATGATCTATCTGCTGTTCCGCACCGACATGACCATTATGAATTTATTCTTCCGTTAAAAGGATCAGGCAAGCATTTAATTGATTATAAACCTTTTGATATTCAACCTAACCGACTCTATTTTATCCAAAAAGGACAAGTTCATATCATTGAAAATTTTGAACGAGAAGGTTGGTTGGTATTTTTTGGTGAAGAGCTATACAGCACGTTTTTAAAAATTCACAAACAAGAAAGCGAAAAGGGTTTGTTAGATAGCTATTCTCCTTTTCCATACATTGATTTAGACGAAAATCAATTGCAGAAATTCATTCATCTTATTGAACAAATCAATGAAGAACTTAAGGCTGAAAAGCAAGATCTCAACATCATTTTTCATTATGTGTCACTTTTTATTCTTCAAGCCAATAAAATACAAGTCAACCAACATCCTAAAGAACAATTAGATTTAGCCAATCGTAAAATATTTCAAGAGCTCAAACAACTTTTAGAAGTGAAATATAAAAGCGAACATCTTGCCTCCTATTATGCTGAAAAACTAAATATCGACGGTAAAAAACTAAATGCAATTTGCCGAAAAACTACCGGAAGTACTCTTTTTGAACTCATTCAAGAACGATTAATTACCGAAAGTAAAATTGAATTGCAAACCTCAACCGGTTCCATCAAAGAAATCAGTTACGAATTAGGATTTAATGATCCGGCTTTCTTCGGACGATTTTTCAAAAGACACACGGGAATTACTCCGGCTGAATTTCGCAAAAAAAGAATGATTTAAACCATAAGTTACCCAAAATGTACCATAATCTACAACCAAAGGCATAATACCTTTGCAAAATGGGAACTACTATTCAATCACTTAAAGGAATAATTTGGGGAATAATTGCATCATTCTTTCTATCCTCAACATTTTTAATCAACAGCTTAATTGCAGAATCAGGTGGACATTGGGCTTGGACAGCAAATCTGCGTACCTTTTTCCTCATTCCTATTTTAGCCTTAGTTTTGTTAGCTAACAAAAAACTACGTCCTTTAGTACAAGCCATGATTTTAAAGCCTATGATTTTCATCAAATGGGGAATTATTGGCTTCGGGATCTTATATAGTTTTGTGGCTTTAGCTTCCCTTTTTGCCCCAGGATGGATGATCGCTGCTTCTTTTCAAATGAATATTGTATTTGGAATTTTACTTGCTCCTTTTATTTATAAAGATCACCGACGCAAAATTCCTAAACAAGCAGTATTCCTTTCCCTTTTAATTTTGGTAGGAGTTCTTGTTATGCAATTTGAAAAAGCAGATGGTTTAGGAAATTCTTCCGAAATCGCAATCAGCTTTATATTAGTTCTCATTGGTGCAATTGTTTGGCCTTTAGGAAACCGAAAATTAATGGTTGATCTTGAAGAAAATAATCTCCAACTCAATGCCGTACAACGCGTATTAGGTATGAGTATCGGATCTATACCTTTATTAATTGTATTAGCAATTATCGGTTACACACAATCAGGATTACCGCCAATTTCTCAATGTCAAGCATCATTATACTCAGCTTTACTTTCAGGTTTTTTAGGCGGAGCAGCTTTTTATCATGCTACCCAAATGGTTCATAAAAATCCCATAGCCATTGCTGCTATCGAAGCAACTCAAGCTTTGGAAATCATCTTTACATTATTAGGCGAGATGATCTTATTAGGAACTTCTTTCCCCGGAACTTATGGACAAATAGGAATGCTTATTGTGTTCACCGGATTAATTCTTCACTTTTGGAATGTATTATATCAATCCAAAAAGCGTACTGAAATAGCTGTTTCTTGAAATTAAATAGCAAGATTCTGTTTTGTTAAATTTTTGTTAATATCATTTTTAAACAAATGTTTAATTTAAACAAGTGTTTAACTTTGCGTCGTAAATTAAAATGAAATGGAGTTAAATGCTAAACAAATCGAAATCATTACAATAGCCGAAACTTTATTCGCAGAAAAAGGCTTCGACGGAACTTCCATTCGTGATATTGCCAAAGCAGCTGATATCAACATTGCTATGATTTCTTATTATTTCGGTTCCAAAGAAAAGCTTTTGGAAGCTATTGTACTGAACCGTATTTCCGCTATGCGCTTAATGTTAGCCAACCTTTTCGAAGAAAACATTTCGCCGATAGAAAAAATGGAAAAACTGGTGCGCTTTTATGTGCATCGTATTTATGAGAATCGCAGTATTTATCAAATTCTGCATGTGGAGATCATTTCGCAAAAACGCGACATCAATTACGATGTTTTTATTGACATTAAGAGACAAAATCTGGATCTGATCGAAGACATCATTAAAGAAGGTCAGGAACAGAAGGTTTTTCGCCCGAATATAAAAGTATTGATGATTCCTCCGGTAATTATCGGAACGCTGACCCAATTCTATACCAACAAGGCTTTTTACCAAAAAGTATTAGACCTGAAAACGGAAGAAGAATTTGAACAATATATCTACAGCACTTTTACAGATGATCTGATCAGAGCAATTCACGCAATTATTTTAAACTAACATAACTATATAACTCAAAACCTCAACAGAAATCGAAACACTATGAAAAGTAAATTTTCGCTTATTTTAGTTCTTTTTCAACTGGTTTCTTTTACGGGACAAGCTCAGGAAACACAAAAGCTGACCTTAAAACAAACCGTTGAAATGGCTACGACACAAAGTAAGCAAGCCGTTTTAGCCGAGGCTAAAGTAACGACCTCAGATTATGAAGTCAAAAAGGCTAAAAACAACCGCTACCCGAGCGCAACGCTTTCGGGACAATATTTCCGGTTGACAGAACCGAACATCAGTTCGCCTTTGTTCGGTGATTCAAGTTCCGGTTCTTCCGGCGGAAGTACCGGTAAAATAAACCAATTGCTTTTAGGAATGGCTAATGTGAGTATTCCGGTATTCAACGGATTCAAAATCAGTCAAAACATTAAAGCCTCTGAGAATTTGCATGAATCGGAAAGTTTAGAAGCCGAATATACAAAAGAACAAGTGGCTTTATATGCTACTAATTTGTATCTGGCGATCTATAAAACCCAACAAATGTTGGATTTATTACAAGATAACCTGAAAAGCGCTCACCAACGTGTAGTGGACTTCCAAGCTATGGAAGACAACGGTTTGTTGGCACACAACGATATGCTAAAAGCACAATTGCAGGAATCTAACGTACAATTGATGATTGATCAGAACCAGAAGAATCTGGATGTATTGAATTTCAAACTGAAAAATCTTTTGGGAATTGCTGAAAATTCAACTATTGAAATTGATCCTAACGGAATTGATTCGTTCCAGGCAATAGCTGCCGGCGATGCACAACGCAGTGACCTACAAGCAGCAGAATACAAACAAAAAGCAGCGGAAAACGGGATTAAAATAGCACAAGGAAACTATTATCCCTCTATTAATCTAGTAGGCGGATATGTTGCCGTAGACATCAAAAATGCCTTTACCATGACTAATGCCATAAACTTTGGAGTTGGTGTTTCTTATGACTTATCGTCTATTTTTAAAAACAATGCAGAAGTTAAGGTCGCCAAAAGCAAATCGGAAGAAGCAAAACAATCCGTAGCTCTTTTAACCGATCAAATTAAAGAAGAAGTTCACGAAGCTCAGGAAAACTACACCTTAGCTCAAAAACAATACAATGTATACAACTTAGCTGCTGAACAAGCTACAGAAAACTACAGAATTGTAAAAGACAAATACGACAACGGTTTATCCAATACTAATGATCTACTGGAAGCCGATGTAGAACAACTTCAGGCTAATATCAATAAGGCGGTTTCAAAAGCAGATATTCTTCAAAAATATTACGAATTGGCTTTTGCTAAAGGAAACTTAACCCAATCTGTTCAACAATAAATTTCTGACCAAAAAATGGAAACAAAAAAAACAAATAAAAAATTTACGATCATCCTAATTGTTTTAGTAACCTTAGGAGTGGTTTACGGTGGATACAAATACTTCCACTCTTTGGCTCACGAAACTACCGATGATGCCCAGATAGAACAAAACATGTCACCGATTATTCCCAGAGTAAGCGGTTACGTTCAGAAAATATATGTAAAAGACAATCAATACGTTAAAAAAGGAGATACTTTATTCGTTATCGACAACAGTGATTATTTGGTACGCTTTGAAGAGGCTCAGGCAGCGCTTTTAGCGGCAGAAAGCAATTTAGAAGTCTCTAAAGCTGATGTAGGAAGCGCGGCAGCCGGTGTATCAGTTTCTGCTGCCAATGCACAATCCTATACTAATAGTATTGAAAATGCTAAAGTAAAAGTGTGGAGAGCCACTAACGACTTTGAACGTTTTGAGAACCTATACAAAAACAAATCGATCACTAAACAACAATACGAACAAGCCTTGGCAGCCAAACAAGTGGCAGAAAATGAACTGAAAGTGTTGCAAGATCAGAAAGCAGCTTCTGATTATCAGAAAAAAGTAGCTGTTTCCCGTTCAAATGTTTCCAGCAAACAAACACAAGTAGCTCAAGCTAATATAAAAAGAGCACAAGCCCAATTAGATGCTGCTAAATTAAACTTAGGCTATACCGTAGTGACTGCGGCTATTGACGGACAAGTTTCAACTGTTGATCTGCAACCGGGACAAATGGTTCAGGCCGGACAATCGTTATTTTATATCATCGAAACCGGAGACGTTTGGGTAGTTGCTAATTTCAAAGAAACCCAATTAGACAAAATGCGTTTGGGACAAGAAGTTGAAATAAAAGTTGATGCTTATCCTGACTATAAATTTGTAGGTGAAGTTACTTCATTCTCTCCGGCTACCGGATCACGTTTCTCCCTTTTGCCCCCTGACAATGCTACCGGAAATTTCGTAAAAACCGTGCAAAGACTTCCGGTTAAGATCAATTTTAAAAACTCTAACGACAAAGAAAAATTAAGTTTACTTCGCGCAGGAATGAATGTAGATGTAGACGTACACTTAAAATAAGATATGAGCGCATCAGGAACCATACAAAATGACGATTTGGTACTGTATGGCATTGACAGGGTTATTATTACCGTCACTGCCGTATTGTGTGCCTTATTAGAAATTGTAGATACTACCATTGTTAACGTAGCCTTGAACGACATGCGTGGAAGTCTGGGAGCTACCTTAACCGATGTGGCTTGGGTAATTACGGCTTATGCTATTGCTAACGTAATTGTAATCCCAATGACCAGTTGGCTATCTCAACAATTCGGTAGACGAAATTATTTTGCCGCTTCTATTATCATTTTCACCTTTTCCTCATTCTTATGCGGAAATGCTTCCGGAATTTGGGAATTAGTTCTCTTCCGATTCATTCAGGGATTAGGTGGCGGAGCCCTTTTGGTTACTTCTCAAACGATCATTACCGAAAGTTATCCGGTGGAAAAAAGAGGTATGGCACAAGCTATTTACGGTATGGGTGTAATTGTAGGACCTACATTGGGTCCGCCGTTAGGAGGTTATCTGGTAGATAATTACTCCTGGCCTTATATCTTTTACATCAACGTACCGATTGGAATTATTGCAACCTTGTTAACTTTAACTTACGTTAAAAGTCCGAAATACGGTGATAAATTAAAAAGCAATCAGGTTGACTGGTGGGGAATCATTACGCTGGCTATGTTTATCGGTTCGCTGCAATTTGTTCTGGAGCACGGACAACAGGACGACTGGTTTAATGACAGTACTATAGTTGTCGTCAGTATTATGAGCTTTGTCGGTTTGTTCTTCTTCATTTGGAGGGAGCTCGTCTACGAATATCCGATAGTGAATCTTCGGGTTCTGAGGGACAATAACCTGAGAGTAGGAACCATTTTAAGTTTTGTACTCGGTTTCGGATTGTATGGCTCTACATTCATTATTCCGATCTATACGCAGTCTATTTTAGGGTGGACCGCAACCGACGCCGGTTTATTGCTGATCCCGAGTTCCTTGATGACGGCTTTTATGATGCCGATCATCGGTAAACTGATCCAAAAAGGCGTACCTCAACCCTATCTGGTCGCTATAGGCTTTTTAATGTTCTTTATTTTTACGTTCTGGATGCATAACATTATGACTCCCGATACCGGTGAAGAACACATGTTTTGGCCACTGATCGTTCGCGGATTCGGTTTAGGATTGCTGTTTGTTCCGATCACTACTCTTTCGCTTTCCACTTTAAGCGGAAAAGGAATCGGTGAAGGAGCTGCTTTTACCGGAATGTTACGTCAGTTAGGAGGTTCATTCGGTATTGCCATTATTACAACTTTTATTTCCAGATTATCACAAGACCACCGAGTGAATCTGATCAAAAATATTGACGGAGCTAATACTCAGGTACAACAAAGGATCTATGCTTTACAACAAGGATTTATAGCCAAAGGATTTAGTCCCAATGAAGCATTGAACAAAGCTTACCAGCTAATTGATCTGTCAGTGACCCAACAAAGTACAGTATTGTCCTATATGGATGTTTTTATGTACTTAGGATTGCTGTTCTTAATTTGTATTCCGTTTATCCTACTCATTAAAAAAGGAAAAGGAAACGTCAATCTTAGTGATGCAATGCACTAATCTCATTTAATTTGTTAATCAGAAAAGCTCTTTCTTTTAAAAGAAAGAGCTTTTTGCTTTTGGCTATCTATGTTTTATAATACACTCTTTTTGGAGAACGAAATCGACAAAAACAAAAAGTCCCGAAAGGATTTCGGGACTAGATGTTCTTGATAAGAAATAAAAATTACTGCTATTAACCATCACAAATATACGGCAGACTAAACCTAACTCGGATACAGAAAAAATGTATATTTTGTTAAAGTTTTTAGAAGTTTTTCCTTTATTCTGTTTTTAATCCTAAAAACTATTGTCGCGTCAACATCAGATCTACTTTAGGTAAAAACATGGGAATATCTAACTGGTCGGTATAGGAACAATCCCAATCCCAATATTCATCATAAATAAAGTTTTTATATTCTATTTGATCTGTATTATTATCAATTCTATAAATATAGAATTTAGCAGAATTACTACAATTCATTTCATCTTCATAATAAAAAGAATACCCAATATTATTACCATAATATGATAAATTTATCTTATAATCATCAAAATCAACAACCTGCAAATCACTATATATCAATTGATTCGCAACTAAATCTACTACTTTAAATTTAACTTTAAGTATATCTTCATAATAATTAACATCCCCATAAGAAATTAAATGGTGGGGTAATTTAACAAACTGAAAGGTGTATTCTTTATCATTAATTATACCTATCCACGTCCCTTCCAAAAAAGACTGGACATCATCTAAATCTTTTAAGTATGCTCCATTAGTTCGTTCAAAACTTGGAGTATATAATGGTAAGACCTGACACTGTACATTCAAACTAATTAATAGTAAAGCGAGGATTTTAAATAGTATTTTCATCTTTACTTTTTTAAACGTTGGTTTTGAATTAATCCTCAAAACCAACGTTCTAATTACTGTCTTGTTAATACAAAATCTTGAGTCGGCAAAAACATGGGAATATCTAACTGGTCATTGTAAAGGCATGGATTGTTAGATAAACAACCATATTCTCCATAGCTAAAATCTTTATACATAATTTGGTCAGGACTGTTACTGTCTTTGATCAGATAAAACTCAGCTGTATTGCAACAATTGATCTCGCCGTCTTGAAAGAGTAACAATAAACTATTGCCCCTAAGAACAAGATTAGTTATTGTGTAATCATCATAAACTGTAGCATTAAGACCATTATATAAAATAGCATTCGTGTTTAAATCTATTACTTTAAATTTCCCTTTTATTTCATCATAATAATAATATTTATCTATGTCATATTGACTTAAGTGTTGTTGAAAAAACGTGAATTCAAAAACGTATTTTTTACCATTAGAGACTCCTTCCCATGTACCCACCCAGAATGGCAGCTCATTATTTAAGTCTTTTCTATAAGAGCCGTAGCTCATCTCTCCTCCATTTAAAGGTAGTATTTGAGTAACCTGACAATTTACATTTATACTAATTAATAACAGGCAGAGAATATTTAATAGTGTTTTCATATCGCTATTTTCCTTACAAAACCAAATCTTTAATCCTAAAAATTATTGTCGCGTCAACATCAGATCTACTTTAGGTAAAAACATAGGAATATCTAACTGGTCATTGTAAGGACATGGTCCGTCCAATGTAAAATACTCTCCATAACTAAAGTTCTTATAGAGTATCTGGTTAGGGTTATTATCATATCTTACTAAAGTAAAGTCAGCACTATTGTTGCAATGGTTCTCTTTATCATAAAAACCAAAATAGAACTCCCTTCCATATATTACATTCCCTTTTATAATATAATCATCAAAATTAGCAAAAGAAGATTCATCATAAATCACTTGATTTGTAGCTAAGTCGGTTACTTTTAGCTTACCTACAACTTTGTCTTTAAACTCGTATCTACCACTTGGAACTGTTCTTAAATGCTTTTGAAATAATACAAAAGTAAAAGTATACTTTTTATTATCGGCTGTTCCTTCCCATGTTCCCAACCAAAACGGAAATTCGTTGTCCAAATCTTTTAAATAAGCACCGTTGGGGTAATCTAATGTTCTATAAGGGACAACAGTAGTTACTGTCTGACACTGTACATTCAAACTAATTAATAGTAAAGTGAGGATTTTAAATAGTGTTTTCATAATTATTATGTTTTAATCGCATGGTGTTTCTTCTATTGTTAGCCCAAAAAAAGTATTTTTTAGTGTTTTTTGAGTCCATGCTATAGTATAATTGTTAATATCAGAAGTATCTTCATTTTCCACCTGTCCTTCAAATAAAGCTATTTTATTATATAATTGAGTGTCTCTCAAAGCGCCTAAAAACAGTTTTTGAAGTTCTTTTTTTCTACCACTTATTGTAGAATATTCCCTTAAGATATCTTTTGCCTTATCGCCATAATCTTCTTTCCAACCTCTTAAAAAAGTTTTTGTCTCTTCACTTAAAACACCAATTGGTTCAGTAATAGTAATAGCAAATATACTTTCATTTGAAACCATAACTACAAAAGCATTTTCTGGCGTTGTCCCATTGGAATTGTTAATAGTTGTTATTAACATGACTAAATCTTTAGGAGAAAGCATTTTAATTTGGGCATCAAAAGTGTTACCATCGGTATCTGTCTCTGGCTTGTTATTATGCACATGAGTCGCATTTAAAGAACCTTGCACTATATTTAGTGTATGGTTTCCATCAGCTACTCCGTCTACATACTGTTTTACCCCGTTAATTTCCTGTTCGTAAAAACCGGTTTCATGGTCTAAATTAAACTTTTCCGGTGTATTTAAGGCTTTAAATTTTTGTTTATATGCCGCACTGCCTGTTCCGGCTTTTATTCTGTCGCAAGGCGTTTCGGGTTCTTCTGCCGGCTCTGTTGCCGGGCTGGATATGATATCACTGTCGCCGCAACCTTTGCAGGTATCGCCTATATCTGTATTGTCGCCACTATCAGAGCTATCTCCTGTTGTGCTTGTACCTCCGGCACTACCGCCTACACCGCCCGAGGTCTCTACTCCGGTTGTTGTTGTGGTACTTCCGCCGCTGCCATCTGTTTCGTCATCGTAGTAATTCCAAGTGCATTCGTTGGAGACCAATACCCATTCTTCCGTGTAGAGTTCGCCACCTGTGTTATCGCCCTGGTGGGCCGGTACGACTTCCAATGACCATATTTCTACACAACTGTATTCCAGCACCATTTTGTTTAACTCGCCGCTGTTAAAGACCGAAGTGTCAAAATCTATCGGATAATAACGGGTCGTTGTGTTGTTCAGCGTTGTTTGAGACACAGCATTGTATTCGTCCTTTGAAAAACCATATTCTACGATATACGCATCGTAACTCCCGTCGGAACGTGACGATAGCAAGAGGTTTTCCAAATGGGAAGTGACCAAACTGTCCCGCGTGAGCGGAAAGTTATAGGAATGTTTCCCCGTTGTGGTATCTTCCACGTATTTCACATAAGCGGTGTTTACGGAAAAGCCGTAGGTTGAATTGTAAAGGATTCGGGAAGTACCTATTGGTGTTCCCGTTCCGGTGGCTTGTGCTTTGGTTTGCCCTGCAATCTTTTGTAATTCGTCCATAACCTTAGCATTGGACCGGATCTGTTCACTGTTCAGAACCCGAATGTCAAAGCGGGAGGTTGTTAACTTATTGTTTAGCGTTGCTTCCGGGTAGTCTTTTTCGCAGTTGGTTAAAAGCAGCACTAAGAGCCCCGATAAACCTAAGAGCAGCCTTTTCTTTCGTTTTAATTTCATTTAATAAACATTATAACCTTTTCTTTTTTCAATACGACGGCTGAAAAGGGTTTATGATCCGTTTCGGGACAAGTCATACTTTCTGGTGATTACACACTGAAAGAAAACAAAATTTTGATAAGTGAATCGGGATCAAATGTATAGCATTGTCCTTATAACTCGGATACAGAAAAAATGTATATTTTGTTAAAATTTCATATTTTATCCCCACGAGACGTAAAAAATCCACAAAAACAAAAAGTCCCGAAAGGATTTCGGGACTAAATGTTCTTGATAAGAAATAAAATTACTGCTATTAACCTGAAACAAAGGTAGCGCCTAAAGTTGTTAACTTGGATACAGAAAAAATGTATATTTTGTTAAAGTTTTGGTTTTAGCAATTTATTTTAAATAGTTATCTCATTACTTGTCTAATGAGCACTTTACCCCTAAAGTAGTTCGTTTCAACTTTTTTAAAAAAGACCACAAAACACTAACAATCAAAACATTGTATGTTTAATATCTTAAAATACTATTATTCTTAATGTAACTTTTAATTAAAACCTATACATATTAAGAAAAGTAAAATCATGAAAAAAACAATCTTCAGTCTTATTCTTTCAATGGGTATTGTACTCTTCTCATTCGGTCAGGCTCCATTGAGCCCTCAAAATAATCCTGTGGATTATAGTTTGGTAAAAAATGAATCTTCAAAAATGAAATGGTTTGTCCTGCAAGACACTATGAAAATTGAAATAGGAACTATTCAGACTGATGTTCAAAAAAAAGGAAATGAGCTGATAGTCATCTCTACCATTGATCTGAACCGCTCACCAGTAAAATGGGTTGACAGTACAATTGTAAAAACGGATCGCTTTAAACCGGTTTATCATTCTTCATACAATCAACAAAGGGATATGGCACTCCACTTTAAGGAAGAAATTACCGGTTATTATCTGGATAAAATGAATAATAAAAAAGTAATGATCTTAGAAAAAGCAGATGAATCTTACTTTGATAGTAATTTTTATCCGCAACTGATTCGTTGGCTCCCCTTAAAAGAGGGATACTCCGACATTATTTCTATTTTTGATTATAATCCGGTAGCTAAAATCGGTGTGATTACAGCAACAATTACACAAGTAAAAGATAGTACTTTGCTGAGTCATGGCCTTCCAAAAGAAACCTGGATTGTTACTACAACAGATGATATTTCAGATAACGAAGTTGTTTCCACTTATTACATTGAAAAAAGCAGCCGAAAGGTATTGAAACAGGAAATAGATATTAAAGGTAAAAAAATGCTTATGGAATTAATCGACTAATTGTTTTAACTACTATAAAACTACACCTTAAAGGTGTAGTTTTTCTTTTTATAGATGCGCTCTCTTTATAAAAGAATTATATTTGACGTACAATATATAAAGAATGAACATCCCATTTGAACCGCAAGTTTTCGGAACTTCAGTCAATGTACATTTACTATTAGAATATTTAGCTTTTTTCATCGGTTTCCGATATTACCTTTATTTAAAAAGAACGAAAAGTGATGCTATTACCGGAAAAAACAGATTATCCATCCTTTTAGGAGCTATTGTAGGAGCTTTTATAGGTTCCCGATTTTTTGCTTTTCTTGAAAACCCGGTCTTTCATTTCAGCTCTGATCACCTGATCCGTATCCTGAATGCTAAAACCATTATGGGTGGATTATTCGGAGGACTTATCGGTGTTGAATTAGCCAAAAAAATAATCCGTGAAAAAGAATCATCCGGTGATTTGTTTACACTTCCTTTGATCCTGGGAATCTTCATAGGGCGTATCGGCTGTTTTTTAAGCGGCATACGGGAGTTTACGTACGGGAAACCGACTTCTCTTTTTCTTGGTATAAATCTGGGCGATGGTATTAAAAGACATCCTATTGCTCTTTATGAATTATTCTTCTTAGCAGGTTTATTCTGGCTCTTAAAATATTTATGGGAAAACAAAAAACTTGAAAACGGTACCCTTTTTAAATTTTTTATGATCGCATACTTTTCATGGCGCTTTGCCGTTGAATTCTTAAAGCCGAATACTTTCTTTATTTCAGGACTAAGTAGTATTCAATGGTTGTGTATCATTTGTTTCCTTTATTATAGCAAAACCCTAAAAAAATACGTTGTTTATGCCTGTCAGAAAATATACTTACTATGATTTTACATTAAGCTTATGTCCGGAATGTTTAAAGCGAATTGATGCTAAAATTGTTTTTGAAGGACAAAAAGTCTTTATGTTAAAAAGATGTCCGGAACATGGTGCTTCTAAAGTTTTAATTGCCGATGATAAAGAATATTACAAAAACATCCGGAATTACAATAAACCCTCTGAAATGCCTTATGTGTTTAATACTAAAACACATTATGGCTGTCCCTATGATTGCGGTTTGTGTCCGGATCACGAGCAACATTCCTGTTTAACTGTAATTGAGATTACCGACCGTTGTAATTTAACCTGTCCTACTTGTTATGCAGGTTCCTCTCCTACTTATGGCAGGCACAGAACACTTGAAGAAGTGAAAACCATGCTTGATACGATTGTAAAAAATGAAAAAGAACCCGACGTTGTTCAAATTAGCGGAGGAGAACCTACTCTACACCCACAATTTTTTGAGATCTTAGATTATGCCAAATCCCTGCCGATCAAACATCTGATGGTAAATACGAACGGTATTGCTATCGCAAAGGATTTTGAATTTGCTAAGCGATTGAAAACATATACCCCTGATTTTGAAATTTATCTGCAATTTGATTCTTTTAATGACGTCGTTTTAAAGTCTATGCGGGGAGCCGAATTGAGTAAAATGAGAATGCAGACGCTGAAACACCTGAATGTACTCAATTTGTCAACAACTCTGGTGGTTACTTTACAAAAAGGACTGAACGACAATGAAATCGGAGAAGTGATTGAATTTGCACTTCAGCAACAATGCGTAAGAGGTGTTACTTTTCAACCTACACAAATTGCCGGAAGACTGGAAAACTTTGATTCACAAACCGATCGTATCACATTAACCGAAGTCCGACGAAAAATACTGGAACAAACTACTGTTTTCGAATCAGATGACCTGATCCCTGTTCCTTGCAATTCGGATGCCCTGGTTATGGGATATGCCTTAAAACTAAACGGAAATGTATTACCTTTAACCCGCTATATTAATCCGGCAGATCTGTTAGACAACAGTAAAAATACTATTGTTTACGAGCAGGATGAAGCCTTACAACAAAAAATGTTTGAAATTTTCAGCACCGGAACTTCTACGGATAAGGCTTCTGAGAAATTGCATTCCTTGTTGTGCTGTTTACCGTTTGTTGAAGCGCCTGATTTAGGATACGACAATTTATTCCGTATCATCATTATGCAATTTATTGATGCTCATAATTTTGATGTGAGAGCCATAAAAAAATCCTGCGTTCATATAGTCAATAAGGATAATAAAATAATTCCTTTTGAGACCATGAATCTCTTTTACCGGGATGAAAAAAGAAAAATTTTGGATAACCTCATTAATTAAATCGCTATGGAAGGCTTACTTTCTTTAATCATAATCATTTACTTATTATTTCACAGTCCGGCCATTCTAATGGTTATTATTGGCTTAATCATCCGAAAAAAGAAACCGTCTACCGCTAAAAAGCTTTTCATTGCTGCGGGAATCTATTTTTTAATCGGAGCCGGGATTTGCGGTGCCATGTTATCTTAAACGAATCAAAATGTCTTTAGACCTTTCCCAAATAGCTTTTAAAAAAATAACCAACTATCCTGATCAGCCTACTCTCATTTTTTTACATGACTCACTGGGCTGTATGGAACTATGGCGGGATTTTCCTGAACAACTGGCCAGACAGACGCACTGTAATGTACTACTCTATGACCGACAAGGTTATGGAAGATCCTGTCCTTTCTCATATTCAAAACGAGATGTAAATTATTTAGAAGAGGAAGCCGATATTTTAGCCGATCTGATGGAATTCCGGGAAATTGAAAAAGCTGTTTTATTTGGCTTCAGTGATGGTGGATCTATAGCACTTATCTTTGCCGCCAAATACCCTGAAAAAACCATCGGTATCATTACCCAAGGAGCACATATCTTTGTAGAAGATGTTACATTAAAAGGAATTCAGGAGGCTGTTCTGAATTATAAGACAACGTCTTTAAAACAAAAACTGGAACGTTATCACGGTGACAAAACGGAAGCTTTATTTAATGCCTGGACAAAAACCTGGACTTCTCCGGAATATAGAACCTGGAACATTGAACACTTTGTAAGACAAATATCATGTAAATCCCTTATTATACAAGGTGAAAATGACGAATTCGGTTCTCCGGAACAGGTGAAAAAGATCGTTACCCAAACAGAAGGTCCTTCTGCTTCTCTTATTGTTTCTGAGGCAGGACATACAGTGCACAAAGAAAATCCGGAACTTGTTCTACGGGAAAGTGTTCGTTTTATTAAAAAAATTATCGCGTAAAAACTAATGTGTTACCCTTGCTCAGATTGGCATCAAAAGCATAACCATCATAGTTGAAGTTTTTCAGCTCTTCAAGTGTTTCTACATTGTGATCCAAAATATAACGAACCATTAAGCCGCGTGCTTTTTTAGCAAAAAAACTAATCATTTTCAGCTTTCCGTCTTTGTAATCTTTAAATTCAGGAGTAATGACCGGAACTTTTAAAACTTTTACATCTACTGCACTGAAATATTCGTTACTCGCCAGATTGAGAAATAGCTCCTCTTTTTGAAGCTCTTTATTCAATGCATCCGTAATTTTCTTTTTCCAGAATTCATATAAATTCTTCTTAGTACCGACAGCTAATGAAGTTCCCATCTCTAAACGATAAGGCTGTATCAGATCTAATGGTTTTAATACACCGTACAAACCTGAAAGAATTCTCAATTTATCTTGTAAAACAGGGAGTTTTTCAACCGGAATTGAATAAGCATCTAAACCGACATATACATCACCGTTAAAAGCATATACAGCTTGCCGTGCATTTTCAAGAGTAAACGGTAACTGCCATTCCTGATTGCGTTGCCAATTCAAATCGGCTAACTTTTCTGAAATGTGCATCAATTCCATCAGATCCTTAGGCTTTTTCTTTTTTAAAACTTTTTGAATGCTATTGGCTTTATCTAAGAATTGTGACTCAGTAAACTCTTGCGTTGGGATTGCCGTTTCAAAATCCAATGATTTGGCCGGAGATATAACTATTTTCATACGTTCAATTGTTTAGTCTCAAAAATACAAAATTGTACTTTCTGCCTAAATGGTTAAAAATGAAAAGAATTGATACGATTATAGAGAAATCTTATTGTTGTCTCTGCTTTTCGTATAAAACCGTCTCTATCGTTTCGAAATCAGTCGGTTTATCTTCATTGAAGAAATACTTCACCAGAATTTGTCCCCAAAGATCACCGTTAGAGAATTCAGCAATGATCCACCTGTGATTTAAAACCTTCGCTTTGTTCACTAAAAATGGTTTACCGTCAATCGGTTCATAAGGTACTAGTGCATTTCCTTTTGGATTCGTGTTCAAGGAAACTAAATCTTCATTTACCTTAGCCATTACTTTTTGGTAATCTAAATCTTTATTGTAGAAATAATCTTGTGCATCCTGATCTTTTTCAATATCAAAATAATCGTTGTATTGTACCAGTGTTATTGAGTCACGGGCAATTTTTAAATGCTCTTTTGTTCTTTCTACCTCGTGCTCTTTAGCTTCTAAAATTTTAGTAGCATTGACATATTGAAATACATTGATCAAAAAAGAAAAAACAAAAAGGAATAAAATGATATTTTTTTTCATCAGTAATATATTAATTCTATTGTTATTATTTTATATGCTTTCTCATCACAAGGAAATTTCCAGATTATCATAGGCCACATACACATTATCCGGTAGTTTAGCCTGTATTTCTTCATGAAATCCGAAAATGTGACTTATATGCGTTAAATAAGCCTTTTCAGGTTGCACCAAAGATATAAAATCTAAAGCTTCTTCTAAATTAAAATGCGTATTGTGTGGTTCTTCACGCAAACAATTTATAACCAAAGCTTTACAGCCTTTTATCTTGTTTATCTCACTTATATCGATACGTTTCACATCAGTCAGATAGACTATATCCAACAGTTTGTACCCGAAAACCTGTAACGAACCGTGCCAGGCATTGATCGGTTCTATTACGATGTCTTTAATTGTAAAAGATTCATCTTCCCTGACTTCAACCTGAGTAACAGAAGGAGCTCCCGGATATTTATTTTCGGTTTCAAAAATATAATCAAAACGTCGTGCCAGATTATTCAGCACCCTTTTGTGTCCGTATACCGGAATATCCCCTGTTTAAAATAAAACGGTCTGATGTCATCCAGTCCGGCAGTATGATCTGCATGCTCATGAGTAAACAAAATAGCGTCTACATGTTTACATTTGCTTTGTAACATTTGCTGACGAAAATCTGGTCCGCAGTCAATTACAACAGAAAAATCACCGGAATTGATCCAAACCGAAACTCTAAGTCTTTTATCCTTAGGATCCTTACTTAAACACACCGGATGGTCACTACCGATAACCGGAATTCCCTGAGAAGTTCCGGTACCTAAAAAGTATAATTTTGCTTCTTTCATACCTTACAAAAATAAAAATAATTAGGCTATCTTTTACAAATTGATTAACTTTGCCGTAAACAAACAAACTAAAATTTTTCCCTAATTATCATTGCAGATGAGAAGCATGGTTACCGATATTAAACTACGAGGAGACAAGGAAATTGAACAAATTCCATCCATCAAAGACAAAGCCTTACGAATTAATCTAAACGATAATATTTACGGTACTTTTGCCGAGATCGGAGCTGGTCAGGAAACTGTCCGTCATTTTTTCAGAGCAGGAGCTTCTTCAGGAACCATTGCCAAAGCCATGTCTGCATATGATAAAGATTTTAGTGATGCCATTTATGGCATTGAAGAAGACGGTCGTTACGTCACAGAAAGTCGGTTAAAAAAAATGCTGGCTCACGAAACGAGAATTATTGAAGATCGTTTAAAACGCGACAAACATCCTAATAAAATATTCTTCAGTTATGCAAACACCGTTGCCACTATCGATTTTGCAAAAAAATTCAAAGGTCACGGTTGGGTCGGAATTAAATTTCAGGTAGAACCTGATGAAGATTACAATGAAATTATTCTCCACATCCGTTTTAAAGAGAATGATGCCCGTTTGCAACAAGAAACTTTAGGGATTTTAGGGGTTAACCTGATCTATGGCGCTTTTTACAAGCACAATGACCCTAAAAAATTATTGCGTTATTTATATGACCATTTAGACAAAGATCAATTAGAAATAGATACTATCAATTTTTCCGGTCCGCGTTTTGCTAATGTAGACAACCGATTAATGAGTTTACAATTGGTTAAAAACGGTATGACTGACGCTGTAATGTTTGGTCCTGACGGAAATAATATCTTACCGGCTGCTGTTCTTTATAAAAAGAATATCTTGGCGCTTAGAGGTAGTTTCAGACCGGTTACTAAAGTAAACATGAATATGTACAAAAAGTCATACGACATGTTTATTCGTGAAAATAAAGTAGACGAAGAGAATACTTTTGTGGTCTTTGAAATTACGCTTTCTAACTTAAAAGCAGAAGGGGAAATTGACGAAAGAGACTTTTTGGACAGAGCGGAATTATTATGTTCTTTAGGACAAACGGTAATGATATCAAACTTCCAGGAGTATTATAAAGTAGTCGAATATTTCTCTAACTATACTAAAGCTCGTATGGGATTAACTATGGGCGTTAGCAATCTGGTTGAAATTTTTGACGAAAAATATTACCGCCATTTATCGGGTGGTATTTTAGAGGCTTTCGGTAAATTATTCTACCGTGACCTTAAAGTTTACCTGTATCCGATGAAAGATGAAGATGGTAACATCATCAACTCCGACAATCTGAAAGTATATCCAAGAATGAAAGAATTGTACAAATTCTTTAAATTTAACGGTAAAGTAGTCGACATTCAGGATTATGAAGAAGAGAATCTTGATATCTTCTCCCGAAAAATATTGAAAATGATCAATAACGGTGAAAGCGGTTGGGAAACCATGGTACCATCCGGTACTGCTGAAATTATCAAAACGCACCATTTATTCGGTTACTATGATAAAAAAGAAAAAGAGTTAGCTGAAAAATAAAATAATAACTTTCAACTTAGTCTTGAATTGAAAAAATAATAAAAAGCCGAACAAAAATGTTCGGCTTTTTTTATCTATTTAACTAATAATTCTCTTTATTCAATTCTCTTAAAACTTCTCTTATTTTAACTCCCGATTCTTTCAGATCCGACAGTTTCCAATTTCCTTCCGATTTTGCTGTTTTTCGGAGTACAGAACATGTTTCGTCTTTATCTGAAACCGACCATGTAATCCAGCTCAATTTTTTGCTTTCCATCCAATCGATATATTCCTGCCATGATTTATAATCTAAAGGACCGTCTCCGGTAGCCTCCATTCCGGCACTTTCAGAAATAAAAACAGGTAAACCATTTGCCATAGCTGCATCTACCCTATCTCGTAGCCATTTTTCATGAGTCGCCGCATAAAAATGCATTGTATACATCAGGTTTTTATACCCTTTGATAGGATCTGCGGCCGGTAAATGAATATCCTGATCCCAATGCGGACACCCTACCAAGATAACATTATCGGAATCAATTGCTCTGATCACTGCAATAACTTCTTCAGCATAGGTTTTCACTTCCTCCCAACTCTCTTCATCCGGTTCATTAAAAACTTCATAGATAATATTTGGGTATTTACCATATTCTTTAGCAATTTCTGCAAAGAATTCTTTAGCTTCTTCCAAATTTATATTGTGACTATGCCAATCAACGATTACATAAATATTCTCTTTAATAGCGCCTTCTATCACGGCTTTGACCTTAGCCTTGGCAAACTCCGGATTATCTTTGTAAGTCTTATTTTCGTCTCCTCCTTCAATACCCATAGCAGCTCTTACCACATTGCAATGCCAATCTTTTTTAAGCCATTTTACAGCTTTTTTATTATAAAAACGGGGCCAAAAACTATGCCATCCGAAACTCATTCCTCTTAACACTACCGGTTTACCATATTGATTAACCAACTGGGTTCCTTCAACTTGCAAAGCACCATTGTTTTTTACAAACTGAGCCTGTACTGTAGTCAAGAAAAAAGTACACCAAAAAACAAAATACCTCATCTTATTATTTTTTTAAAATTAAAGTAATAACATCATGTGATTTAATCGATGCTTTAAACACTTTTTTTGTTGTTTTCAAATCCTTATGCGTCCAAGCATCTCTGATCTGATAGTTTTCTTTAACGAAAGAAAGTTCTAAATCATTTAGCTCATCTTTGATCTGATGTTCTTTCCAATCAAAATTTATCGTTTGCTCTGTATCGCTCTTATTAAAAAAGCTAATCGCCCAATTTCCGTTTTCTAAGGGTTTTACCCAAATTGACAGATCATTCTCTTCACTATGTTTAAAACCTTGTATTCCCAGTTTATCTTGATTTATTGCTATCAGTTCTTTATTTGTCAGAATTTCAAGGGTTTCTTTTTTCATCGTTCTGAAATCATTTCCGGCAATTAACGGTGAAGCAACCATACACCATAATGTAAAATGACTTTTATCTTCTTCATAGCTCATTCCGTTTCCGACTTCCAGCATGTCAAAATCATTCCAATGATCTGGTCCTGAATATTGGCGAATTCCTTTGTGCATTTCTGCTATTTTAAAGAATCCCCAAGATGACCAAGGCTCTGCTGCTTCTTTGTGAACGTATTCACAATCATAGCACGGGTAAATATCTCCTGAAATGCGCCACAGATTCCCGATCGGTTCACCCCATTCCCAAGGTTGGTTATCCCCCACTCACAAAGACTAAAAACAATAGGTCTTCCGGCTGTTTTAAGCGCTTTACTCATTGTCGTATACGCTTCCTTAGCATCTATTCCTGCTGTATTACACCAATCGTATTTTAAAAAATCGATTCCTAAAGACGCATAAAAACGAGCATCTTGGTATTCGTATCCTCGTGTTCCTGGATAGCCCGCACAAGTTTGAGTTCCTGCACAATTATACAATCCGAATTTTAAGCCTTTTGCATGAACATACTCGACTAAAGCTTTCATTCCACTAGGAAATTTTAAAGGATCAGGCACCAAATCACCGTTTTCATCTCTTTCTTTTGTCATCCAACCGTCATCCAATACAATGTATTCATAGCCTGCCTCTTTCATTCCTGTTGAAACTATCAAATCAGCGGTTTCTTTTACTAATTTTTCATCTATGTTTATTTCAAAAGTATTCCACGAGTTCCATCCCATAGGCGGTTGTTTAGCTAAACCAATAAACTTTTGTGCTTGCATAAAAGTCATTGAAAGCAGAAATACCAATAAAATAACGCTCTTTTTATTCATCTTTAATAATTTTAAAAAAGCATCTTGAAGATCAAGATGCTTTTATTAATAACTAATTCAAATAGGTATCTATTAATCAACAGTATATGTAATATTATCAAAATAATAGGTATGTGTCTCACCTGTAAACTCTTGAAAAGTGATATTTTGAACGTGGTCTGCATTATTTAGCTGTTGCCAAGTAAAACTCACTTCTGTCCATTCCGTTGTTGTATCGAATGCGAAATTACTATCTCCCCAGTTACTTCCGTTGAAAATGAAAACCAATTTTCCGGGAGTATCTGAACGAACGGCAAATTTAATACCGGTATATTGAGAGATTTGATCGTCCCAATCCCAGTTTCCTTGAATATTATCCCAGCCCGGGATATCTTTTTTGAAAAATGTAGTTCCCTGAAAAGCATTTGCCAAATCAGTAACATACACATGATTATTCCAGGCTTCTATAGTCCAAGGTGCATAAAAATTGTCATCGTAAATTGCTGTCCCTACAGCTGTACCCCAAGAGGCTGTACCTGAAATAGTCTCAACTGTAATATATTTATACTGTGCATTAGCCGGCATTACAGCTACAATTTCTGTTAAAGTATTAGACACAACAGTTGCCTGAGCACCATCAAATGAAACTGTAGGGTTTATGAAATAGTTCCCGTAAATTGTAATTTGATCCCCTTCAACAGCATTTACCGGCTGAAAGCTTTTTACAATCGGAGCTGGTGGGGCTACAACAAAATGATACACAAACTCTCCGTTTTTATTCACCACTTTTAATGTTTGAGGAGCATCTTCCTCATAAGGTGTCTCCATATCGATGGCTACAAAAATCTCAGTATCTGTAACCATTGCCGGGTTGAAATAAGTATCAAAATCATTAAAGTACACATTTTTCAACGTGTTAAAACCAGATCCTCTAATAATGACCATTGTTCCTCCTTGCGCTTGAGTAACTGGTTCTAAATCAGGATCACTAGCCAAAACTACACTTGTTATGACCGGAGGATTTACCATCCCCCTCTATTATCCTGATCACTATCTGAACAAGAAAATTGTACAGCTAAGATAAATACAGTCACAACAGCAACAGTAATTCTTTTTAAAATTCTATTTTTCATATCAAATTTCTTTTTTTAGTTAAAATCATAAGGTACCGGAGACTCTAATAACTTAGGATTTCTAGCCACTTCATTAGCAGGATAATCTAATAAGAAATCTGCGTCCGTTGGCGTAAAATATTGAGCATAATTCATGTCTCCTCTATTTTGAGCTGACATTATAGCTATTGCTTCTGCTCTTGGTCTACGTCCCAAGTCAAACCAATAATCGCCTTCAAAAGCCAGCTCTTTTCTTCTTTCTAAAAACATATCTTCTGATGTAATAGAACTTACACTAGGTAAACCGGCTCTGTTTCTAACTGCGTTAAAAGAATTCAATGCCGAAACATCACTCGTACTTCCTCCACCTGCTAATATAGCTTCAGCATGGATCAATAATAATTCTGCATAACGCATGATATAGGTATTATTAGACATCGCTCCGTTACCGCTGGTCTGAGTCGGACCGGTTTCATTTCCGTTTTCAATACCAATTACATATTTTTTAATTGCAGCTCCTGCTCCTTGTCCACCGATAGCTGTTGCAGCCGGTACGATAAAGCCCATTTGTTCAGTTTGTCCACCATTAATAAGTACTTTAATATTTGTATACTCCTCTCCTGGAAACATAATCGTTTCATGTCTTCTTAAATCGTTAGTCTCATACAAACTCAAAATATCTTGGGAAGGTGCAAAAACGCCTCCGTAGGAACAATTTGAAGTTGTTAAATTGCCTGTACTGATTCCGAACTGAGTGTTACAAATATTTCCGGAACCGTAATTTCCGTCCCATAACCATTGCAAAGCAAAGATTGATTCCTCATTATTATTATTAGGATATGTGAATAGATCTGCAAAAGATTTACCCGGAAGCTCTTGCCCGCCAAATAATTTAAACTCACCACTACTAATCACTTCTTCTGCTATTTGTTTTGCTTCTGTATATTTTTGTTCATATAGATACACTTTAGCTAACATTGCTTTAGCCGAACCTTTAGAAACATGTCCGTTATCAGCATAGTTACTTCCTCTGTTCTTTTCATACAATCGATCAATAGCTTTCAAATAATCCATTTCAATCAGCGTGTACACATCCTCTACTCTATTAGTCGGAATTTGAGGAGAATTAGCATAATCCAGATTGTTTTCAATAATCGGAACAGCCCCCATAAACGTACTAAATAGAAATAAGCTGTAGCCCTTAAAAAGTATGCCTCTCCGATTGTATTCTGAACAACTTCAGGGTCAACATCCGGTCCAACTCTTTCCTCTAAAAAGTTAATCAGGGCATTTGCCTGTGCTATATTTGCCCATAATGAAGCCCATCCATCCTGCAAAATAGCATAACTACCATTCATTGAAAAATCGCGTAATGCATTTACATCTGATGAATTAGTATACATATTTCCGGAACCTACTTCTGCAACTGCAAAAAAGAACTTTGTTTCAAAATTAAACCACGTTCTGGAATATAATACATTTGTTGCAGATGCTACTTGTTCATTAGTTGAATAGTAAGAGTCTAAACTAATTGCATCTTCAGAAGGTCTATCTGTAAAATCTTGCGAACAAGATGCCAGAATCAATACAGAAGCTAAAACTGCTGTAAAACGTCCTATTACTTTTTTATTCATTTTCATTTTCATTTTTTTTAGAATTCGAAATTAACACCAAATGAGTAAGTTCTTGGAGTCGGATATCTACCATTATCAATCCCCGACAATAAAACATTTTGGTTAAATGAACCAATTTCAGGATCATATCCTCTATACTTAGTGAAAGTATGAAGGTTTTGTACACTTCCGTAAAGCCTTATCCTTGACATCTTAATTTTTGCTACTAAATCAGATGGTAGTGTATAGCCTAAAGTTACGTTTTGAATTCTGGCATAAGAGCCATCTTCAATATAACGTGTTGAAACTAAATTATTAACATTTCCAACACCATTTAATGCTCTCGGAATATCTGTATTTGTATTAGTCGGAGTCCAGTAATTAGCTGCTTCAACTAACTGATTCGTATATAATTGTGAATTAGCTGTTCCGTTTCTCCATGTTAAATTCATGATATCATTCCCAACAGAACCCTGAACAAAAACGGATAAATCGAAACTTTTATATCTGAAATTATTAGTAAAACCAAAAGTAAAATCAGGATTAGGGTTACCAATTAAAGTTCTGTCTAATTCATTAATTACACCATCTCCGTTCACATCTTTATATTTTACATCACCCAACCAAGTTTCTCCCGGCTGATCTCCAACAGATTGACCAAATTGGATCGGTGCATTATTCAACTCCTCTTGCGTTTGAAATAATCCTTCAGCAACGTATCCATAAAACATTCCTATTGGCTGACCAACAACTGTATTCGTTACAGAAACTGGCATATAACCGTTTGTCTGAATGTCCTGAATCAGTATAAGTCCGTCTTGAAGAGATAATAGTTTGTTCTTGTAATGTGATAATACTAAAGTTGAACTCCACGAAAAATCACTTTCTCCTTTTGTTTTATAGTTTAAAGTAACATCATATCCTCTATTCTCCATAGAACCTATGTTTGAATATGGTGATTCAATTCCGCCATAATAGGAACTCCCTCCTGTTAAATAATCCGGTAAAGGTACCTGGAACAAAAATCCTTTAGATTTTTTCACATAATAATCTAAACTAGCTGATAATCTGGAATCAAATAACGTAAAATCAAGACCAAAGTTAGTTTGTTGCATTGATTCCCATGTCAAATCAGGATTCGGCATATTCCCCACTGTATAAGAAGATCCTAAACCTGAACCTCCCGGTTGTAACAAAGCCGTATAACGGTTA
The DNA here is from genome assembly GCF_003148385.1 of Flavobacterium sediminis. Taxonomy (NCBI): domain Bacteria; kingdom Pseudomonadati; phylum Bacteroidota; class Flavobacteriia; order Flavobacteriales; family Flavobacteriaceae; genus Flavobacterium; species Flavobacterium sediminis. Next base: position 2,949,872 of record NZ_CP029463.1, on the reverse strand, counting down.
TTCGGAATTTGTTGGTTCCCTGTTTCACCATATCCAATTCTGAACTTGATATTGTCAATATACTTTCTGGTATTTTCCATAAATTTTTCATTTGATAATTTCCAAGAGACAGCTACAGCCGGGAAATATCCCCATTGTTTTTTTCCACCATCAACAACCGGATCAAATTTTGACGATCGGTCTGCACGCCAAGAAGCTGAAAGACTATATCTATTGTCAAAATCATAGATCAAACGACCAAAATATGAGAATAATGCTGCACTACCTTTGTAATAATCATTTGCCGTAACACGAATCGTTGATCCCATATTAACCGTAGCCGGATCACTTACAGGGGCTCCTGTACTGTAAACGTTCAAACCTTCCCAGTGGCTATCATTAGCCTCCTGACCGGCTAAGAGTGTTACTTTATGTTTTCCGAATGTTTTATCGTAAGTCAATAAATTTTTAACATTTATAGAATACCAGTTTGAGTTTCGTCTCCATAATTCTGTTGCATTATGCGTTTGAATTCCCCAGTTATATTCAGGAATAAAATCTTCTTGAGTTGAAAATTCTGTATTTGCTCCTAACTCCGCTCTATATTTCAACCCATCAATTATAGTAGCCTCTCCGTACAGATTTCCTAAAAAGTTTTTACGAACCAGAGTATTATCTCTAACCATTGAAATAGCAACCGGGTTATAGTATGAAGCCCCTGCCATTGAATTGTCATTAGGTCCGGCAAAACTACCATCCGTATTTCTTACCGGAATATCAGGAGCCTGTAACAATGCATTACTAATAATTCCAGTATAGCTCTGGTTGATAGTTAGTTTTTCATTTGTAATACCTGTCCCAACATTTAAACCTACTTTTAACCAATCTTTTACTTTTGAATCAAGATTAGCACGCATCGTATAGCGTTTATACCCCGAACCAAGTAAAACTCCTTGCTGATCCATAAAACCTCCGGATAAATAATAAGTCGTTGCATCTTTACCGCCTGAGAAAGCCAACTGATGACTTTGTGTAAAAGCAGTTTGATATACTTCATCCTGCCAATTCGTTCCGTTTCCTAATAATTCCGGATGTGAGAATTCATCTCTAACAGAGTTTGGTAAACCTATCGCGACCGCTAAATTATTCTGATATCTGGCATACTGCTGTAAATTCATTACATCTAATTTTCTATAAATATTTGCAACAGAGGTGTAACCTTCATAAGATATCTTTCCATCTCCTCTTTTACCGGATTTCGTTGTAATAATCACAACCCCGTTAGCCCCCTTGAACCATAAATAGCTGTCGCTGAAGCATCTTTTAAAATATCAATCGATTCAATATCGTTAGGATTTAGAAATGACAACGGACTTACCGCACTGTTTCCCGAATCTCCTCCCGCTGAAAAATCATTAGCAGCTATAGGACGGCCTGACATGGATTTTCCAGTTGCATCACCGGAAACCGGAACACCATCAATAATATAAAGCGGCTCGTTTGTTCCAGAGATAGAAGTCACACCACGAACACGAACTGAAACTGCACTACCTGGCTGCCCTGAATTGTTTTGAATTGTAACACCGGCAGCTTTCCCCTGCATCATCTGATCCACAGTCGTTTGTTTTAAAGCCGTAATATCTTCCGTTTTAATTGAAGATATAGCACCGTTAACATCTTCCTTCTTTTGAGCACCATAACCAATAACTACGATCTCTTCTAAACTGGATACATTTTCTTCAAGAGTCACATTAATCGTTGATTGAGAATTTACCGGTACCTCTTTTGTTTTAAAACCAATGTAGGAAAAGGTTAAAACACCATCTGACGGGACATCCAATTGGAAATTTCCGTCGAAATCTGTAATCTCCCCTTTTTGCGTACCTTTCAAAACAACATTAACTCCCGGAAGAGTCACTCCTTGTTTATCGGATACGACGCCCGAAACCTTAATGTTTTGAGCCATTAAAGCAGAAAAAGACGATAAAAGAAAAAGAAAGAAAAAATACCTTTTTCTTTTACTTGCCTGCTTTAAGCAATAATTTGAATCCCTCATAAATTTGTTAGTTAGTTAGTAATTTAATAAAACAAAATAAATACCTATATTTTTTATAATATCAATAATTTAGACATGTATTTATTGTTGATTTACAAAATTATAGGTCTTACCAACTTAACTTTAATATTATTTTATCATTTAATTCTATTATTTTCACGAAAATTTTAACGAAATTTTAATGTTTGAATATGATAAAATAATATCATTGTTATAAAAAACGTTTCATTCCATTGAATTCTTCCCTGTATTGACTCGGAGTTGTGTTCTTTTTACTCTTAAAGATTCTGTTAAAGTTCGCTATATTATTAAAACCTGCCTTATAAGCAATTTCCGCAATACTTAAATCCTTCTCAATCAACCACCTGGAAGCATACCCTACCCTGATATCATTCAAATAGTTCACAAAAGTCTTATTTGTTCTTTTTTTAATAAAACGATTAAACGACACAACACTCATCGATAACAGGTCTGCTACTTCATCTAAAGAAATTTTCTCTGAAAAGTTTTGTTGCACATAATCATACACCATTTTCATTTTATCATCCTCTTCGAAATTAAAATTATCAACCGTATAAGTAGACAACAACCGCTGATTCCTTGAATTAGACATATCATAAAGTATAGACAAAAACTCTAAAAAATTATCAATTCCGTCTAATTTTGATAGTTTTTTCAACCTTTCCCCTATTTCTATAGCTGTTTTATTCGAAAACAATATTCCATGTATAGACTTTTCCAACATATCTTTGATCGACAGCATTACCCGTCTGGATAAAAAACTATCTTCAAACAAATCATTATGAAATTGGATGGTTATTTCATGAATCCTTCTTGACCTGCAATTATGTGTTTCCCACCCATGATGCAAATTAGGTCCAACTAACACCAACTCAACTTCTTCAATCTCTTCTATATGATCTCCCACTACTCTTTTTACACCGCTTCCGTTTTGAATAAAATTAATCTCGTATTCCGGATGATGATGTACCGGGAAATCAAATCCATCTTTAATTCTATCAAAGACCAAAAAGCTATCTCTTTTTGATAAGGGAGTTACTTCTCTGTGAAATTTATAGACCTCGCTCATTTTAATTTTATTTTTTTGCAATTATAAGATATAATTTTGACAAAATAATATTACTACTATATAGAATAACAAAATTAATTTTGAATTTTATAAAATCACAATCAATATTTTTAATTATTTGAAAAATATTCCTATATTTTTTAACTACTTTTTAAAAATACACAAGATAACTGATATGAGACTGTACAAAACCATACAAAAAATAACATTATTGACCTCAATCTCTTTGTTAGCTTCTTGTCATTCAATACTCAATAGCGACCAACAAGCTACTACTGAAACCCAAAACGTATACAGAAACCTGATACAATTAAAACAAAAAGGATTCATGTTTGGTCATCAGGATGATCTGGCTTATGGAGTGAACTGGAAATATGAAAATGGTCGAAGTGATGTAAAAGAAGTTGCTAATGATTATCCGGCTGTTTATGGTTGGGATATCGGAAGAATTGAAAATGACAGTCCGGAAAACCTGGACGGAGTTCCTTTTCATAAAATGAGACAATACATTAAAGAAGTATATCAAAGGGCGGTGTCAATACTATTAGTTGGCATATTAATAACCCTTTTACCGGTGGTGATGCTTGGGATACAACTCCCGGCTCCTTAGCTTCAGTACTACCAAACGGAAGCAAGCATGAACTTTTTAAAAACTGGTTAGACAAAGCTGCCGTATTTTTAAACAGTCTTAAATCTGACGATGGTAAATCAATCCCTGTTTTATACCGCCCGTATCATGAATTAACCGGAAATTGGTTTTGGTGGTGCCAAAACAACGGAACTCCTGAACAATTTAAAGAATTATGGGTGTTTTCATTTAATTACTTAAAATCTAAAGGCGTTCACAATTTAATTTATGTATTCAACACTGCTGATTTTGAAACATACGAAGATTTTGAAAAATTTTACCCGGGAGACCAATATGTTGATATCGTAAGCTTTGATGCCTATCAATACGACGATCCTGCCACAAGTACTGCCTATGTTGATAAATGCCGGAAACAATTCAAAATCATGAATGAATTTGCCTTCAAGCATAACAAAATAATGGCATTTGCTGAAACCGGATTTGAACAGATTCCCTATGAAAACTGGTGGACTGATACCTTAATAAAAGCTATTGGCAATTATAAAATTTCATACGTCTTGGTCTGGAGAAATCACGGTTGGCTGGAACATGAACAAAAAATGCATTATTATGCTCCTTATAAAGGGCAGTCTACGGAAAAGGATTTTAAAAAATTCTATGAATTACCTAATACTTTTTTCCAAAAAGAAATAACAGAACAAAATATTTACCAGTAAACCGATACTATGCAACTACTCAATACAATAGATTTTTTAATTATCCTTGCTTACTTGATCTCAATTGTCATTATCGGGCTGGTATTAAGGAAAAGGGCTGAACGAAGTAAAGACGATTATCTCTTAGGTGGTAAATCCATTCCATGGTATTTACTGGGGCTTTCCAATGCTTCGGGTATGTTTGACATTTCAGGGACTATTTGGTTGGTTACTTTAATGTTTGTTTATGGTATAAAAAGTGTATGGATCCCATGGCTTTGGCCGGTTTTCAATCAGATCTTCCTAATGGTTTATTTATCCAAATGGTTAAGACGATCAAACGTAACGACAGGTGCCGAATGGATCGGAACTCGATTCGGGACAGGTACCGGTGCCAAATTATCACACATGATCGTTGTTGTATTTGCTTTAGTTGTATGTTTAGGCTATTTAGCATACGGATTTATTGGCTTAGGAAAATTTGTAGAGATTTTCCTCCCTTGGGAAGTTATCAGTAACTATATACCTTTTCAGGTTTCGGCTCAATATGTTCCGCACTTTTACGGCGTTATTTTTACACTTTTTGCTGTATTCTATTCTCTATTGGGCGGTATGTCAGGAATTGTTTGGGCAGATGTAGTTCAATTTGCAATTATGACAGTAGCAGCTTTAGTTATCGGCTATTTAGGTTGGCAAGCTGTCGGAACAGGAAATCTGACCGTACCGGAACATTGGATGAGTCCGTTCAGCGGAGGCTTAGAACTCAATTGGTCTTCTGTGATACCAGAAGTACAAAGCAAAATAAAGTCCGATGGTTTCGGAATCTTCTCGATTTTTCTTTCAATGATGTTATTTAAAGGAATTTTGGTTAGCATCGCAGGACCTGCTCCTACTTATGATATGCAAAAAATATTATCTACCAAAAATGCTATTGAAGCTTCTAAAATGAGTGGTTTCGTATCCGTTATCCTAATGCCGATACGTTACTTAATGATTGCCGGATTTGCTGCCTTAGCTTTGGTTTACTATGAAAAGATAGACCTGTTGACTGCTTCCGGAAATCTGGATTTTGAGCTTATACTTCCTTCGGCTATTAAAACCTTTGTTCCTGTCGGGCTTTTAGGTTTATTACTGGCAGGGTTAATCGCTGCATTCATGTCTACTTTTGCTGGAACTCTTAATGCTGCTCAAGCCTATATTGTAAATGATATTTATCTGAAACATATTAAACCGGAAGCTAATGCTAAACAAATCAGAAATATGAATTATGCCACCGGAATTATCGTTGTGCTTATCAGTATTATATTGGGATTATTTGCTAAAAATGTAAACTCCGTGTTAAACATTATTGTATCTGTTCTTTATGGAAGTTATGTAGGAGCTAACATTTTAAAATGGCATTGGTGGCGATTTAACGGCGAAGGGTTTTTCTGGGGGATGCTAACCGGATTAGTAGCCGCTTACTTCACTCCCATGCTTTTTCCTGAAGTAAACGAACTTTATTTGTTTCCTATTTTGCTTATCGTTTCTTTATTAGGATCGATTATCGGAACCTATTCCGCACCGGCAACCAATAAAGACATTCTTAAAGAATTTTATTTAAACGTCCGTCCGTGGGGTTTTGGGGACCTGTAAAAGAAGAAGTAATAGCTGAAAATCCTGATTTTAAATCTGATGCTAATTTCGGTCGTGATATGTTCAATGTATTGATCGGAACAATAGCACAAACGCTATTGGTACTAATACCGATGTACCTGATCTTTCAGCAAACCTTTCCGCTTTATATCTGCATCATTATTCTTGTTATATGCATTGCATTACTAAAAAAATTCTGGTGGAATAATCTAAGTGAATAAAATTTTTAACCGTCAATAATATGGAAATTAAAAACATGAAACATATAACCAATTACGAACAATTAAAGGCTGTACACGAAACCTTTCTGAATATCAGCAACAAACCATACGAGGAATCAAACGGGATTTACATGCGCTATAAAAATGCAATTGTTACCCCGAAACATATTCCTTTGGAATGGCGTTATGACCTGAACGCAGAAAACAACCCTTATGCTATGGAACGTATCGGTTTTAATGCAACATTCAATGCCGGAGCTATAAAATGGAAAGGAAATTATATATTATGCGTACGTGTTGAAGGAAACGACAGAAAATCGTTTTTTGCTCTTGCAGAAAGTCCTAATGGAATTGACAACTTCAAATTTTGGGAAAAGCCATGTGTCATTCCTCAAATCCCCGGAAATCCGGATACCAATGTATATGACATGCGTCTGACACAACATGAAGACGGATGGATTTACGGCATTTTCTGTACCGAAAGAAAAGATCCGAATGCTCCTAAAGGCGATACCAGTAGCGCAATTGCTAATGCCGGTATTGTTCGTACAAAAGATTTGGTTAATTGGGAGCGCTTGCCGGATTTGATTTCCAATACAGGTCAACAACGAAATGTGGTTTTACACGCTGAATTTGTAAATGGAAAATATGCGGTTTACACACGCCCTCAGGACGGCTTTATTGATGTTGGTTCCGGTGGTGGTATCGGTTTAGGTTATATTGACAATATGGAAAACCCTGTTGTTCAAAATGAAACCATTATTTTCTCTAAAAAATACCATACAATCTATGAATTAAAAAATGGCTTAGGTCCTGCTCCGATCAAAACCTCAAAAGGTTGGTTGCATTTAGCACACGGAGTGCGAAACACAGCTGCCGGTCTGCGCTATACACTCTACATGTTCATGACCGATTTGAATGATATAGGAAAAGTAACGTATGTTCCGGCCGGACATTTTATGGCTCCGATCAATGACGAACGCGTAGGAGATGTTTCCAACGTGTTGTTCTCAAACGGTTGGATTACTGATGAAGACGGAACCGTATACATCTATTATGCTTCATCCGATACCCGGATGCATGTAGCCGTTTCTTCTACTGACAGATTAGTAGATTATGTAATGAATACTCCTGAAGACACCTTTATTTCATCAGGATCCGTAGCGACTATTATTGATTTAGTTGATCGAAATAAAAATTTATAATCCTTGATCTTTTGATATGCCAACACCAGAAAGAAAACAAAATTTAAAAAACGAGGTCAGAGAAGAACTTAACCACATTTTAAACTATTGGAAAAAAAACACCATAGACGCTGAAAATGATGGTTTTGTAGGACAAATCGATGCTTTTGAAAAAAAAGTTCTGAATGCTGAAAAAGGCTCTGTTCTCAATGCTCGTATTCTTTGGTCTTTCTCTGCGGCTTATCAGATCACACAAGATCCTTCCGATCTTGAAACAGCCACTAAAGCTTATCATTTTATTAATAGTTATTTTTTTGACAAAGAGTTTGGCGGGGTTTTCTGGAGTGTTGCATACGATGGAAAACCTTCTCAAACCAAGAAGCAGATCTATGCTTTAGCATTTACAATTTACGGCTTAGCCGAATACTATAAGATAACTCAGGATCAAAAAGTTTTACAAATGGCTATTTCGCTTTTTGAAACCATCGAAAAATATAGCTTTGACCCTGTAAACAAAGGATATTTAGAAGCCTTTACTCAAGAATGGAATCCAATTGAAGATCTCCGGTTAAGTGCTAAAGATGTCAACGAAAAGAAGACTATGAATACGCATTTACATATTGTAGAGGCGTATGCCAACTTATTTTTAGTTTGGCCAAATGAACTTTTACAAACAAAGATCATAGAAATTTTAGAGACGATCAATCACTATTTTATCAATACTAGAACCGGACATCTAAAACTCTTCTTTAATGAAGAATGGATTGAAAAACCAGATGTCGTTTCCTATGGCCATGATATAGAAGCTGCTTGGTTATTGCTTTGGTGTGCAAGAATTACACAAAATCAAGAACTGATTGAAATCTTTACTAAACACGCCTTACAAATGGCTGATGCTACTTTTGAAGGGATTGACCAGGACGGAGGTCTTTGGTATGAACTTGATCCTCAGAAAAATAATTTAATCACAGAAAAGCATTGGTGGCCACAAGCAGAACTTTTAATTGGGATGATCAATGCTTGGGAATTAACACAAGAAGAGAAATATTTTACTACTGCTGAAAAAAACTGGGATTTCATTAAGCGTTTTATCATAGACAAAGAAAACGGAGAATGGATCTGGGGTATTCATGGAGATTACAGTAAAATAATCAACGATAAAGCAGGTTTATGGAAATGTCCTTACCACAACTCCAGAGCTTGTATAGAACTGATTGATCGATTATAAAAACTATTGAAATGAAACATTATACTCTTTTCCCGATATTGTTCCTTTTTTGTCTGTTTTCTCATGCACAAAAAAATATCGTTAAAAACGGAGGCTTCGAGTCGGATCTGCAATATTGGAATGGTTCTTCAGCAACCATCTCTCCTTATGATAAAAAAGCAGGAAAAAATAGTTGCTTAATCAATCAATTTACCGGTAGCGAATGGAAAGGAATAGACCAGACTGTTAACATTCCGAAAGAAACATTTGCTTTAGAATGTAGTATATGGATAAAAACCGATGCGATTTCCGGAGGGAAAGAGCCTTATAACGCAGGCGTAATGACTGTAGAGTTCCTGACCTCTTCCGGAAAAAATATCAGTTATGAGAATATAGCTCAGATCAAAGGTTCTACCGCCTGGACTGAATATACAAAAACGGTTTTAGTCCCTTCTGATGCTAAAAAGATCCGAATTATGCTCGCGCTGGCCCAAACAGACGGTACTATTCTATTTGATGAAGTACAAGTTAATAAAATTTCTGAAGAGGAATACCATTCCACGGTACAAAAGAAAACCTCAGAAAAAGAGCAAAAAACCATAGTAAAAGTTATTGAACCGGTCTATTTCCAAAACGGTGATTTTGAAAACCAATTAGAATACTGGACAGGTAAAGCCCGTATAACCGACAAAAGCCATCAGGGAAAATTTGCAGTACTGGTATCTTCTCCGGCAAATGAATGGACTGCAATCGAACAGTCAGCAGACCTTCCCGAAGGTGCCGAGAAAATTCATATTTCAGGTTGGTTAAAAGCTGAAAATATTGTTCGGGGAAAAGAACCTTGGAACAACGGAATGTTTATCATTGAATTTACAAAAGACGGAAAAAATAAAACATCGGAAGACCAGCTTCTGGGAACTGTTACCAACTCTACTGAGTGGTTGTACTTTGAAAAAACATTAAGTATTCCTAAAGAGACAAAAAAGTTCAGGATCATGTTAGCATTAAGCAATTGTACAGGAAATTTATATGCTGACAACATCCAAATTAAATACTTCAGATAATGAAAAAAATATTTTTTTTCTTTTACACTACTCTTTTAATCGCTTGTTCCTCAACAGAGGAATCAAATTCCGTTGCTACTACAAATACAACAAATAACAACGGTATAACGCCTCAAAACGTGAGGAACTATATGGTTGATCCTAATGCTACTGATGAAACCGTTGCTTTGTTCTACAACCTGAAAAAAATGGCTGAAACAAAGTTTGCTATAGGTCAACAAGATGCTTTTAACAGCTTTTACAATAACGATAGCTCACAATCAGACATCAAAAAATCGACCGGATATGATCCCGCTCTTTTAGGATGTGATTTCATGTTCATTACGGATGATAATAACACAGGAGAAGCTTCTAATTGGTTCTACCAACAAGAATTAAAAATTATAACAGATGCTAAACAGGCGTATGACAATGGTATGTTTGTTACTTTTTCATGGCACATGCGCGAACCTTATGAGGGCCAAGAATTTTACACAAGTGAAATGACCGATTTCCAAAAATACAATGCTTTGATCAGTCTCCTACCCGGCGGTACAAATCATGAGTATTACAAAACAAAACTGGATAAAATAGCTACTGTATTAACTAACATGAAAGGAACTGATAATAAACAAATTCCTGTCATTTTAAGACTATTTCACGAATTTGACGGAGGATGGTTCTGGTGGGGAAGCCAGTGGTGTACTGCAGCCCAATATCAGCAGCTATGGCAATTTACTGTTGAGTATTTAAGAGATACTAAATCAGTTCACAATATCCTCTATGCTTTTTCTCCTGACAATTCTTATAATACAGAAAGTCAGTATCTATCACGTTATCCGGGAGACACTTATGTTGATATTTTAGCAATGGACAATTACGGAGATTTTAATAATCAAGGTACTTCAGGAGCAACAACTGCAAACAATAAATTAAAAATGCTCTCTGATCTGGCTATTGCAAAGAAAAAAATTGCAGCCTTGAGCGAGACCGGCTATCAGGTTAGCAATGCCAATCCTCCTATAAATGGTTGGTTCTCGAATTATTTATATACTGCTTTAACCGATCAGAACATCCAAATTGCATATACCATGTTCTGGTATAACACACAAGATGCTTATTATGTACCAACCCCAACTAACTCTAATGTAAACGATTTTGTAGATTTTACTAACAAGCCCAAAACGACTTTAGTAAATAATTTACCGAACTTGTACCAATTACCAAACTAAAAAATTATGAAAGCTATCCGTGCCTTTTTGCCCCTTCTTTTGATTATTATTTGTATTTCCTGCAATGTCGAAAAAGACAGCTTTATCAGCATTAAGGAATCTCAATTTATCAAAACCGGAGAACCTTATCATTATGTAGGAACTAATTACTGGTATGGAGGTCTTTTAGGCTGTAAAGAAGGTAATCAAAGTCGTTTACTAAGAGAGTTAGATGACTTAAAATCTAATGGCATTGTCAATCTAAGGATTATGATTGGTGCTGAAGGCGGAGATCAGGATTATACTGTAAGAGAACCTTTGCAACCTCAACAAGGTGTTTTTATTGAATCCCGTTTAGAAGGACTCGATTTTCTTTTATCGGAAATGAAAAAAAGAGATCTGACAGCTATTCTTTATTTTACTAACAATTGGGAATGGAGCGGCGGAATGGCTAAGTACTTAGAGTGGAACGGATACGGCGTAGTTCCTAACCCTAATATTGCACCTAATACCTGGCCGCAATTCATGGCATATACAGCACAGTTCCATACTTGTGAACCGTGTAAAGAAGCTTTAAAAAGTTACATCAAAAAAATTATTACCAGAACTAATTCTGTTTCTAAAGTAAAATATTCAGATGACCCAACTATTATGGCATGGGAAGTAGCCAATGAACCTCGTGTTTTTACTCCGGAAAATGAAAAAGCTTTTACAAATTGGTTAAATGATGTGACTGCCTATATTAAATCTTTAGATAAAAACCACTTGGTAACAACAGGCTCAGAAGGGAAAGCCGGTTCTAACGATGATCTGCTTACTTTTGAACGTACACACAATAATCCGAATATTGATTATTTGACCATGCACATCTGGCCTAAAAACTGGGGTTGGTATAAAATTGAAGACGAGGCTGGCTCTACTCCTGTTGCTATTCAAAATACACTGAACTATATAGAAGAACATATAAAAGTAGCTAATAAGCTAAATAAGCCTATTGTTTTAGAAGAATTCGGTTATCCGCGAGTTCAGGAAAACTTAGACAGAAATGCATCAGCGGCATACCGCAATCAATTCTATAAAGCTGTTTTCCGGCGCTTGGACAAAGCTATTCAGACTAATGAACCTTTTGTTGCTTTGAATTTTTGGGGTTATGGTGGTTTCGGAAAGAACAATCCTAAAAATGGTAAATGGAATATTGGCGATGACTATACTACTGACCCACCGCAAGAGCCGCAAGGTCTGAACTCCGTTTTTGCTACAGAAAAAAGTACCTTAGCTCTTATGAAAGACTTTAATTCTAAGTGGAATAACAACTAAATTATTCCTCTTAGAATTGATTCTATTTGTTGCAATTCCTCTTCTGAAAAAGTCAACTGCTCTAAACTTTTTAAGTTTTCGTATAATTGCGCAACAGAACTGGCACCTATTAAAACAGAAGTAATTCTTCTATCTTTTAACAACCAGGCGATAGCCATTTGTGCTAACGTTTGGTCTCTTTTTTGTGCCAACTTATTTAACAATTGTATCTTTTGAAGAATGTCTTCCGTTATGTCTGTTGTTTGTAAAGATCCGTTAGGATTTGATGCTCTTGAACCGGCAGGAATTCCTTTTAAATATTTAGAGGTTAATAGACCTTGCGCTAAAGGAGAAAACGCGATACATCCTACTCCATTCTCTTCTAAAACATCTAATAAGCCATTTTCAGGTGAACGCTCAAACATAGAATATTTAGGTTGATGAATTAAGCTAGGAGTTCCCAGATCTTTCAGAATCTTTATGGCTTCCTGAGCCTGCTCAGCATTATAATTACTAATCCCTGCATAAAGTGCCTTACCGCTTTTCACGGCATAATCAAGAGCCATCATGGTTTCTTCAACGGGAGTTTCAGGATCCGGACGATGCGAATAAAAGATATCCACATATTCCAGATTCATTCGTTTCAAACTTTGATTTAAACTCGTAATCAAGTATTTCCTTGAACCCCAATCTCCATAAGGTCCGTCCCACATCTTGTATCCGGCTTTCGTTGAAATGACTAATTGGTCTCGCATAAAACCTTGAAAATTCCGTTTAACGATTCCTCCGAAGTTTTCCTCTGCTGATCCCGGAACCGGCCCGTAATTATTTGCTAAATCAAAATGTGTGATCCCATTATCAAAAGCATTGACAATTATTTGCTCTGCATTTTTAAGATCATCAAAAGAACCGAAATTATGCCATAGCCCTAAAGATATTTGTGGTAACAAAAGTCCGCTTTTCCCACATCTGTTGTAATTCATATTTCTGTTTTTTTTACACAAAAAAGGATTGATGAAAGATCATCAATCCTTTTCAAAACCCTAACAAATTCTAGTATAAATGAAAAACACTATTCTTTGTATCAGAGGAGCTTGTTCCTATAAAAATTTGAAATTTACCGGATTCAACAATAAATTCTCCTTCACTATTATAAAAACCTAACTCTTTTTCAGTTAGTACAAACTCTACGGTTTTAGACTCTCCCTTATTCAGAGATATCATTTGAAAATCTTTTAATTCTTTTACCGGCCGGGTTAAACTTGCCACTACATCACGAACATATAACTGTACCACTTCCTTACCATCATAATTTCCGGTATTCTTAACTGTTACAGAAGCTTTTACAGGTTCTCCTTTTTTATAACTTTCTTTATCAAGAGTTATTTCTGAATACTCAAAAGTAGTATAACTCAATCCGTGACCAAAACTCCAAAGCGGTGTTTTTTCTACATCGCTGTAATGCGTCCAGAACACATTGTTATCTTTATCGATTGGTCTTCCCGTAGCATAATAATTATAGTAAATCGGGCATTGTCCCACATTTCTAGGAAATGACATCGGTAACTTACCGCTAGGATTGTAATCTCCATAGAGCACCTGAGCAACAGCATTTCCTGTTTCAGTTCCTAATTGCCAGGCTTCTACTATAGCCGGGATATGTTTGGCTGCCCAAGGTAAAGCTAGCGGACGTCCGTTATTCAAAACCAAAACAATATTGGGATTCACTTTGTACACTTCTTCTAAAAGTTCTTGCTGTACACCCGGAAGTCCAAGTTCTGTTCTGCTTCTTGCCTCTCCGGTCTGAAACCCGTGTTCCCCGAGAACCATTACTACTATATCACTTTCTTGAGCCGTTTTTTTTGCTGCTTCAAAGCTACTTTTATCAGTAGTGTTGATTTGAACTTCCTGAATAAAACTTACCGAACCTATAGTTACATCTGCTCCTTTTTCATAGACCAATCGGTTGCCTGTATATTGCTGCATTCCTTCTAAAACAGATACAGCAGTTTCATCATCCGATGCTATGCGCCAACTTCCTAACGGACTGGTTTTATCTGCTGCCAAAGCACCGATTAAAGCAATTCTTTTACCTGTTTTAGGTAAAGGAAGTAACTGTTTGTCATTTTTCAGTAATACAATTGACTTTTTAGCCATATCCAATACAGCTTCTCTGTTTTCTTTACTTCCAATAACCTTTTGCTCGCGTTTTTCATCACAATAGCGATAAGGATCATCAAACAACCCTAATTCAAATTTTACACGCAGAATTCTTCTCACTGCATCGTCAATCAGTTTTTCATCTACTTTCCCTTCCCAAACCAATTTCGCTAATTCGTATACATATAAATGCGACTCCATGTCCATATCAGCTCCGGCTTCAACTGCTTTCAAAGACGCTTCTGTTCCGTCTTCTGCAAATCCCCAATTGATCATTTCTCTGATGGAAGCCCAATCTGTAATCACAAAACCGTCAAAATTCCATTTGCCTTTTAAAATATCACGTTGTAAAAACTTACTTCCTGTTGCCGGTACACCGTTTAATGTATTAAATGAGTTCATAAACGTTCGCACTCCTGCATTTTTAGCAGCTTCAAACGGAGGCAGTACTAAATTATATAATGTTGGCATTCCGATATCTACCAAATTGTATTCCTTTCCGGCCTCCACAAAACCATAAGCTGCAAAATGCTTGGCGCAAGCTGCAATAGTATTAGGCAATCCTAAATCTTCTTTAGTCTCACCCTGAAAACCTTTTACTCTTGCTTCAGCTACCTTACTTCCTAAAAAAGCATCTTCTCCGGCTCCTTCCATAACCCTGCCCCAACGAGCATCTCTGGAGACATCTACGTTAGGTCCGAATGTCCAGTTAATACCAGAAGCAGAAGCTTCACCGGCTGCTACCTGAGCTGATTTTTTAATCGCTTCCATATCCCAACTTGCTGCTTCCGCCAGTGGTATAGGGCTTAACGTTTTGTAACCGTGAATCACATCAAAGCCAATGATCAGCGGAATTCCTAAACGGGTTTCCTCTACAGCTATTTTTTGTACGGCTTTAACTTCTTTTACACCTCTGACGGTTAACATGGAACCAACCCAACCTTTTTTAAGGTGCTCATACTTTAAAGCTGCCGAACCTCCTTCCGGAGCCGGACCGGTTACGTCCCAAAATCCGTTATATTGATTCATCTGACCTACTTTTTCTTCCAAGGTCATCTTTTGCAGTAACTGTTCTATTCTGGTTTCAATAGGCTCTTGTTGCTTCATTTTCTTTTTCTTTTGTGCATGGGCATAACTTCCCATGATAAGTAAGGTTAAGATGATTGTTCGTTTCATGGAATGGCAATTTTAAAAGTAGAAGCCGGTAATTCAGCTTCATTGAACAAATTAGACTGAACAGCATTTCCCCAAGCAAAACGGATGTATTCAGGATACTTTACTTTAGAACAACCGACTATTACTTTCCCTTCTACTATTTTGGCTTTCGCCTGATAAAAAACTCCATCATTTCCGGCAATTTCAAATAAATTCTCTTTGGTCGTAAAATGAAGGCTCTCGTTATGTTCAAAAGTAAGTTCAACTCCTTTTTTAACCTTTTTAGCACTTTGGATAGCCGGACTTTCAACAGTTCCTTTTAAAACATTATAATGCTCTTTTAAAGCCATATCCGCTAATCGGGTTCCTACCGTTTTTTTATTGGTCGGATGAATGTCATTTAAAGTTGCCACATCACTGATCACAACCATTCCTGTTTTTGGCAAAGCCAAAACTTGTCGCTGTAAATCACGGGTCATAGCAGCATAAGTGCCTTCTCCTTCATATTGATAAGGTGCGATCTGTACATAATAAAAGGACAATTCCTCTTTCCATAGTTTTCGCCACGATTGAATCAATTCGGTAAATAATTGTTGATATGTAGATTCTCCTACATTACTTTCTCCTTGATACCACAAAAAGCCGGCTATTTTATAACCAATCAAAGGATAAATCATGCTGTTGAATGTTTTAGAAGGTTCAACCGGACAATATTCTGACAACTTACGGTCAATGGCCGTTTTATAATACGATTTATCATTTGAAAATACATTCTTAGGCATCCAGACTTCTGCCGGAGTACCTCCCCAAGCTGAAACAATCAAGCCCACCGGAACATCCGGTTCTATTTCCTGTAACCTTCTGGCAAAATAATAAGCAACGGCACTATTTTTTCGCATGGTTTCCGGAGTACAAGTTTCCCAATTGCCAATAGCATTGACCTGAGGATAATCGGCTGTGACCTTAGCAGTCCTGAAAAAGCGGATCTCAGGAAAATCAGCTTTTGCTATTTCTTCTTCTTTATTGTCAATTCCCCAATCGGCCGTCATTTCCATATTAGACTGCCCGGAACAAAACCAAACTTCTCCCAACAAGACATTGGTTAATTGCAATGTATTGTAACCTTTTATTTCCACTTCATAAGGTCCGCCCGCTTGTATTGTCTCAATGGTTAGTTCCCAATAGGCATTCGAATCGGCTTCGGTCTTATATTCTTTTTTATTCCAAGACGGAATTACTGAAACGGGTTCTTTTGGATTTGCCCAACCCCAAATCTTTACTTGTGAATTTTGCTGTAAGACCATTCCATCCGAAAAGCACGAAGGTAAACTTACTTCTGCATTCATAACTTGAATTAAAAACAAACTAAAAATTACAACAATTTTATTCATTTAGTATTTTTTTAAAGGTTTCTTTCAATTGCTGAGCCATAAACTTATGATCTTCTACATCCGGATGGTAATCACATCCTTGGGGTTCCATAGGCTTGTACTCAAAAATAGTAATCGGTTTATGTACGGTGTCTGTTTCAAAAGCTTCTTTAACTTTCCTTAAACATGCCATAAAAACATCGTTTTTTTCTCCTGAAACCATAGGACTGTTCAGTAAAACAAGCTGTGTATCCGGATAACGATTATAAATAGTCTTTATAAACTTGATATAGTTTGCTATGTATTTTTCTTCATTAAAAGGCAAACGTTCCTTTTTACCATCCCCGTCAGACAGGTCATTAGTTCCCAAACATATACTTACTAAATCCGGTTGGAAATCAGTGTTGAAAACTTTAGAAGTATCTTTATCTAAATTTAGATTTTCATAGACCTCCGGTAAATTAGGTTCTGACTCATGTTCATCGTTCCAATTGCGGTACATACCATAACCGGAAACAGAGCTCAGCAAGAAATCGGCATCCAGTTCTCTGGCTAAAACTGGACCATAAGCCCAATATGCATTATGTTGATCGAACCAGAAATCGGTGCTATGACATGGAATTGTCAGATCATTTCCCATGCCACATGTAATGGAATTCCCGATAAATTCAATTCTCTTTTTAGATTCTGCCGAAAAGGGGACTAAATTTGTTATTCCTGAGCCATCGAATAAGACTTTTCCATTGGCTGCTTCTGTTGCTTTAAAAACTTTTACATGATGAATAGTATCTTTTGTTTCTTCAATTTTTACCTTTTCAATACCTATTGAATCAATTGTAAACCGTCCTTTGTAAAACCCATCTATCTCTAAAACATAATAATTATGATGTTTCCATGTATCAACACTCTCCATGTTAAACTCACAGCTATTCCCTTTGTAGCTGAATTCAATTGAAGAAGCCGATCCCAACAGGTAGACCTTACGATCTGAAACAGCCTCAACTCTTCCGCTGGTATGAAACAGTGTTTCAGTTATTTTTTCTTTTTCTCCTGCACAACCTGCTAGCAAAAAAACTAAAGCAAAAACTTTATAATTAATATTCATTTTTCAAAAAAATTAAGGATTATAAAATTAAGGCTATTTTTTTTGTACAAATAATACAATTACATCAAATTGTTATCAAAAAATAAACTATATCTGTAATAAATCAATCTTATTCTAAGTTTCTTAAAATACGCTTAACCTCTCTTTTTTTAACGTTAATTATTCTAATAAAACTGGTTAAAATGCTTAAATTTGTTAGAGTACATAACAAAATAAAACTAAACTTATGATGACCATAATTGCCACAACTGACTTTTCTGAAATCGCTCAGAATGCAGTTCAATATGCGGCTAACTTAGCTAAAGCAGCCAATATGAATTTAGTACTTTTCCATGCTTTCAATCCACCTATACACGCATCTAATGCGCAATTATCAGCAGAAACTTTTCAGAAACTGTTTGATATTAATTCAGAACGTTTGAAAGAGTTGGCTAAGGAATTAAAAAAGGAACACCATATTGAAACCCAATCAGAGATCACCTATTCTTTTGTTGAAGAACATTTAGTTACTTGCATTGAAAAATACAATGCCGGTTTATTAGTATTCGGTATGGCTGAAAAAAGCTTAGAACAGGAATTAATGGGTAATACAACAACCTCAGCTATCAGGAACATTAATATCCCTATAATCTCTGTTCCGTTAGAGACAAAATTCACACCGTTAAACAGAGTTTTATTTGCCTGCGATACACCGGATGAAATTCCGAGCCATGCTACTTCGCTCATTAAAAGCCTGATCGCTGCTCAAAATACAGAAATAGAAGTTTTCAGTGTTGATACAACTGTTGAAAAAATCAAAAAGGACAATCCTAAAACAAAAGAAGACGACGAAAAGGAGATCAACTATTATTACAAAAATATACAGTCGAAAGAAGTTATCGATGAAATTAAAAAAGAGATCAAAGATTTTAATGCAGACCTGTTAATTATGATGCCTAAAAAATATGGCTTTTGGGACTCAATGGTTCACAGAAGTAAAACCAGAGTTATGGCGTCGGGTTTAAGCATTCCGCTTTTATCTATACCTGCAAGCTATTAAAAATAAAAAGCTCCTAATAAACGGAGCTTTTTTATTTACTTAATATAAAATTCAATCTATTTATCTGGAATAATTCGGTGCTTCTTTAGTAATCGTAACATTATGCGGGTGACTTTCTCCGATACCGCTGGCTGTTAAACGAACAAAACGACCTACCTCTTGTAAAGTCGGAATATTTTTTGCACCGCAATATCCCATTCCGGCACGTAGACCTCCGATAAACTGAAGCATACTTTCCGCTAATTCGCCTTTATAAGGAACACGCCCTACAATTCCTTCCGGAACTAATTTTTTAACATCGTCTTCCACATCTTGAAAATAACGGTCTTTAGAACCTTCCTTCATAGCTTCAACAGACCCCATTCCTCTATAAGATTTGAATTTTCTTCCTTCAAAAATAATAGTCTCACCCGGAGATTCTTTGGTTCCTGCCAATAATGATCCGAGCATAACACAATCTGCTCCTGCTGCCAAAGCTTTAGGAATATCTCCTGTATAGCGGATACCGCCGTCAGCTATAACCGGTACTCCGCTGCCTTTAATTGCTGCAGCAACTTCTAATACGGCTGAAAACTGAGGAAAACCGACACCTGCGACAACACGCGTTGTACAAATGGATCCCGGACCTATACCTACTTTTACACCATCTGCTCCGGCTTCTACTAAATATTGAGCGGCTTCCGGTGTTGCAATATTACCTACTACAACATCTAACTGAGAGAATTCCGCCTTAACTTTCTTTAAAACGTCTACTACACCTTTTGTGTGTCCGTGGGCCGTATCAATTATAACCGCATCAACACCTGCATTTACCAAAGCTCTGGCTCTTTCAACAGCATCAGCTGTAACACCTAATGCCGCTGCAACTCGTAAACGACCGTATTGATCTTTATTAGCCATTGGTTTCAAGGTTAATTTAGTGATATCTCTAAATGTAATTAAACCAATCAGTTTGAAGTCATCGCTAACAACCGGTAATTTTTCAATTTTATTTTCTTGCAAAATTTCTTCTGCCTGCGCTAAAGTTGTTCCTTGCTTAGCTGTAACCAGATTTTCAGATGTCATTACTTCTGTAATGGCTCTTTTATTGTCTTTTTCAAAACGCAGATCTCTATTGGTTACAATTCCTTTTAAAGTCATATCCGTATCCACTACCGGAATTCCTCCGATACTGAATTCTTTCATCACTCGTTTTGCATCTCCTACATTTGCTTCTAAGGACAAAGTAACCGGATCAATGATCATTCCTGACTCGGCACGCTTCACTTTGCGTACTTCTGCTGCCTGGCGCTCAATTGACATGTTTTTATGCAAAACACCTATTCCGCCTTCTCTCGCAATAGCAATTGCCATATCACTTTCGGTAACAGTATCCATTGCTGCCGAAATAATAGGAACGTTTAATGATATATTTCTGGAAAATTTACTTGAAATATTTACTTCACGAGGAAGCACTTGGGAATAATTAGGAATTAAAAGGACGTCATCATAGGTTAGACCTTCACCTACGATTTTTGAGTTGTGTGCTTTCATCGCAATCTGTTGTAGTTGTTAAATTGCATGCAAATATATAAATTTACTTCCACATTCTAAAACTTTAATACCAGTTTATCATGCAAAGTCTGTCACTTCATATTTTAGAGATCCTATTAGTTGTATTTATAATCTTAGGGATGCATTTTTATAAAAAAAGAGTCGGAATAGGAACGCTTTATGTTTTTATAGGAACGATCCAATTCTTTCAGACGTTATTAGTTTCTAACGTGTATGATAATTATTTAGGGGATTACAGATTTTCACCAGGTTCCACTATATTTTACACTTCTACTCTATTTGCTATATTACTTTTCTTTCATACTGAAAACCTTGTCAAGACCAAAAGCCTTATTTACGGAATCTTGATCGCTAATATATCCATTACATTCTTTTCTCAATTCTTATTAGTACAAGACCACAGTATAGAACAATCCAGCGGACTGCTTTTAGAAGAGATATTGAGTTTTGAATTGACAATTTTCCTGATCGGGACAAGTTTACTTTATTTAGAAGCAATGTTTATCTTGTTATTTTATGATTTCTTAAATTATAAATTCAAGGATAAAGGTACCTTCCTGAAGATTTTTACAACGATGTCACTTGTATGTATCTTTGATTCTATTGCGTTCTATACGTTCTTTTATTTTACTCATGATAACTTTAAAGATCTGATCATTGGCAATATCATAGGAAAACAGATCACAGTGGGGCTATTTTCTATTTGTCTTTATTTCTATCTGAAATTCAATAAAAACATAAAACCGAAACGAACTCCAAGTGACTTTAAGGAAATATTGAAGATATTTACTTTTTAGTTTCTTAGTGGTAGTAATTAAAAACTTTTAACGCCTCATTATAAGCGCTTTCAAAACTCATAGCATGACAATTGGTCTCTGCTTTTTGTGTATTGAAATAGGACAACAACTTCTCTGTCGGCATGTTTCCGGTTAAATCGTCCTTAGCCATAGGACAGCCTCCATAGCCTTTTATTGCTCCGTCAAAACGTTTACATCCGGCTTTATAAGCTGCATCCACTTTTTCATGCCATGAATCCGGAGTTGTATGCAGGTGCGCCCCGAATTCAATATCCGGATATTCAGGAATCAAATTTGAAAATAAATAATTGATCACTTCCGGTGTTGAACTGCCAATGGTGTCTGAAAGGGATAAAATAGTAATTCCCATATTGGCCAATTTTTCAGTCCATTCGCCTACAATATCCACATTCCATGGATCTCCGTAAGGATTTCCGAATCCCATAGACAAATACGCCACGACCTCTTTATTAGTTCTGGCAGCTATATTTAATATTTCCTGCAAGGTTACAAATGATTCAGCAATTGTTTTGTGGGTATTTCTCATCTGAAAATTTTCTGAAATAGAAAACGGGAAACCCAAATATTGAATTTCGGAATGTACAGATGCTAACTCTGCTCCTTTAGTATTAGCCACAATAGCCAATAATTTACTTTTTGTTTGCGATAGATCAAGCTGAGCCAAGACCTCAGCAGTATCCTGCATTTGCGGAATAGCTTTAGGCGAAACAAAACTACCGAAATCAATGGTATCGAAACCTACTCTCAATAACGATTGAATGTACTGAACTTTTTTTTCTGTAGGAATAAAGGCTTTGATACCCTGCATGGCATCGCGTGGACATTCAATAATCTTTACCTGAGTAGTATTCATAAAAATCAAATGTAAAAAATTAATTCTTTTCTAACAGTTTTCGGTTGATCGCTTTAACTAAGCCCGGACCTTCATAGATGAAACCGGTATATAATTGTACCAAACTGGCTCCTGCTTCTAACTTTTCTATTGCATCTTCTGCCGAATGAATTCCTCCTACACCAATAATCGGAAATGCCTTATTACTCTTGTCTGAAAGAAAACGAATTACTTCAGTAGAACGCTTTGTCAACGGCTTTCCTGACAAACCTCCTGTTTCCTTTTGATTTTCCGAATGCAAACCTTCTCTTCCTATAGTTGTATTCGTTGCTATTACTCCGGCTATTTTCGTTTCTTTTACAATGTCGATAATATCCAACAACTGTTCGTTCGTTAAATCCGGTGCTATTTTCAACAAAATAGGTTTTGGCTTCTCTGCTCCGCTTGTTGTGGCAGGTTTTTCATTATTCAGATCCTGTAAAGTTTGTAACAACTTTGTTAACGGCTCTTTATCCTGCAACTCACGAAGATTAGGCGTATTGGGCGAACTCACATTAACTACAAAATAATCAACATAAGGGAATAATGCTTCAAAACAAATTTCATAATCTTTAACCGCTTCTTCATTAGGCGTTATTTTGTTTTTACCGATGTTTCCACCAATTAAAACACCTTTATTCTTTTTCAAACGCTCAACCGCTTCTTCTACTCCACCGTTATTAAACCCCATACGATTAATGATCCCCGAATCTTCTTTTAGACGAAACAAACGCTTTTTAGGGTTTCCGGGTTGGGCTTTAGGTGTTAAAGTACCGATTTCTATAAAACCAAAACCAAAGTTTGACAACTCTTTATATAATTTTGCATCTTTATCAAAACCAGCCGCCAGACCAACCGGGTTTTTAAATTTTAAGCCGAAAACTTCTCGTTCTAAACGCTTGTCTTCAATACAATACAGTGCTTTA
Source organism: Flavobacterium sediminis (assembly GCF_003148385.1). NCBI lineage: Bacteria > Pseudomonadati > Bacteroidota > Flavobacteriia > Flavobacteriales > Flavobacteriaceae > Flavobacterium > Flavobacterium sediminis. The sequence continues at coordinate 2,926,668 of NZ_CP029463.1, read as the reverse complement.
AAAAGGGAAGAAAAACCAATTTTATTCAGAAATCGGATCAAAGAAAATGTAAAGTGATGCACTTGTTCCGGATCAAAACAAAATAAAATAGGCCTTATAAATATTTTGTACATAATTTTTGTTGTGTTGCTTTGCAAAAATAAGAATTCAACAGTATTTATAATGAAATAAACTTAATAATTTACAATTCTTCAAAATTTAACCATAAGTAGTATATTTGTGTGAAATTTTAAAAAAGGCATCATGCAAGATATTATCAATCGTTTTATCAGTTACGTTACAATAGATACAGAATCCGATCCGAATTCTAATACTACTCCCAGTACAGAAAAACAATGGGATTTAGCCAACAAACTTGTGGAAGAACTAAAAGCTATGGGCATGCAAGACGTCACTATCGACGAAAATGCCTATATCATGGCAACCTTACCGAGTAATGTTGCTCATGATGTACCTACTATAGGTTTTGTAGCGCACTTTGATACAACTCCTGATTTTACGGGAGCAAATGTAAAACCTCAGATCGTTGAAAATTATGATGGTCGTGATATCGTATTAAATGCCGAACAAAATATTATCCTTTCACCCGATTATTTTGAAGATTTGCTTCAATATAAAGGACAAACTCTTATCACAACCGACGGAACTACACTTTTAGGTGCTGATGACAAAGCCGGAATCACAGAAATTATGACGGCTATGGATTATTTGATCAAGCATCCTGAAATCAAACACGGTAAAATACGTGTCGGCTTTACACCGGATGAAGAGATCGGACGTGGTGCTCACAAATTTGATGTCGAAAAATTCGGAGCTGAATGGGCTTATACAATGGATGGAAGTCAGATCGGTGAATTAGAATACGAAAATTTTAATGCGGCCGGAGCAAAAATCACATTTCAGGGGAAAAGTGTTCACCCGGGTTATGCTAAAGGAAAAATGATCAACTCCATGTTGTTAGCAAACCAATTCATTTCTGAATTACCGATAAATGAAGTTCCGGAGCGAACAACAGGTTACGAAGGTTTCTTTCACTTACACGATATTCACGGAAGCATTGAAGAAACTGTAGTAGAATTAATTATCCGTGATCACAATAAAGATCATTTTGAAGCACGTAAAGCTTTGATCCAAACTATCGCTGATAAGATCAATACTGCTTATGAAAAACAATTCGGAGGTCCTATTTGTGAAGCAATTGTAAAAGATCAGTATTTTAATATGCGTGAAAAAGTTGAACCGGTTTTCCACATTGTAGAAATTGCTGAGAAAGCAATGAAAGAATTAAATATAACTCCTATCATAAAACCGATCAGAGGAGGAACAGATGGCGCTCAATTATCTTTTAAAGGTCTACCTTGCCCTAATATCTTTGCCGGCGGACATAATTTTCACGGAAAATACGAATACGTTCCGGTTGAAAGTATGGTAAAAGCTACAGAAGTAATTGTAAAGATCGCAGAATTAACTGCACAAAAATAATTTATAAAAAGAGCTTTTTTAAAGCTCTTTTTTTATATTTGAGTCTTTAAAGTAAATCTAAATAAAAACAACTTACATGACAAAATCTATAACTTCATTTCTACTCGCCTCAACTTTCTGCTGGTATGGTTTTGCCCAAGAAAGCAATTTAAAAAATCTAAGACAACTTACTTTTGGCGGTGACAATGCCGAAGCATATTTCAGTCCGGACGGCAAGAATCTTACCCTACAAATCACCAATCCGCAATTTGGTATACAGTGTGATCAAATCTACATGCTGGATTTACAAAAAGACAACCACACTCCGGAAGATTTAAAACTGATCTCTACCGGATACGGACGAACTACCTGCTCATTCTTTATGCCCGACGGTAAACATATTTTATATGCTTCCACTCATGAAGGCGGACATGCTTGCCCTACTCCTCCCAAATCAACTGACGGCAAATATCTTTGGGCCATTTACCCTGAATACGATATTTATGTCGCTGATCTAAAAGGGAATATTGTAAAGCAACTCACCAATTCTCCGGGATATGATGCTGAAGCCGTTGTTTCTCCTGATGGCAAAAAGATTGTTTTTACCAGTACCCGAAGCGGAGATTTAGAACTTTGGATAATGAACATCGACGGTTCTGAAGTAAAACAATTAACAAACGGTTTAGGATACGATGGCGGTGCATTCTTTTCACACGATAGTAAAAAACTGGTTTTCCGTTCGTCACGACCAAAAACCGAAGAAGACATCAAAGAATATAAAGAGTTACTAAGCAAAAATTTGGTAGCTCCTACCGAGATGGAGATTTACACCATTAATATTGACGGTACAGACCTGAAACAAGTAACTCATTTAGGCAAAGCTAATTGGGCTCCGTACTTCCATCCTTCGGATAAAAAGATCATTTTTTCATCAAACCATCATTCTACCAGAGGATATGACTTCCAATTGTTTATGATCGATACCGATGGAAACAATTTACGTCAAATCACATGGGAAAGCGAGTTCAATGCCTTTCCGATGTTTTCACCTGACGGAAAAAAACTGGTTTTCTCTAGTAACAGAATGCAAAGTAAACCGAGAGAGACTAATGTATTTATTGCCGATTGGGTAGATACTGATGAAGCCGAAATCGTAAACGATAAAAATCTAAAACAACATATCTCTTACTTAGCTTCTGATGCATTACAGGGTCGATTAACAGGTTCTGAAGGAGAGAAAAAAGCAGCAGATTACCTTGCAGCAGAGTTTAAAAAATTAGGTCTAAAACCATATAACAAGAAAAGTTATTTTCAAAAATTTGATTATAAAGTTCGCTTAAACCCTCATGACAGCACAAGTGTAAAAGCTAATAACGGAACCAATGTAATTGCCGTTTTAGACAATAAAGCAGACCGAACTATTGTTATCGGAGCACATTACGACCACTTGGGACTAAACGAACACCACCACTCTACAAAACCTAATTCTGAAGGAGAAATTCATAACGGAGCCGACGATAATGCATCCGGTGTTGCAGGTGTCATGGAATTAGCCCGAATGTTATCGCAAAATAAATCCAAAGAAAATGTAAATTATGTTTTTGCCCTTTTCTCAGGTGAAGAAGATGGTCTGATCGGTTCCAAATTCATGGCAGAAACTTTAAAAGAAAAATTTCCGAAAGTGATCACTATGGTCAATATGGATATGATAGGACGCTTAAATAACAATAAAGCATTAGTAGTAGGCGGCGTAGGAACATGTCCGGATTTTTCAGAATTGATTGCGAAAAATAAACCAGCCGGATTCAATGTAACGGAAGAAAATACCGGAATAGGCCCGTCAGATCACACTTCATTTTATTTAAAAGATATTCCTGTTTTGTTTTTCTTTACAGGAACCCATACAGACTATCACAAACCAAGTGATGACGAGGATAAGATCAACTATTATGGTGTAAGAGCTATTGTTGATTATGTCTTCAGAATTACGGATGCCATTTCAAATATGGATACGGTAACATTTACTAAGACTAAAGTCGAAGCAGGAAAAAAAGTCCCGGCTTACAAGGTAACATTAGGCATTATGCCTGATTATACAGATTATGGAGACGGTTTACACATTGATGGTGTTACTGACGGGCGACCTGCAGATAAAGCCGGAATACAATCCGGAGATGTTTTAACCCGAATAGGTGATTGTAAAGTAAAAGAAGTATATAGCTATATGGATTGCTTGTCTAAACTGAAAGCCGGTGACGAAAGAGAAGTAACCGTAATGCGTGATGGTAAAGAGTTGAAACTGAAAGTTGTTTTTTAATTAAATGGAAGAACAAAAGAAAAATCCCTGGAACAAGACCAATCAATGGACTGAAGAATTAGAGATACTTTTCTCTATAATCCGAAAAACTGATTTAGCAGAAACAACTAAATGGGGTGGTCCGGTCTTTACCCATAACGGAAAAAATGTAGTGGGAATAGGAGGTTTTAAGTCTTATTTCGGGATTTGGTTCTTTAACGGTGTTTTCTTAAAAGACAAAAAAAAGCTATTAATCAACGCTCAGGAAGGCACAACAAAATCGCTTCGGCAAATGCGTTTTCAATCAAAAGAGGAGATCGAAGAAGCTACTATAATTGCCTATATAGAAGAAGCTATTGCTGTTGAAAACAAAGGCTTATCTGTTAAGCCCGAGAAAAAAGAAGCTATTCATTCTGCCTTTCTTGAAGATTTTTTAAGTGAAAACCCTCACTTTAAAAGCAAATTTGAAAGTCTGACACCCTATAAGCAAAGAGAATATCTGGAGTTCATTGAAACAGCGAAACAGGAAAAAACAAAACTCACCCGTTTGGAAAAAATAAAACCTTTACTTGCAGAAGGTAAAGGTCTCAATGATCGCTATCGATAAAAAAATCCCAATCGTACGATTGGGATTTTTTTTATTTCTTTTCATTTAGCTTAGCTGTCATTTCCATTGATAAAGCCGATTTTTCCATTTTAATTTTTCCGGCCATTGTTTCTATCACAACTGTTCCATCTGAAATTTCAGCGATCTTGCCGTGAATTCCTGCCTTAGTAATCACCTTGTCTCCTACTTTTAAAGTAGCTTCAAATGATTTTTCTTTTTTTGCTTTTTGTTGTTGTGGACGGATCAGTAAAAAATAAAAAATTACTGCCATAAACAACAACTGCATTATAATCGTTGTATTCATTGATCTCTTTTTATTTGGTTAAAACATTAGCCTTAATTGCGAACGTTTCTTTTCCGTTCTCAGTATTAGTTGTCAAAGTAACTGTTTTGTTTTGCATACCTGATTTTCCAGAAGAATTAAAAGATACTTTGATCGGAGCCGATTCTCCCGGTTTTACCGGTTGTTTCGGATAAACCGGAACAGTACAACCACAAGATGCTTTAGCATCAGAGATTACCAGATCAGACTCTCCTGTATTTGTTACTATGAATTCTGTTTCTACAACATCACCTGAATTGATGGTTCCGAAATCATACTCTGTTTTATCAAAGCTTACTTTCGGTAATTTTCCGATCATGGCTTTTTCTGCTTCAACAGTAGCCATATCTTCATCTGTAATTTTGCCTTGAACATTATCTTTACACGAAACAGTTATTAAAGTAATAGCAACTGCTGCTAAGTAAATCATTTTTTTCATAATACTTGTTTTTTAGTTTTATAATAATCCTCTACCCGCTTTTTGCATACGGTTATCTCTTTGAAAATCTCTTACCAGATTATCCAGAATACCATTGATGAAGATACTACTCTTCGGTGTTGAATACTCTTTGGCAATCTCTAAATATTCGTTGATCGTTACTTTTACCGGAATTGAGGGGAATTTCAATAGCTCACAAATAGCCATTTTTAAAATAATCGTATCCAATTCTGCTATACGATCAGCATCCCAGTTCGGTGTTTTATCAATATACTCTTTAGACAATTCCACTTCATTCAAAACCGTTTTTCTAAACAGGTTTCTCACAAATTCTTTATCGTCTTCGTCTCTGTATAATTTTGGCAAACGAATAGTATCATTTTCATCCTTTAAACCTTTTATTTGTTTTAAAATAAAAGTATTTACCAAAGGAAGATCATCCAACCATGTTAATTTATAATCTTCTAAATAATCGTATAATTGTTCATTAGGAGCTATGATCTGACTAAAAACATCTGCTATAAAATATTTTTCCTCTTCATACGTCCCGACCGGTTTGCTCATATAATCCTTATACAAATCACTAGCCTTAATTTCCCGGATCAGAAACAATATTAAATCGTCATTATTTTTCCAGTTCTTTATACTTCTATCCCCAAGGCTTTCCTGCAATTTCTCATTTTCCGCCAATTGCATTAAAACTTTATTAGAAATAAATTTACGGTTAGGATTGCGTTCTTCTTTAGTTGCCAGATGCTTTTTGGAAGCCATATCAAGGTATTCTTCCTCTTTTTCTCTGATTTCTACAAGGGCAGAAAGCAATAATAAATATAGATCCTGCATAATTTCAATGCTTTGATAAAGAAATCTTTCTTCCTTGTCAAGAACATCAGATTGATGTTGATGCATAGCATAGATTGTCTGCATCACTTTAATACGAATATGTCTTCTGTTTAACATACTTTAGTTTAAGAACTTTTTAAAATTAAGAAAGCGAAAGAGAATTTCTTTCGCTTTGCAAAAATACCAATAATATTTAAAAATTATTTATTCTGTAATTCTTTTTTTCTATCATCAATACGCTTTTGAGCGATAGATAAAGCAGCCTGATGTGTTGTGATGTTGTTTTTATCGGCAAAATCAAAAATTTCTAAAGCCGTGTTATAAATATTCTCCGTTTTTTCTAAAACCTGCTCTTTTGTTAAATTAGCCAGTTCTGAGTAAACATTGATGACACCTCCGGCATTGATCAAGAAATCAGGAGCATATAAAATTCCTTTTTCTTTCAGAATTTGTCCGTGTGTTATTTCGTTTGCCAATTGATTATTAGCAGCACCTGCAATAACTTTAGCTTTTAATTTACTGATTGTTTCATCATTTACCGTTGCTCCTAAAGCACATGGCGCATAAATATCCACATCAGAAGCATACAGGTCAGTTCCTGTAAAAATCTTAGCACCGTACTTAGCACCTACCTGATGTAATCTGTCTTCATTAATATCCGTAATCGTAACTATAGCACCACTTTCTGTAAGGTGTTTTACTAAAACTTCACCTACATGACCAATACCTTGTACCAAAACTTTCTTACCTTCTAAATTATCCGTACCAAACTGATATTTAGCAGCGGCTCTTAATCCCATGAAAACCCCGTAAGCTGTAATAGGTGACGGATTACCTGAACCTCCTTTTTCAACGGAAATCCCTGATACGTGTTTTGTAACTTCTCTTACAATATCCATATCTTTAGTTTCCATCCCAACATCTTCTGCTGTGATATATCTTCCGGATAAAGAATCTACATACTCCCCAAATTTACGCATCAATTCAGGTGTTTTTTCAGTCTTGGCATCACCGATTATAACGGCTTTACCTCCACCTAAGTTTAATCCTGAAATAGAATTCTTAAACGTCATACCACGCGATAAACGCAATACATCGTTAAGGGCTTCCCATTCATTAGCATACTTCCACATTCTCGTTCCTCCCAATGCAGGACCTAAAACTGTGTTATGAATACCAATAATTGCTTTTAAACCTGTATCTTTGTCATGGCAAAAAACAACTTGTTCGTGACCGTCAAAAGAAATTTGCCCGAAAACCGGTGCAACCTTTTGAAGTTCTTTTGCATTTAATACGTCTGCTATCATTTGAATTGAGTTGAAAATTATTCAATATTTTATGGCAATATTACGTAAAAATTTGAAATGATTCAAAAATTTAGTCTTTTTTTAGCAATTCAACAACAAACAACTGCTTTTAAAAGAAAAAATAAATTTTTAAAAAGTTAAGATTTAAACTGTTTTTAATTAAAAAAAAAGCTTTTTTCCGTTTTTAAATGAAAGAATTACAATATTTAAATAAATTTTTTATTAAATACAAATATCGATTCCTACTTGGAATCGTTATTACATTTATAGCCCAGATCTTCTCTTTATTTACCCCTGAACTGGTTGGTGACTCCATTCGGTCTATAGAAGAATATACTCGTAACAACCACGAAATCAGTATTGAAGTTGCCCAATCATTATTGGGTAAAAACATTATTCTGATCTTGGCTACTACACTTATTTCCGGTTTTTTTACGTTTCTGATGCGACAAACCTTAATCGTAATGTCCCGCTATGTAGAATTTGACCTCAAAAATGAAATTTATAATCATTACCAGATTCTGAGTCAGACCTTCTACAAGCAAAACCGTACCGGAGACTTAATGAGCCGTATTAGTGAAGACGTCAGTAAAGTCAGAATGTATGTCGGACCTGCCGTAATGTATTCCATGAATACACTGGTTCGCTTCTCTATGGTTATTATTTATATGTATAATATTTCTCCAAGACTTACTTTTTATTCTTTATTACCTCTTCCGTTACTCTCATACGGTATTTTTAAGATCAGTTCAGAGATAAATAAAAGAAGTGGCATTTTTCAGGCTAATCTTTCTACCTTGTCCTCTTTTGCTCAGGAAATGTTTTCCGGTATAAGAGTTATAAAAGCATACGCCATAGAAAAACAAAAAGAAAAAGAATTCACTGATCTGACAGAAGATAGTCGTAAAAAATTCATGAATTTAGCTATCGTAAATTCTTTATTCGGTCCTTTAATGATCTTACTGATCGGGTTAAGTAACTTGGTTGTTATATATGTTGGAGGCATGATGTATATCAACGGTTCCATTTCGATAGGGATCATTGCCCAATTCATTTTATATATCAACATGCTGACCTGGCCGGTTGCTTCCTTAGGTTGGGTTTCTTCTTTAGTACAAGAAGCTGAAGCTTCCCAAAAAAGGATTAATGAATTTTTACATACCGAACCTGAAATTACGAATAAAACCGATCACCATTTTGATATTAGAGGAAACATCAGCTTTGAAAATGTAAGCTTCATCTATCCGGATACCCGAATTAAAGCTCTGGATCATGTAAGTTTTCACATAAAACCAGGTGAAACACTGGCTATTTTAGGGAAAACCGGCTCCGGTAAATCGACACTTTTATCCCTTATCAGTCGCTTATATGATATTGAAAAAGGAAAGATTCTGATCGACGGTGTCCCGATTGACCAGGTCAACCTCAACGATCTGCGCAATTCAATCAGTGTAGTTCCTCAGGATGCTTTTCTGTTTTCAGACAGTATTGCAAACAATATTAAATTCGGAAATGAAGATGCCACAGAGGAAGAAGTGATTGAAGCCGCTAAACTGGCCGTTGTTCACGAAAACATTCTCCATTTTAAAGAAGGCTACAACACTGTTTTAGGGGAAAGAGGAATTACACTTTCAGGCGGACAAAAGCAACGTGTTTCTATTGCCAGAGCATTAATTAAACAAGCACCTATCTTATTGTTAGATGATTGTTTAAGTGCAGTTGACACGGAGACAGAAGAGCAAATTTTAGGAAATCTGGGATCTTTTTCTCAGGACATTACAACCATAATTGTGAGCCACAGAGTGTCCTCTGCTAAAAATGCTTCGCAGATCATTATTTTAGACGAAGGCAGAATTATTCAGCAAGGTACACATAATCAACTATTAGCAGCAGATGGTTACTATAAAGATTTATATTTTAAACAGCTTGCAGAAAAAGAAATTATATAAACTATTGCTTAATACATTTTTTTTTTAGACTTTTGAAAAACTTAAAACCATTTAATTGATAGATTGGACTATGAGAGAAAATGAAATGTTAGAACAAGAAGATATCTTTTCTAAAGTATTAAGAGCAGGTAGAAGAACATATTTCTTTGATGTGAGAGCTACTAAAGCAGATGATTACTATATTACTATCACTGAAAGTAAAAAATTCACAGAAGAAGATGGCTCATACCACTTCAAAAAACACAAAATCTATCTTTACAAAGAAGATTTTGCAGCTTTCAGAGACATTCTTGACGAAATGACATCTTTTGTAATTGACAAAAAAGGTGAAGAAGTAATTTCTGAAAGACATCAAAAAGATTTTAAAAGAGATTCTTTTTCAAATGAAACTACAGAAGAATCTGTTTCTGCAAAAAGCTTTACTAACGTAGATTTTGATGATATCTAAAATTTTTTATATTTTTAAAATAAAATAAAAGCCTCGCAAATGCGAGGCTTTTATTTTATTTCAGGATTTGAGCAGCGTGCTCCTTGGTTTTCACTTTTTCAATCACTTCTTCAATCACTCCGTTCTCATCAATTACAAAAGTTGTTCTGTGGATTCCGTCATATTCTCTTCCCATAAATTTCTTAGGGCCCCAAACCCCGAAAGCATTGATTACTTTCTTCTCTTCATCTGCTAATAAAGGAAACGGTAAATCATTTTTTTCAATAAATTTAGTTTGCGCCTTAGCACTATCGGCACTTACACCTAATAACTCGTAATTCTGAGCTTTAAAACGTTCGTAATTATCTCTCAGATCACAAGCCTCAGCCGTACAACCCGGTGTACTTGCCTTAGGATAAAAGAAAACTACTAATTTTTTTCCTTTATAATCCGCTAATTCATGCTCTTTACCATTTTGATCTAGCCCTGAAAAATTCGGAGCTTTATCTCCGGCTTTTAATGTTATCATAATACTATTAATTTTAATCGTTATTTTTGCTTCAAAGTATAAAATTACAAAAATGACAAAGAACGAAAAAGTAACATTTGTTATAAATACCTTAAATGAATTATTTCCGGAAGTTCCTATTCCGCTCGACCATAAAGACCCTTATACTTTATTAATCGCCGTACTGCTATCTGCTCAATGCACTGACGAACGCGTAAACAAGATCACACCTTCATTGTTTGCAAAAGCAGATAACCCATACGATATGATAAAAATGAGTGTCGAAGAAATTGCTGAAATTATTCGTCCATGCGGCTTAACTCCTATGAAATCGAAAGGTATTTACGGACTTTCAAAAATTTTAATTGAAGAACACAACGGAGAGGTGCCACAAAGTTTTGAAGCCCTGGAAAGACTTCCGGCTGTGGGACACAAAACTGCCAGTGTTGTAATGAGCCAAGCCTTTGACGTACCGGCATTTCCTGTAGACACACATATTCACCGATTATTATATCGCTGGGGATTTTCTAACGGAAAAAGTGTAGAACAATCCGAAAAAGATGCCAAACGTTTGTTTCCGATGGAATTATGGAACAAGCTCCATTTACAGATCATTTATTACGGAAGATCTTATTCACCGGCAAGAGGTTGGAACTTAGACAAAGACATTATTACCAAAACTATTGGCAGAAAGACTGTAATCAACGATTATCATAAAAAAAATGCCTCGTAAAATTACGAGGCATTTCCTAATTAGCTATCATTTCAAACGACAATTTACCCACTTTCGTAACGTTAAGTGCCTTTGAATAGTTTAGTAAAAAAGAAACCGTTTCTTTTTTAGGTAACATCTCTTTTGTAGCTAATTTTTCTTTAGTGTAAAGTTTTGCCATAAATATCTATTAAAATCTATAGAGTTATAACGCACAAAACTTTTGTTTAGTATTTAATTCGTTAAAATTATCTGTTTTTTTTCAATTACTTTACGCAGGTTCATTAGCGCATAACGCATTCTTCCTAAAGCCGTATTAATACTAACTCCCGTTAGATCAGCTATTTCCTTAAAGCTCAAATCCTGATAAATACGCATCACCAGAACTTCTTTCTGATCGTCAGGAAGTTCATCTATTAAACGACTTAGATCCATTTCTACCTGTTCCAGTATGATCTTTCCTTCGATATTAGGATTATCATCACTCATAAATGAGAATATCGAAAATTCTTCGGTATCTCTCTGCATAGGCATCTTCTTTGATTTCCTGAAATAATCAATAACCAAGTTGTGTGCTATACGCATGACCCAAGGTAAAAATTTACCCTCTTCATTATACGTTTTTGACTTTAAGGTTCTGATCACCTTAATAAAGGTATCCTGAAAGATATCATCGCAAATATCTCTATCCTGAATTTTAGAATAAATAAAGCCGTAAATTTTGGATTGATGTCTTTCTATTAATGTAGCTAAAGCTTGTTCATTACCACCTACATAATTTTTTACCAAGACCGCATCGGAAAGTTCATATTTAGCCATAACAATACCTTTTAGTTTACTTGTGGGTTAAGAATCTCTAAAAAAGTATTTTTAAACTATAGGCCGTTTTCTTTACAATTGATTGTCAAATTTAATAGATTTTCTTTCAATTCACCAAATTATTTTCAAACTTTTTGTCTAAAAGTTCATTTTTTTTCAATATTCAAGGGAATACAACATAAAACTCTTGGTCAATTCCTGTAAAAAACTTGATATTTATTATCTTTGCAAATCTTACAAAAAACTATGAACACAACTGATTTTTCTAAACTTGAACCTAAAAAAAATATCCTGATTAAAGGTGCTCAATTGCACAACTTAAAAAACATTGATGTAGCCATTCCCCGAAATAAACTGGTAGTTATTACCGGATTATCTGGATCCGGAAAATCAAGCTTAGCATTTGATACACTTTATGCAGAAGGACAACGTCGCTATGTTGAAAGTTTATCGTCATATGCCCGTCAGTTCTTAGGTCGTTTAGACAAACCTAAGGTAGAATATATCAAAGGTATCGCCCCGGCAATTGCTATTGAACAAAAAGTCAATACCACTAATGCCCGGTCAACGGTAGGTACCTCAACAGAGATTTACGACTATTTAAAATTATTGTATGCCAGAATCGGAAAAACCTTTTCTCCTATTTCAGGGCAAGAAGTAAAAAAACATACAGTCACCGATGTTATTGAAACTGTAAAAACCTTTGAATTAGACTCTAAATGGCTATTATTAGCACCGATTCATCTGGAAAAAGGACGTGCCATCGAAGACAAACTAAATGTTTTATTACAACAAGGTTTTGCTCGTATATTGGTTAATAATGAGATGGTTCGTTTAGATGCTATTGAGCAAGTTAAACTTGATACAAAAGAAATCTTTTTAATTGTTGACCGAATTGTCGTTAAGGACGAAGAAGAGTTTTTTAACCGTCTGGCAGATGCTGTCCAAACGGCTTTCTATGAAGGTAAAGGCGAATGCTTTTTACAAGAATTAAAAACGAACAAACAGCTATCATTCAGCAACAATTTTGAACTGGATGGCATAACATTCTTAGAACCTAATATCCATTTATTTAGTTTTAATAATCCGTATGGTGCTTGTCCTAAATGTGAAGGCTATGGAAATGTGATCGGTATTGATGAAGAATTGGTCATACCTAACACTGCACTCTCAGTTTACGAAAATGCAATTTACCCTTGGCGTGGTGAAAGTATGAGCTGGTACCGTGACCAATTGGTTAACAATGCTTACAAATTCGATTTCCCGATTCACAAACCTTATTTTGAACTTTCTGACGAGCAAAAAGCTTTGATCTGGAACGGAAACCAATATTTCACGGGTTGAATGATTTTTTTGCCGAACTGGAAGAAAAAAATTACAAGATACAGAATCGTGTTTTATTGTCCCGCTACAGAGGAAAAACCAAATGTACGGTTTGTAAAGGCAAAAGGTTACGACAAGAAGCCAACTATGTAAAAGTAGACGGAAAAACAATAAGCGAATTGGTAGATTTACCTATTGTAAAATTAATACCTTTCTTCAAAGACTTAAAACTTACTGAATACGATGTTAAAGTTGCCAAACGTCTATTGATTGAGATCAACAACCGTTTAGCTTTTCTATCAGATGTCGGATTGAGCTATTTAACCTTAAATCGGAATTCGGCAACCTTATCCGGAGGAGAATCGCAACGCATCAATCTAGCAACTTCATTAGGCAGTAGCTTAGTCGGTTCTATGTATATTTTAGACGAACCGAGTATCGGTCTGCATCCAAAAGATACGGAACGTTTGATCTCTGTGTTGAAAAATCTTCGTGATTTAGGGAACACCGTTATTGTCGTTGAACATGACGAAGATATTATGAAAGCAGCCGATATGATCATCGATATTGGTCCGGAAGCCGGAACGCATGGCGGAGAACTAGTAGCACAAGGAACCTATAATGAAATTCTGAAAGCAGATTCTCTTACGGCAAACTATCTTAGCGGAAAAGAGATTATAGAAGTACCTCAAAAACGACGCAAATTCAAACACCATATCGATATAATCGGTGCTCGTGAAAACAATCTTAAAAATCAGGATTTTATGTTCCCCTTAGATTGTTTAACGGTTATTACGGGCGTTTCAGGAAGTGGAAAAAGTACACTGGTAAAAAAGATACTGTTTCCGGCTATTCAAAAACAATTAGACGGTGTAGGCGAAAAGGCCGGGCAATTTTCTGAATTGAAAGGAAACTTTGCGAATATCAAACATATTGAATATGTAGACCAAAATCCTATCGGAAGAAGTTCGCGTTCTAATCCGGTTACCTATATTAAAGCGTATGATGATATTCGTGATCTGTTCTCAAAACAAGCGGTTTCAAAATTACGTGGCTATCAACCAAAGCATTTTTCATTCAATGTCGACGGCGGTCGTTGTGAAACTTGTAAAGGAGACGGAGAAGTAACCATTGAAATGCAATTCATGGCTGATGTTCATCTGGAATGTGAAACCTGCCACGGAAAACGTTTTAAGAAAGAAATTCTTGAAGTCACTTTTGAAGGAAAAAATATTGATAACATCCTTAAAATGACCATTGACGATGCTGTTGAATTTTTTACTCAGCATAAGCAAACTAAGATCACACAAAAGCTGCAACCGTTACAAGATGTTGGTTTAGGTTATGTACAATTAGGTCAGTCCTCTTCTACTCTTTCAGGTGGTGAAGCACAGCGTATCAAACTGGCTTCTTTTTTAGTAAAAGGAACGGTTAAGGACAAAGCTTTATTTGTTTTTGACGAGCCTACAACGGGATTACATTTCCACGATATTAAAAAACTGTTAGCCTCTTTTGATGCTTTGATCGAAAAAGGGCATTCGATAATTGTAATCGAACACAATTTAGACTTAATCAAATGTGCCGACTATATTTTAGACATTGGCCCGGAAGGCGGAGAAAACGGCGGAAAATTAGTTGCTTTCGGTACACCGGAAGAAATTGTAAAGAATAAAAATTCGGTAACCGGAATATATTTAAAGGAAAAACTGAATTGATTTAATAATTTGAAGATTCCGTAATTTGAAAATGTCTGAATTTTATAGATCAAATTAACACATCACCCCATGAACATCAAACTTCTAACCATAGGAAAAACGGATAACAAAAACCTTCAGGCTCTGATCGATGATTATTCAAAGCGTTTGGGCTTTTACATTAAATTTGATCTGGAAATTATTCCCGATATTAAAAATGTAAAGAATTTAAGTGAAGCCCAACAAAAGGAAAAAGAAGGTGAATTGATCTTATCTAAGTTAACACCTACAGATCATTTGATCTTATTAGACGAGAACGGAAAAGAGTTTTCCAGTATGGGGTTTTCTGAATTTTTACAAAAGAAAATGAATGCCGGAATAAAGACACTGGTTTTTGTTATCGGCGGGCCGTATGGCTTCAGCGAACAGGTTTATCAAAAAGCAGCCGGAAAAGTTTCATTATCTCAAATGACCTTTTCCCATCAGATGGTTCGGCTATTTGTTATTGAACAAATCTATCGTGGTTTTACTATTTTAAAAAACGAACCATACCACCATCAATAATTAAATACTTTTTCTTTTAAAAATTTACTCATTTCGTAAAACTAACGTAACAAAGCGTTTTTATTAAGCCATTATTTTTGTTTTTGTTAAAATTTACAATATATTTAGCCAAAATTATTACCAATCACTAATTTAATTTTTACCTCAAAATTTATGAAAAATTTAATTACTATTCTAGTTGTTTTTATCAATTGTGTGGCCTTTGGTCAAATAAAAGTAATTGAAACTACTCCTATTATTAGATTAGGTGCTATCGGTCAGAACGATATGTACATTCAGACAGAAGGTGACAAATACACTTTCTTTTACAAAAACATCGAAAAAGAAGAAGAGATCACAAATCGTTCGTTCACGTTCCGTGACTTAGACAACGATATTGAAAAACTGGAAGACATTATTTTAGCCGGATTCACTGCTGATCCGTTATTAGATATTAAATTAGAATTACCTAACGATTATGTTTGGTTACACTACTCTAAAAATTTAGACAGAACTTATGTTCAGTTTATGTGTAGAAGCAAAGACGGTAATACTTCAGGTGTTTCTAAATCATTCAATTTAGAACAAATCGTTAAGATGTTTGAAAAGAAACTTCCTAAAAAATAATATTCTTAAAAAGATATATAAAAAAAGCTCCGCTTATAGCGGAGCTTTTTTTATTATAATTTACAACCACATTCCGGTAATTTCTTTTCGTCATAAACAAACTCGTACGATGAAAGCTGTATACGGTCAGAAGTAAGTTGCCACGCCAGTATTTTATTTTGAATGTATTGTTCATAAGTCAGATATTTGCTGAAATTCAAATGAATAATCGTATTCTTTCCATCACTCATAAAATCAGCAAAATCACGTACAAAAGGAACAAATTCTTCTCTGTCAATACCATTTCCGTCAATTGTAATTTCGTTTTCTTTATTAAAATTGATCGTTAGATTATTGTATGCTTGATACAATTCTGCATGTTCTTTTATATAGAATTTTGAGAAATCTTTATCGTAAAAATATTGCACATCCGTAAAAGGCAAAAAGGCTAAATTTTTCCCGATACTGTCGGCATACGAATATACATTAACCGCATCTTCTCTTTTGTGCATCCCATTCTTTTTCTTTTCCTGCAATTGCTGTACTTCCGGAATCACAGCATGTAACGGCAATCGTTTATCGATATTAAAGATCCAATTCGTTGTACCGATCGTATTCTTTCTATTGATCTTTGCAATAGTATCTTTCCCTTCTACTCTGAAAAACAGATAAACCGGGGAATGATCGTAGATCTCTTTCTGAACGGAAAGATCACTTTTAGGCAACTGAACGTCTTCCTGTTTACACGAGATCAAACCTAATAGTGATATTAAAATAATACTTCTTCTCATATTTAGCATAATTGTTCCATTATTGTAATACATTCAACTGCTTCTTTAACATCATGAACCCGTAATATATGAGCTCCTTTTTGCAAAGCGATCGTATTCAGAACCGTAGTCCCGTTTAAAGCATTTTGAGGTGTTGTTTCTAATAACTTATAGATCATTGATTTTCTTGAAATACCGATCAGTAAGGGTAATTCAAAAACCGACAAAAAATCAGTCCGCCTTAATAATTCATAATTTTGTTCTAAGGTCTTCGCAAAACCAAATCCCGGATCTAAAATAATATCATTAATTCCTAAGGCTCTAGCTGCACTGACCCTTTCCGAAAAATAATAGGTTACTTCCTTCGTAATATCCTCATATTGAGCCAATGATTGCATAGTATTCGGATTACCTTTCATGTGCATCATAATATAAGGAACCTGTAATTGTGCCGCAGTTTCTAACATGTTTTTATCCAATAAACCTGCTGAAATATCATTAATAACGGCTGCTCCGTTCTCGATCGCTTTTTGAGCCACCTGAGCCCTGAAAGTATCTATCGAAAGTAGTGTTTCCGGGAATCTCTTCAAAATAACAGCAATAATCGGTAAAATCCTGTTGATCTCCTCCTCTTCCGTTACGAACTCAGCTCCCGGTCTTGAAGAATATGCTCCAAGATCTATAAAAGCAGCCCCTTCGGAAAGCATTTTTTCAGTCTGATTTAAAAAATCGGAATCGGATTTATATTTCCCTCCGTCATAGAACGAATTGGGTGTCACATTTAAGATCCCCATTACTTTTGGAGTACTTAAATCGATCAAGTTTCCTTTACAGTTTATAGTCATGTCATTCTATATCAGATTAAAATAAAGATCAAAATTCAAAGTCTGCTTCTTTTCTCTTTATTCTTTCTCCTTAATTAATTACTTTTGAAAATTAATCAAACAAATATACGCTAAATAATGACCAATACGTCGCAACAATACGATAAAATAGTAACGATTTGCCGTGACTTGTTCAGCAAAAAAGCTAAAGATTACGGAACTGCCTGGCGCATTTTACGCTTGCCTTCCTTAACAGATCAAATCTTTATAAAAGCACAACGCATCCGAAGTTTACAGGAAAATGAAGTACGTAAAATCGAAGAAGACGAAACCTCAGAATTTATCGGAATTATCAATTATTGCGTAATGGCTTTGATACAAATCGAAAAAGGTATTGCCAATCAACCCGATTTAAGTGCTGACGAAGCGATTCAATTATATGATGAAAAAATTGCATTGACAAAACAGCTAATGGAAGATAAAAACCATGATTACGGTGAAGCCTGGAGAGATATGCGGGTCAGCAGCCTTACAGATCTGATCCTTCAGAAATTGCTCCGTGTAAAACAGATCGAGAACAACCAGGGTAAAACTATCGTTTCAGAAGGAATTGATGCCAATTATCAAGATATGATTAATTATTCAGTCTTTGCCTTGATCCATTTAGGTAAAGCCGATTAACAACTGGTTAACATTTCATTGACAGCTTAATTGAAGTGAAAAAGTTAATTTTAGAAAAATTTAAAAAATGCGAAACATTAGTACACAAATCGCCCGAATTTTAGTTGGCGTTCTCTTTATTATTTCAGGATTAATCAAACTAAATGACCCGACCGGTTTTTCATTCAAATTAGAAGAATATTTCAGTGCAGATGTTTTAAACATGGAGTTTTTTATTCCTTATGCACTGCTTATTGCTTGTTTTGTTGTAATTTTTGAAGTTGTTTTAGGAGTTATGCTTCTTATCGGATTCAAACCCAAATTTACAGTCTGGAGCTTATTAGCCATGATCGTTTTCTTTACCTTTTTAACGTTCTACTCGGCTTATTTTAATAAAGTTACAGATTGCGGTTGTTTCGGAGATGCTTTAAAACTAACCCCTTGGGAATCTTTTTCTAAAGACGTAGTTTTATTAGTCTTAATTCTTATTTTATTTATCAACCAAAAATACATCCGTCCATTATACGGAAAAATAGGAGTGAACTATACTGTATTTGTTGCTTATTCACTTTGTTTATTCATGGCTTATTATGTTTTACAGCACTTGCCTATAATTGATTTCAGAGCTTATAAAGTAGGAACAGATATCAAAAAAGCGATGGAAATACCGGAAGGAGCACCTAAAAGTGAATACGAAATGGTATTTATTTATAACGTTAATGGTCTGGATACCGAAATCAGTTATGACGATGTAATGGCTAATAAAGTTCCGGAAGGTGCTGAATTTGTTGACCGAAAAGACAAACTGATACGAGAAGGATACATTCCTCCGGTACATGACTTTACGATCGAAAAAGGCGGAAACGATTATACTGAAAGTGTTTTAGAAGAACCGAAAGTGATTATGCTTATTTCGTATGATTTAAAAAAATCAAAAGAAAATGGCATGAAGAAATTGGAAGATTTTTATCAAAAAGCAGCAGAAAAAGGATATCTGGTAATCGGAATGACATCTTCCGGAACAGATATTATTGAAGAGTATAAAAAGAAATACGGTTTAACATTCGACTATTATTTTTGTGATGCAACTACTTTAAAAACAATAGAACGAGCTAACCCAAGTATCGTTGTTTTAGAAAAAGGAGTTGTCGTTCAGAAGAAACATTTCAACGATATCGATAAAGTAGTGTTAAAATAATTCACAGGTCTATTTTTTACTTGTTGAATTGTTTACATTTGGATTAAACCAATAAATTAAAAAACAAAAATGAAAAAGATCTTATTATTATTTATCGGAGTTTTAGCTTTGATTTCTTGTGAAGCACAAAACAATACCGAATTTTCAAAAGAAGCGCTTGAAAATAAAATGATCTCTAAAGAAAACCAATCGGTTACTTTTCAAGAGATCATCGAACAATATAAAGGTAAAACCGTTTTTATTGATGTTTGGGCTTCTTGGTGTCCTGATTGCGTGAAAGGTATGCCAAAAGTAAAAGCGCTACAGAAAGAACATCCGGAACTGGTTTACCTATTCATTTCAATGGATAAAACCTACGATGCCTGGCTTAAAGGAATTGAAAAATACGAGGTAACCGGTAAACATTATCTTACTACAGACGGAATGAAAGGTGTCTTCGGGAAATCAATTGCTTTAGATTGGATTCCTCGTTATATGATTGTAGATAAAACAGGAAAAATTGCTTTATTCAAAGTAATTGAAGCTGATGATGCTAAAATCGAAGAAACATTAAGCAAGCTGGAATAATTGTTCAGTTACGCAATAAATTCAAAAAACAAACCAAAATATATAAAGATTTATGAGAAAAAATATTGTAGCAGGAAACTGGAAAATGCATAAAACATACACAGAAACTCTTGCTTTATTAGATGATATCGTTGCTCAGAAAAAAGAAACTACGGCTGAGATCATTGTAGCACCAACATTCGTTAACTTAAAAGCTGCAGTTGATAAAGTAGCCAGTCAAAATATTACGGTAGCTGCTCAAAATATGCACCAGGCTGAAGGCGGAGCTTTTACTGGTGAAATTGCGGCAAATATGCTTACTGATATCGGTGTTCAAACTGTGATCTTAGGACATAGCGAAAGAAGAGCTTATTTTCATGAAACCGATGCTTTATTAGCCAATAAAGTAGATACTGCTTTAAAGCATGAAATGCGTGTCATCTTCTGTTTTGGTGAAGAGTTAAAAGACCGTCAAAAAAACAATCATTTCAATATTGTGGAATACCAATTACGAGATGCGCTTTTTCACTTAGAAAAAGAAAACTGGAAATCTATTATTCTGGCTTACGAGCCGGTTTGGGCTATCGGAACCGGAGAAACTGCTTCTCCTGAACAAGCTCAGGAAATGCATCAGTTCATTCGCGAATTAATTGCTAAAGTATATGGAAATGATGTCGCTGAAAATGTTTCGATTTTATACGGAGGAAGTGTTAAACCGGATAATGCCAAAGAGATTTTTTCGAAACCGGATGTTGATGGCGGTTTAATCGGTGGCGCTTCATTAAAGGCAACTGATTTTCTGGCTATTGTAAACGCAATTTAAAAAAATAAAAAACAATAATAAAAAAGTCCCGAAATCGGGACTTTTTTATATCTATTCATTCATAGAAATCAAAAATTCTTCATTATTCTGTGTCTTCTTGAAACGATCATAAATGAAGTCCATCGCTTCTACAGGATTCATATCGGCTAAATACTTACGCATGATCCACATTCTTTGGACAGTATTTTCATCTAATAACAGATCATCACGACGTGTACTTGAAGAAACCAAGTCTATTGCAGGGAAAATACGTTTATTAGCAATTCTTCTATCTAATTGTAATTCCATATTACCTGTTCCTTTAAACTCTTCAAAGATCACTTCATCCATTTTAGAACCGGTTTCTGTAAGCGCTGTTGCAATGATACTCAACGATCCTCCGTTTTCTACATTTCGGGCTGCACCAAAGAAACGTTTAGGTTTCTGTAAGGCATTGGCATCCACCCCACCACTCAATACTTTTCCTGAAGCCGGTTGTACCGTGTTATAAGCTCTTGCCAAACGTGTAATTGAATCTAATAAGATAACCACATCATGACCACACTCAACCAAACGTTTGGCTTTCTCTAAAACAATATTGGCAATCTTAACATGCTCCTGAGGTTCTCTGTCAAATGTAGAAGCTACTACTTCTGCTTTAACACTACGTTGCATGTCAGTTACCTCTTCCGGTCTTTCGTCAATTAAAAGTACGATCATATATACTTCAGGATGATTCGCCGCAATAGCATTAGCAACATCTTTCAGCAACATCGTTTTACCGGTTTTAGGCTGTGCAACGATCATACCTCTTTGGCCTTTACCGATCGGAGAAAATAAATCAATAATTCGTGTGGAAATAGTACTGCTACGTTCAGCAAGTCTGAATTTTTCTTTAGGAAAAACCGGAGTTAAATGTTCAAACGAAATTCTATCGCGTACCACTTGCGGATCGTGGCCGTTAATTTTTAATACTTTTACCAAAGGAAAATACTTTTCACCTTCTTTTGGAGGTCTTACAACTCCTTTTACGGTATCACCTGTTTTAAGACCAAACAATCTTATTTGAGATTGTGACAAATAAATATCATCTGGAGAAGAAAGGTAATTATAATCTGAAGAGCGCAAAAAACCATAACCATCCGGCATCATTTCCAGAACACCTTCACTCTCTATAATTCCGTCAAATTCATAATCCGGCTCTCTATAATTCGGCTGCTTTGGATTATTTGCTCCTTTCTCACTATTGTGATGACTACTTTTCTTATAGTTGGGATTATTCGGATTATTAGCATTTGCTTTACTGTTTGGCACTTTTTGAACCGAAGAAGCTTGATGTTGTTCTGTCTTAACTTCCTCTTCCTTTACAACAACAGCTTCCTTATTTACACTCTGATCCTTTACTTCAGTCTTAGCGCGTCTGGTTGTCTGTTTTGCTACAGGTTTTGATTCTTCAGCTACTTCTTTAGCTTCCTTTTCTTCCAATAAAGGATTCTTAGCCTCATCAACCACTTCAGTACCCTCCGAGGTCTTAGCCTTTTTAACAATTCTAGTCCTTTTAGGCTTAGGAACTGCTTTATCTTCTTTTACTACCGGAGAAGTTTCCTCTGCTTTTACCTTTTCAGGATTAGCTGCTTGCATATCTAGAATTTGATAGATTAAATCTTCTTTTTTTAAAGAACGATATTTTTTTACATTAGCAACTTTGGCAATTTCTTGCAAGTCAGAGAGTTTCATCTCCTTTAATACTTCAATATCAAACATGAATATCTAACTGAAATTTTTATACGATTTATTATCGAAAAATGATAAGAAAAAAATGAGTTTATCTACAAACCGTAAAATGAAGTACTTACGGTTTTACATTGCAATAATACAAATAAAAATGCAGAAAACAATAGTTTTTTATAAAAAGAAACTATATTTTTGCATCAATAACCTAGAAAATGATTCAAAGAATTCAAACAATATACATGGGAGTTTGCCTGATTTTATCAGGTGTTTTACCCTTTTTTGTTTCATTATGGACTGATGCAAACGGTTTAGTTACTTTTGCTAAGGACTCTATTCTTTATTTATCACTTTTTGGTATTATTTCCTTACTAGCTTTAGTAAGTATTTTAAATTACAAAAAAAGGCAACTCCAATTTGTTTTAAACAGATTGAATATAATATTAAACTTTATATTACTAGGATTTTTTGTATATCGAACGCTAAGCTTATCCGGAGAAACTGAAATTTCTGAGAAGGGTATTGGGATTTTTCTTCCTACCATTTCTATCGTTTTACTTGTTCTGGCAAACAGAGCAATTAAAAAGGATGAGGATCTTGTAAAATCAGTAGATCGATTACGATAAACCTAACATCTTAGTTTATTAGTGCGTTAAAAAGTCTAACTCTTTAGTTAGACTTTTTTATTTTAATATCTTCCTTTCTTTACTTTCTTTACTAGCCGCACACTACCCTGTGATTTACTATTTAGTAGCGATAGGTTTTACGGGTTCAGTTGCTATTTCAGGGAGTTCTGTAACTTGGCATAAACAACGATTCAACAGCCAAAACTACAACACCTCAAATCCTAAATATTTCACTATCGGTGATGCCAGAATCGGTGCTTCCTTAGTCGTAAGTGCTATTGCTGACGGCAGAAACCTCGCCAAATACATTCATACAAACGATTTTAATCAATAAAAAGATTAATTAGAATTCTCCTTTTCATTTCCTTTTCCTTTTCCTTTTTTAAAAGAGATACCCTATTTATGTGTAAACTCCATTTCTCAAAAATAGGGTAAAAAAAAAGAGGATCATATTTTATATGATCCTCTTAAAGAAAGGCGGCGACATACTCTCCCACAGGATTGCAGTACCATCTGCGCTGTCGGGCTTAACTTCTCTGTTCGGAATGGGAAGAGGTGAGCCCCGACGCTATAACCACCTTAAGTTTTTAGTCTAAAGTAAAAATACTTTACTTAAGACTGCAACATCGGTTGCAATATTGTAACATACTAAGATAATAAAAAACCTTAAGAAAGTTCTCCCCCCGCCTTGCAGCGGGGAAGAGCGTGTACATAAGCTTACGGGTTATTAGTACTACTCGGCTATGACATTACTGCCTTTACACCTATAGCCTATCAACGTGGTCATCTTCCACGACCCTTAAAAGAAATCTCATCTTGTGGTGGGTTTCGCACTTATATGCTTTCAGCGCTTATCCCTTCCGAACGTAGCTACTCTGCGGTGCCCCTGGCGAGACAACAGATACACTAGAGGTTCGTCCAACTCGGTCCTCTCGTACTAGAATCAGATCCACTCAAATTTCTAACGCCCGCAGTAGATAGAGACCGAACTGTCTCACGACGTTCTGAACCCAGCTCGCGTGCCACTTTAATGGGCGAACAGCCCAACCCTTGGGACCTTCTCCAGCCCAGGATGTGACGAGCCGACATCGAGGTGCCAAACCCCCCCGTCGATGTGAGCTCTTGGGGGAGATCAGCCTGTTATCCCCGGCGTACCTTTTATCCTTTGAGCGATGGCCCTTCCATACGGAACCACCGGATCACTATGCTCTACTTTCGTACCTGATCGACCTGTATGTCTCTCAGTCAAGCTCCCTTATACCATTGCACTCTACGCACGGTTACCAAGCGTGCTGAGGGAACCTTTAGAAGCCTCCGTTACTCTTTTGGAGGCGACCACCCCAGTCAAACTACCCACCAAGCAATGTCCCCTACATCCGCAGGGTTAGGCCTCAGACAAGCAAAGGGTGGTATTTCAACAATGACTCCACAACGCCTGGCGACGCCGCTTCAAAGTCTCCCACCTATCCTACACATCACGTGTCCAAGGTCAATACTAAGCTATAGTAAAGGTGCACAGGGTCTTTTCGTCCCACTGCGGGTAATCGGCATCTTCACCGATACTACAATTTCACCGAGCTCATGGCTGAGACAGTGTCCAGATCGTTACACCATTCGTGCAGGTCGGAACTTACCCGACAAGGAATTTCGCTACCTTAGGACCGTTATAGTTACGGCCGCCGTTTACTGGGGCTTCAATTCAATGCTTCTCCGAAGATAACATCTCCTCTTAACCTTCCAGCACCGGGCAGGTGTCAGGCCCTATACCTCATCTTACGATTTTGCAGAGCCCTGTGTTTTTGATAAACAGTCGCCTGGACCTTTTCACTGCGGCCCCGCCTGAGCGGGGCGACCTTTCTCCCGAAGTTACAGGTCTATTTTGCCTAATTCCTTAGCCATGAATCTCTCGAGCACCTTAGGATTCTCTCCTCAACTACCTGTGTCGGTTTACGGTACGGGTACTTATAATCTAAGTTTAGAAACTTTTCTTGGAAGCCCTTAGGCACACTATCCCTTTGTCCGAAGACTCCGAGTACTATCGTATTTCACCAAAACCTACGGATTTGCCTATAGGTCTTATAGCTACATACTTCAACGAACACTTCCGTCAGTTCGCGGTGCTTTCATCACTCCGTCATTCCATCACAATTATAAGTAGTACGGGAATATTAACCCGTTGGCCATCGACTACCCCCTTCGGGTTTGCCTTAGGACCCGACTAACCCTCAGCTGATTAGCATAGCTGAGGAAACCTTAGTTTTTCGGTGTGCGGGTTTCTCGCCCGCATTATCGTTACTTATGCCTACATTTGCTTTTCTAAACAGTCCAGCAATCCTCACAGATCACCTTCAACCCAGTTTAGAATGCTCCCCTACCCATCTTTCGATGCCATAGCTTCGGTAGTATACTTATGCCCGATTATTATCCATGCTCGTCCGCTCGACTAGTGAGCTGTTACGCACTCTTTAAATGAATGGCTGCTTCCAAGCCAACATCCTAGCTGTCTAAGCAGACAAACCGCGTTTTTTCAACTTAGTATACATTTGGGGACCTTAGCTGATGGTCTGGGTTCTTTCCCTCTCGGACATGGACCTTAGCACCCATGCCCTCACTGCTGGTAAACATTTATTAGCATTCGGAGTTTGTCAGGAATTGGTAGGTGGTGAAACCCCCGCATCCAATCAGTAGCTCTACCTCTAATAAACTAAGCCAGCGCTGCCCCTAAAGGCATTTCGGGGAGTACGAGCTATTTCCGAGTTTGATTGGCCTTTCACCCCTACCCACAGGTCATCCGAAGACTTTTCAACGTCAACCGGTTCGGTCCTCCACTATGTGTTACCACAGCTTCAACCTGCCCATGGGTAGATCACACGGTTTCGCGTCTACCATTACCGACTATGGCGCCCTATTCAGACTCGCTTTCGCTACGGATCCACACCTGAAGTGCTTATCCTTGCCGGCAACGGTAACTCGTAGGCTCATTATGCAAAAGGCACGCCGTCACCCCAAAAGGGCTCCGACCGCTTGTAAGCGTATGGTTTCAGGATCTATTTCACTCCGTTATTCACGGTTCTTTTCACCTTTCCCTCACGGTACTGGTTCACTATCGGTCTCTCAGGAGTATTTAGCCTTAGCGGATGGTCCCGCCAGTTTCACACAGGGTTTCACGTGCCCCGCGCTACTCAGGATACCACTATCCTTATCTTCTCTTACTTATACGGGACTATCACCCTCTATGGTTAACCTTTCCAGGTTATTCTAATTCAATCCGTAAGAAATCTCGTGGTCCTACAACCCCAATATTGCCGTAACAACATTGGTTTGGGCTAATCCGCGTTCGCTCGCCACTACTTACGGAATCACTTTTGTTTTCTTCTCCTCCGCCTACTTAGATGTTTCAGTTCAGCGGGTTCGCCTCCTATCGGATACTATGTCTTCAACATAGTGGGTTGCCCCATTCGGATATCTACGGATCTATTCGTATGTGCCAATCCCCGTAGCTTTTCGCAGCTTATCACGTCCTTCTTCGCCTCTGAGAGCCTAGGCATCCCCCATACGCCCTTATTTTGCTTATTGTACTTTAATACTTTCGTATTCTTTGTGTTTTCTTTCTACTTTGTTTTTTAGTATCTCAATATGTCAATGAACTTTTGATCTCTCGATCTCGTGGAGAATATCGGAGTCGAACCGATGACCTCCTGCGTGCAAGGCAGGCGCTCTAGCCAGCTGAGCTAATCCCCCGTCTCAGTGATCAGTTAACAGTCTACAGTTAACAGTAACTTTAAACGGTTAGCCAACACCTAGAATTTCCTCTTTTTTTAAAACTAAAATTAGTAGTCCCGGGCAGACTCGAACTGCCGACCCCTACATTATCAGTGTAGTACTCTAACCAGCTGAGCTACGAGACTCTGTATTTTTAGCTTTAATTTTTGAACTAACAGCGAGAGTAAAACTCATCTCGAATAAACCGTATCGATTTCTCTAGAAAGGAGGTGTTCCAGCCGCACCTTCCGGTACGGCTACCTTGTTACGACTTAGCCCCAGTTACTAGTTTTACCCTAGGCAGCTCCTTACGGTCACCGACTTCAGGTACCCCCAGCTTCCATGGCTTGACGGGCGGTGTGTACAAGGCCCGGGAACGTATTCACCGGATCATGGCTGATATCCGATTACTAGCGATTCCAGCTTCATAGAGTCGAGTTGCAGACTCCAATCCGAACTGAGACCGGTTTTATAGATTCGCTCCTTATCGCTAAGTGGCTGCTCTCTGTACCGGCCATTGTAGCACGTGTGTGGCCCAGGACGTAAGGGCCGTGATGATTTGACGTCATCCCCACCTTCCTCTCGGTTTGCACCGGCAGTCTCGCTAGAGTTCCCGACATTACTCGCTGGCAACTAACGATAGGGGTTGCGCTCGTTATAGGACTTAACCTGACACCTCACGGCACGAGCTGACGACAACCATGCAGCACCTTGAAAGACGTCCGAAGAAAGTCTAGTTTCCTAAACTGTCGTCTCCCATTTAAGCCCTGGTAAGGTTCCTCGCGTATCATCGAATTAAACCACATGCTCCACCGCTTGTGCGGGCCCCCGTCAATTCCTTTGAGTTTCACACTTGCGTGCGTACTCCCCAGGTGGGATACTTATCACTTTCGCTTAGCCACTCAGATTTGCATCCGAACAGCTAGTATCCATCGTTTACGGCGTGGACTACCAGGGTATCTAATCCTGTTCGCTCCCCACGCTTTCGTCCATCAGCGTCAATCATTTGTTAGTAACCTGCCTTCGCAATTGGTATTCCATGTAATATCTAAGCATTTCACCGCTACACTACATATTCTAGTTACTTCACAAATATTCAAGCCTTACAGTATCAATGGCAGTTTTCTGGTTGAGCCAGAAGATTTCACCACTGACTTATAAGGCCGCCTACGGACCCTTTAAACCCAATGATTCCGGATAACGCTCGCATCCTCCGTATTACCGCGGCTGCTGGCACGGAGTTAGCCGATGCTTATTCTTACGGTACCGTCAAGCCGGTATACATACCAGTGTTTCTTCCCGTACAAAAGCAGTTTACAACCCATAGGGCCGTCTTCCTGCACGCGGCATGGCTGGGTCAGAGTTGCCTCCATTGCCCAATATTCCTCACTGCTGCCTCCCGTAGGAGTCTGGTCCGTGTCTCAGTACCAGTGTGGGGGACCTCCCTCTCAGGACCCCTACCCATCATCGTCTTGGTGTGCCGTTACCACACCAACTAACTAATGGGACGCATGCTCATCTTGTACCGATAAATCTTTAATAATAAAGTGATGCCACTCTAAAATACCATGAGGTATTAATCCAAATTTCTCTGGGCTATCCCCTGTACAAGGTAGATTGCATACGCGTTACGCACCCGTGCGCCGGTCTCAAGTTAGCAAGCTAACTCTACCCCTCGACTTGCATGTGTTAGGCCTGCCGCTAGCGTTCATCCTGAGCCAGGATCAAACTCTTCATCGTAGTATTTTTAATTTCGTACGATACTTGGTCATTCGTCTAATTAATTCGCCTTACTCTCTTTTTTGTATGCTGTCAATTCAATATGTCTATGAACGTGTCTTCTTTTTTATTCTCGCTATTCTTTCGTTTAGCGGGTGCAAAAGTACAACTTCTTTTTTAACTGGCAAGCTTTTTTTTAATTTTTTTTTTCAAAAATTTTAAAACTCGTTTTTTCAGTATTTTTTCGTTAAAATTAAAACCTTAACGCTTCCAAAGAACTCTCATCTTGCGGAGGGCAAAGATACTGTGTTTATCCTTTACAATCCAAATATTTTTTCAAGTTTTTTTCAAAATATTTTTCCCGTTTTAACACCCTTTCTATGAACCTCTCAAACCTCCCTAAATCGCTTTATTTAAAAACATATCTCGGCTGATTTGCGGGTGCAAAAGTAGTAGCTTTTTCCATTCTCGCAAACTTTTTTATGCCTTTTTTTTAAAGTTTTTTTTACTAACCCTGAAACACAATAACTTACAAGAAAAACTTTTTTTAACCCTTCTAAATATATAACAAAAATGAAGTGCTAAATAAGAAATATCTCTAACCAATTAAAATGTGAGCTTAATCGAATTATTCAAAGAATAACTATTGTTTACCGAGTTCTTTTGCTTTACGCTCTTCTCTCGCTTTTTCAATTTTGGCTCTCCAAGTTGCAGCCAATTCTTTTAAATCTATAGGAATTGCAGGATCCTGCTTAACTAAATGCCCTTGACGAAAAGCTGTAACCAGTATACTTTCGATATGAAAATCTTCTAATTCGTCAAAAGGCCGGTATTCTTCTTTGAGATCAATATTAAAAAGTTTAGCTGTATTGTTTGACCAAAAAGCCTTCCAACCGCTTTTATAATCTTTAATCAAATCAAAAGTCGACTCACCGGTTTGTCTGTAAATTAACTTCACCAGAATCTGTCCGTCTTTACGAGATAGTTTCTTCAATCGAGGTTCAAACTCTTCCTGCAGGTACTTCTCTACTATTTTAAAGTATTTCTTTTTTTCTTTTTTAGTTTTCAACTTAGCCATTGTTTCATTAAGCTGCTTAAGTTTTTCAGCAGTAGCTTTTGCATAAGGATAAGTTTTATACACCCTTCTCTTTAATATAAGTAGCTTTCTCCGTTCAGCCTCTAAAGCGGTTTCTTCTCTGGAAACTACCACTTCTTTTAATTCTATTGAATATAAAACAGCCGAATCCTGTGCCGTTACTTTTAATGTATCGGCTTCCTGTGACCATAAAAAGTTATTAATTCCTATTATAAAAAGAAAAACAGCTATTCTCATACCTTAAAAAATCAAATCAAAAATAAGCAAATAATCATAAGTGTACGAATCTATTTCATAATTTAGCAAAAAATTAAATTTTATGAGTACAAGTTCAATACTAAATGAAAAATCACTGGAATTTTTAGAGCAATACTTGAATAATGCTTCTCCGACAGGCTATGAGTCTTCCGGTCAAAAAATATGGATGGATTACCTAAAACCTTATGTTGATACTTTTATTACGGACACTTACGGAACAGCTGTAGGTGTTGTAAATCCGGATGCTCCTTATAAAGTAGTCATTGAAGGGCATGCTGATGAAATTTCATGGTATGTTAATTATATTACCGATGACGGTTTGATCTATGTTATCCGAAACGGAGGTAGTGACCATCAGATCGCTCCTTCAAAAAGAGTTAACATTCATACTAAAAAAGGAATTGTAAGAGGTGTATTCGGTTGGCCAGCCATACACACAAGAACCAGAGATAAAGAAGAAACAGCCAAAGTAAGCAACATCTTTATTGATTGCGGATGCGACAGTAAAAAAGAAGTGGAAGAATTAGGTATACATGTAGGTTGTGTGATAACCTACCCTGATCGATTTGAAGTTTTAAACGGAAATAAATTTGTATGCAGAGCTATTGATAACCGTATGGGTGGTTTCATGATTGCTGAAGTAGCCCGTTTAATTCACCAAAACAAAAAGAAACTTCCCTTCGGATTATACGTTGTCAATTCCGTTCAGGAAGAAATTGGTTTACGCGGTGCTGAAATGATCACACAAACAATCAAACCTAATGTTGCTATCGTAACTGACGTTTGCCACGACACTACAACCCCTATGATCGACAAAAAAATCGAAGGAGATCTGAAAATGGGTCGCGGACCGGTTATTGCATATGCTCCTGCAACACAAAATATTTTACGTGAGATGATCGTCGATACTGCCGAAGATAACAAAATCCCTTTTCAACGCCACGCTTCCTCAAGAGTTACCGGAACTGATACTGATGCTTTTGCTTACAGTAACGGAGGAGTAGCCTCTGCTCTTATTTCTCTACCGTTGCGCTACATGCACACAACTGTAGAAATGGTACATCGTGAAGATGTTGAAAATGTTGTTAAGCTAATCTACGAGACTTTGCTTAAGATTGAAAACGACAATAGTTTTTCCTATTTCAAATAAATAAAAAAGGCACCTCACGGTGCCTTTTTCTACCTTAACAAATACTAATTATTTCTTTTTCATTGCTTTAGTAAGTAATTGGGCAGCTTCATTTGAATTACTTCTTTTCGCATGATCTAAAGCTGTTAGCCCTTGATAATCTTCTTTTTCCAAATCAGCTCCTTTTTCTATTAACAAATTCATAATCCCTGTATTGTTATACATTGCAGCGTACATTAAAGGAGTCATTCCTCTGGTTGTAGTTTCATTAACATCTGCTCCGTATTCTATCATAATTTTTACTGCCTCTAAATCACCTTTACTGATTGCAGCACACAATGGTTTTGAATCATACATCTCAGAAACCGCTGTATGAGAAACATTAAAATCAGAAGCACTAACTGCTGTTGTAGCCATTACAAGAGCTAAACCTAAATAACCGATCGTTTTTTTCATGATATAAAATTTAAATGATTAATGATTGATGCTAAGTAGACGCTCTCTTTTCTTATTTGTTACAGTATTTTTGTGCAAAAAACTTTATTTAACTTTTATTTAATATTACAAAATGTTCAAGGGTATAAAAAAACCACGCATTGCGTGGTTTTCGTTTTATCTTAAGTTAAAAGTTACTTTTTCAAATAAGCTATAACATTTTTTTCAATTCTGTCTGTAAGATCCGAAATATCAGCTTTTTCAAACTTTTCTCCTGTAATATTTTCATAGAGCTCAATGTATCGATCGGAAACAGATTCTATATATTCCTCTGTCATTTCCGGAATCTGTTGTCCTTCTTTTCCCTGAAAACCATTAGCGATCAACCATTGACGCACAAACTCTTTTGACAATTGTTTTTGCGCTTCGCCTTTGTCTTGTCTTTCCTGATAACCTTCAGCATAAAAATAACGTGAAGAATCCGGTGTATGAATCTCATCTATTAAAACAATTTGTCCGTCTTTAGTTTTTCCGAATTCATATTTCGTATCTACTAAGATCAACCCTCTTGAAGCCGCTATTTCTGTTCCTCTTTGAAATAAGGCACGAGTATATTTTTCTAAAATCTTATAATCTTCCGGAGAAACAATTCCGTTTTCCAAAATAGCTTCTCTTGAGATATCTTCATCATGGACACCGAAATCGGCTTTTGTCGTCGGTGTAATTATCGGCTCCGGAAATTTATCATTTTCTTTCATTCCTTCCGGTAATTCCACTCCGCATAAAGTTCTTTTTCCGGCAGCATATTCACGAGCGGCATGTCCGGACAAATATCCTCTGATTACCATTTCTACTTTGAAAGGAGTACATAAATGTCCTACTGCAACGTTAGGATCAGGAGTTGCTATAAGCCAATTCGGAACGATGTCTTTAGTCAGCTCCATAAAACGTGTGGCTATCTGATTCAGGATTTGTCCTTTATAAGGTATTCCCTTTGGCATCACTACGTCAAAAGCTGAAAGCCTATCGGTAGCTATCATGACTAATAATTCGTCATTGATATTATAAACTTCCCTTACTTTACCTTTGTAAACGGATTTTTGTCCCGGGAAATTGAAATTAGTTGAAGTAATTGTGTTCATTCGGTTGTTTGTAATCTGAGCTTATCTCAGTTGTTTATTTGTAGTTAAACGAATTGTGTATGCAAATGTAATCTGTTTACCAATATTACCAAAAAACAATTTTGCTTTTGTTATAAAAAAAGTCATTTCAATTAAGAAATGACTTTTCACCTTTTACATATTTATTGACCAGACTGAATAGCCTTTTGGCGGACACTCGATTTTAACCCATTGATCACTTTGGGTTGTTGGATACCAACCGGAATTACCGGTAAAATCTTTAATCTGAGTATTGCTCCAGTTTGTTTGTATCCATCTTTCCTGCCATGAATCAGAATTGTTCAGATACACAATTAATCCCGGATTTCCGTTATAACCGTTTCGACGTGCTATATATTCATCAGTATCCGTATAAAGGATCGTTGTATTTCCGGTTGCTTTGTTATTATGTATCCAGATCAGATTGTTCAACTTACTTTTATCTAACCACTCCTCATAATCTCTGTAAAAAATAGTCGGATATCCTTCGTGCGTCAAAATATAAGCATACGCTAAGTATTTATTCCAAATTTCGTCTGTATCATGATTAGTAACAAACGTCACTGCTTTATACGGGTTTCTTTTCCACATCATGTCGTCATTCAAAACATTCAGATTATTTCCGTCAAAAGCATCATTCATTTTATAATAACAAGCAAAATCAAAAACAGAACTATTTGCATTATTAGCCCACCATTCTAAAGTATTTACATTTGAATCCCAATATTCTCCCACAGAAAAACCACCTACACTTGCATTCCAATCGTGAACCACCCATGGCCCGAAGCCTTTTACATAATCAAAACGCCAACCGTCAAACCCTATTGTATTCTTGTAATATTTTGCAACAGCATCTGAACGGTTCCAAAGCCAGTCTTGTACATAAGGATTAGCATGGCAAAGATCCGGATAGCCACCAAATGAACCTTCATCATTATTTCCGTAACTGTTTTTATAGAAATCATGATAACTTCTCAAAAATTTACCGGATGCCACTCCCGAAAAATCAGTCCAGGTATCTGTACCTGTGTAAGGATTCGCCTCAAGTTGACCGCCACTATTATGGTTGATTACAATATCTGCATAAACCTGCATGTTCTCAGTATGTGCTTTATTAATAAGTGACACTAATTCTGCTTTCGAACCGAATCTGGTTTCTACTGTCCCGTTTTGGTTATAGTCTCCTAGATCAAAATAATCTGTCGGATCGTATCCCATAGAATATCCTCCCCCTGTCCTTTTGAAGCAGGTGGCAACCAAATGGCATTTATTCCGGCATCAGACCAGGCCGTTACTTTTCCTTTCACCGTATCCCACCAGACTCCACCGCCTGTAGGATCCCAATAAAAAGCCTGCATCAAAACCCCTCCTCCGGGACCATTTACAAACTTTCCGGTTTCACCGGTATTACCAGTACTAAAAGGTTTTCCATCATGTTTTGTTACCTGAATTGCTTTAAATTCTTTTGAAGAAGTAGAAACGTCTGATTGTTCTTCCTCTTTATCACAAGATAAAAATGAGAACAACACACATGACGCTAAAATTCCTACGTGTTTTTTTAGTTTCATATATTTAGTTTTTAGTGATTTAAAGCCTAAATTAATACAAAATCAATAAAAAAATACACTTAAAAATAAATATATCTCAACTAAAACGTTTTCGTGTTAATAAGTTATTAAAAAAACAAACTTTTTTAATAAATAAAAAGCCGATTACAAATGCAATCGGCTTTTTATAACTATTTTACGACAATTTAATCATGATTTTCAATGCTCTTATAGGCATCAATTATTTTTTTGACCAATTTATGTCTCACAATATCTTTATCGTCTAAATACAACATGCCAATACCTTCCACATCTTTCAATACCAGAATAGCTTCTTTTAATCCCGATATTGTCCTTCTTGGTAAATCGACCTGCCCCGGATCGCCGGTAATGATAAACTTAGCATTGCGACCCATCCGCGTCAAAAACATTTTCATCTGACTATGAGTCGTATTTTGTGCTTCATCTAAGATCACAAAAGCGTTATCCAAAGTTCTTCCCCGCATAAATGCAAGTGGTGCAATTTGTATAATTCCTTTTAAGATGTAATCTTCCAGTTTTTCCGGCGGAATCATATCGCGCAAAGCATCATATAGCGGTTGCATGTAAGGATCGAGCTTCTCTTTCATGTCTCCGGGAAGGAATCCCAGATTTTCTCCTGCCTCTACAGCCGGTCTCGTTAATATAATGCGTTTTACCTGTTTCTCCTTTAATGCTTTTACCGCCATTGCTACTCCGGTATAGGTTTTTCCGGTTCCGGCAGGACCAATGGCAAACACCATATCATTTTTCATAACCAAGTCAACCAGTTTTTGTTGATTTGGCGTCATTGCCTTGATTAATTTCCCCCTACGCCATGTACCAGAATCTTATCTCGGTCGTGCATCTGCTGCGGTTCATGGTTGTCCGTTTCCAAAACACGTAAGATCACATTCTCGTCGATACTGTTGTAACGAGTAAAGTGAAGCATTAATCTGCGAAATTTAGTTTCAAATTCATCCAGAATCTCTTCTTCACCATATACTTTTAAAGTGGCTCCTCTCGCTACAATTTTAAGTTTCGGATAAAATTTCTTAATAGCTTCTAAATTAATATCTTGAGGACCCCAAAAATCTTTGGCAGTGATATCAGTTAATTCAATTATTCTTTCGTTCAAAGGCTTTGTAGTTTAAATTGTTTTTCGTGTCTTAAAATTATATTAGCTTTGTATTCAAATTTAAGAAAAACTAAGATTCATTTTCTAATAAGTTATAAACAAATTT
Source organism: Flavobacterium sediminis (assembly GCF_003148385.1). NCBI lineage: Bacteria > Pseudomonadati > Bacteroidota > Flavobacteriia > Flavobacteriales > Flavobacteriaceae > Flavobacterium > Flavobacterium sediminis. The sequence continues at coordinate 2,891,287 of NZ_CP029463.1, read as the reverse complement.
ATGTCAATAATTACGCTAACTACTGATTTTGGTTTAAAAGATCATTTTGTTGGGGCAACCAAAGGCAAAATAATATCCGGCTATGAAGAAGCAGTTATCGTTGATATTTCGCATGACATAGATTTGTTCAATACAACTGAAGCCGGTTATTGCATCGCCGCCGCATACAGCAGCTTTCCGAAAGGAACAATCCATATTATAGGTGTAGACAGTGAGCGCAATGATACTATTCAGCATATTGCCATGCAATGGGACGATCATTATTTCATTTGTGCAGACAACGGAATCCTTAGTACCTTGACACAACGCAAGATTCCGCAAAAGATCGTTGCTATAAATATCCACGATCGCTTACAGGAGAACGCAACTGATATGGACGTTTTCACAACTGTCGCCTGTCATATTGCAAGAGGTGGTCATTTGAACGTTATCGGAAAAGAAATCGAAACATTGAAAACCGTTAACGAATTGGTTCCTAAAATTACAAACGAACAAAGTGTTATTAAGGGAAATGTGATCTATATTGACCATTTCGGGAATTGTATCACTAATATTTCCAAAAAACTATTTCAGGAAATGGCACGGGGCAGATCGTTTGAAATTTCGTTCCATAACAAAAAAATTACAACTATTAAAAAATCCTATTCCGATTTTAATACATCCGATAAATTTACCTTAAAAGATTTTGAAGGTGAACGTTTAGCCCTGTTCAATGAAAACGGCTTACTGGAAATTGCTATTTATAAAAGTAATCCAAAAACCGTAGGCTCTGCCCATTCTCTTTTAGGCTTAAAATTCAGAGATGTAGTTACTATAACTTTTTCATAAAAAATACGTTATTATGTTTATACGCATTGTAAAAATGAGATTTCAAGAAGATAAAATTGAGGCTTTCCTTGAAAATTTTCATCAGTTTAAAGATCAGATCAGAAGTTTTGAAGGCAATCATTTACTGGAATTATACCGCGATAAAAATGATCCCAGAACTTTTTTCACTTATAGTTATTGGGAATCGGAAACACATTTAAATAATTACAGGAAATCAGAACTTTTTGGTCAGGTTTGGCCTTTTACGAAAACACTTTTCAGTGATAAACCGGAAGCTTGGAGTGTCGACAAATTAGTCAGTTTATCGTAAAAGCTATTTTGTCCAGATTTTTTGCTAATGCTAAAAAATAGCATAATTTTAAACCGAAATTTTAAATTCATACAATGAAAGCATTGCTGTTACGAGAGATCAAATCTTTTTTTGGTTCACCTATCGGTTACTTAGTGATTGCTATTTTTCTTTTACTCAACGGACTATTCCTTTGGGTATTTGACGGTGATTACAATATTCTGAATTCCGGATTTGCCGATATGACTCCGTTTTTTAGATTGTCTCCATGGATATTTATCTTTTTGATCCCCGCTATTACCATGAGGAGTTTTTCCGATGAGAAAAAACAGGGAACATTAGAATTATTGTTTACCAAACCTTTATCCATATGGGAAATTGTTAACGGTAAATTCATGGGTGCTTTCCTGCTATGTGTTCTGGCACTATTGCCTACCTTGATCTATGTTTGGGTTATCTCCTATTTCGGTAGTCCGCAAGGTAATATCGATATGGGAAGTACTACCGGATCTTACTTCGGTTTATTATTTCTGGTAGCGGCCTATACTTCAATCGGTATTTTTACGTCAACCTTGTCCGATAATCAAATAGTAGCTTTTATCCTGTCTGTTTTCATTTGTTTTTTCTTCTACTTTGGTTTTGACGGCATTGCCACTTTATTAAAACAAAGTAATTCTCTCATTGCTCAATTAGGAATGGACTACCACTTTAAAAGCATGGGTCGCGGTGTGATTGATACCAGAGATATTCTGTATTTCGGAAGTATTACTACTGCATTTTTAGCTTTTACTGTTTATAAACTTAAAACAACAAGAGGATAATGAAGAAGAATATAAAAGCTTTCAAACAGTTATTATTACTACTGCTTGTTTTAGTTGTTGCAAACTTCGGCGGACATTATTTTTTCAAACGTTTTGACTTAACACAGGACAAGCGATATACCTTATCCCCGACTACATTAAACATTATTAAAACTGTCGACAGTCCTTTATATATTGATGTTTTTCTGGAAGGAAATTTTCCGCCGGAATTCCGACGTTTACAGGATGAGACCCGACAATTATTAGAAGAGTTCTCTGCTTACAATTCCAATATTATTTTTCAGTTTGTCAATCCTATTGAAAAAGAAGAAGAGCGTGTTGCCATTATGAAACAATTCTATGAAAGAGGTATGCAACCTCTGAGCATAACGGTTGACGATAAAGGCAAACAAAGTCAGGAAGTCGTTTTCCCTTGGGCAACGGCCAATTATGGTGACAAAGGCTCTAAAATAGCACTGCTTAAAAATTTAATGGGCGCCTCCACAGAACAAAAAGTAATCAGTTCTGTTCAACATCTGGAATTTGCTTTTGCTGAAGCGTTGAACAAAATAACCAAAGAAAAACAAAAGAAAATAGCCATCGTAAAGGGCAACGGCGAATTAGACGATCGTTATATTGCCGATTTTTTACAAACGGTTCGTGAAAGTTATTACATCGGTCCGTTTACACTTGACTCTGTCAGCAAGCAACAACCTGTTGAAACACTCGATGCTTTAAAGAAATACGATCTGGCGATCATTGCTAAACCAACCGAAGGTTTTTCAGAAGAAGAAAAACAAGTACTGGATCAATACATTGTAAATGGCGGTAAAACACTTTGGTTGATTGATGATGTTGCCATCAATTTTGAAGACCTATCTAACGAAACAGGACAAACCGTTGCATTTCCAAGACAGTTAAATTTAACGGATATGTTCTTTGCGTATGGAATTCGTATGAATCCTTTGATTATCAAAGATGAACAAGGGATCCCTATTAAATTAGCAACAGGGCAGCAAGGTAGTCAAACACAATACCAGCAATTCATCTGGCGCTATTCTCCTTATGTTTACCCTATTTCAAGCCATCCTTTAGTTAAAAATATGGAAGGCATCAAATTTGAATTTGCCACACCGATTGAACTGCTGAAGAATGACATCCACAAAACTGTTCTCCTGACCAGTTCAGAATATTCAAGACCTATTGGTTTACCTGCAACTTTTTCACTGGATATGGTTACCGAAGAAACCCGTCCTGAAGATTATACCGGAAAAGGTTTAATGCCTGTAGCTGTACTTTTAGAAGGTAATTTTACTTCCATGTACAAGAATAGAGTGCTTCCGTTTAAAGAGAAGGACTTTAAAGAAACCGGTTCTGATAATAAAATGATTGTGATCTCTGATGGCGATGTCATCAAAAACCAACTGGAAAACGGTGTTCCGCTTGAATTAGGCTTCGATAAATGGACGAATAACCTTTATGGCAACAAAGAGTTTTTAATGAACTGTATCAACTACCTTTTAGACGACACGGGACTTATTAACATTCGCAGCAAAGATGTCGACCTGCCGTTGCTGGACAAAGAACGTGTCTATCAGAATTACACTTGGGCACAAATGGTAACTGTCGGATTACCAATCGGTATCCTGATAATTTTCGGTTTTGTATTTACTTACTTACGAAAAAGAATGTACAGCCGTTAGTTGTTGATAAAATATTGTTGCGTATTGCTGATAATTAAAATATATTTGTGAAAATAAAACCCGATATTGGATTTTTAATAAAAAGATGATGAAGTTTATTGTTTCAAGTTCGTATTTGTTAAAACAACTACAAGTTTTAGGTAGTGTTATTAATAGTAGTAATACCCTGCCTATTTTAGATAATTTCCTTTTTGAATTAGACAATACCCAATTAACAGTTTCAGCTTCTGATCTGGAAACCACGATGTCTGCAACTTTGGAAATTGATTCTAACAGCCAAGGAAGTGTGGCAGTTCCGGCGAAGTTATTGCTGGATATTTTAAAAACATTTCCGGAGCAGCCTTTAACTTTTACGGTTGAAGACAATAATACGGTAGAGATCAGTTCAAATTCTGGTAAGTATGCTATTGCTTATGCACCGGGAGACGAATTCCCTAAAGCTGTTGTTCTGGAAGATCCTTCATCTACAATTGTTCCGGCAGAGGTTTTATCTACTGCTGTTAGCAAAACCATTTTTGCAGCAGGAAATGACGATCTACGTCCGGTTATGAGTGGTGTTTTCTTTCAGTTCTCTCCGGAAGGATTAATTTTTGTCGCTACAGATGCGCACAAATTAGTAAAATATGCCCGCGCTGATGTAAAAGCCTCTCAGGTAGCCGATTTTATCATGCCTAAAAAACCTTTGAATATCTTAAAAGGAATTTTAGCAGCTTCTGATGCTGAAGTAACTATCGAATATAACGATGCTAATGCAACTTTCTCTTTTGATAACTATATCTTAACTTGTCGCTTAATTGACGGTAAGTATCCGAATTATGAAGCGGTAATCCCGAAAGAGAATCCTAATAAATTATTAATCAATCGTGTTCAGTTCCTGAATTCTGTTCGCCGTGTGGCTATTTTTGCCAATAAAACAACGCATCAGATTCGTTTGAAAATCGCCGGAACTGAATTAAATATTTCAGCCGAAGACATTGATTACTCTAACAAAGCTGACGAGCGTTTGACTTGTGACTACCAAGGAGACGATATGCAAATCGGTTTCAATTCCCGTTTCTTAACTGAAATGCTGAACAACTTATCCAGCGATGAAATTCAGTTAGAAATGTCTATGCCTAACCGTGCAGGTATCCTAACACCGGTTGACGGTTTAGATGAAGGAGAAACCGTTACTATGCTTGTAATGCCTGTAATGCTGAGCAACTAAAATTCAAAAAGATATATATATCAATTAGAAAAGCTTCAAAAGCTGAATTCTGATTTTAAGATTTATATAACCAACCCTTAACCTAAGAACCGTATGAACTGTAAAGTGATTACGGTTTTTTATTTTACAATCCCCAAAATGATTTTCGTGACTTCATAATTAATGCAGTATTAACAAAACTATCACTAAAGCTTTTTTAACTTTGCAACTTAAACTAAACCAATGCTACAAAAAGCCTTTCTTCAGTACTTCAATAATTTCAAAGGTTTTTCAAGAGAGATCTGGATTTTAACTCTTATAACCTTTATCAACAGGGCTGGAACCATGGTTTTGCCGTTCCTTTCAAAATATCTGAAGGAAGACCTGAACTTTTCGTACGGTCAGGTGGGGTGGATCATGGTCAGTTTTGGTTGCGGTTCTATGCTCGGATCCTGGTTAGGCGGTAAACTTTCCGATTCCATCGGATTCTATCGTGTTATGATCTTTAGTTTACTAACCAGTGGTTTAATGTTCTTTGGTTTGCAACACATACATACTTTTGAAGCTTTTATCGTTGCTATATTCTTAATTATGGTTATCGCAGATATGTTTCGTCCCGCTATGTTCGTTTCATTGGCTGCGTATGCCAAACCCGAAAACAGAACACGAGCGCTGACCTTAGTTCGCTTAGCGATTAATTTAGGATTTACTGCCGGACCTGCTTTAGGCGGATTAATCATTATGAATATGGGGTATAAAGGATTATTCTGGGTTGACGGAACAACCTGTATCCTTGCCATTGTGATCTTTTGGGCTACTGTAAAAGAAAAAGAAAAATCTAAATATCAAGATGTTAAACATCCGGGAGAAATCTTAACAGCTTCCGTTTTTAAAGATATTCCCTTCTGGATCTTTTTAGCAACTTGTCTCATCAGCGGGATCATTTTCTTTCAGTTGTTTACCACTCTTCCACTCTACCATAAGGAACAGTTTAATATGAGCGAGTATAAAACCGGACTGCTCTTATCATTTAACGGTTTAATGATCTTCTTTATGGAAATGCCATTGGTCAGCTATATTGAGAGCCATCATTTTAATAAAGTAAAAGTAGTAACAGCCGGTACATTTATCATGTCGCTCTGTATGTTCATGCTACTCTTTAATAAATGGGAATCTATTTTGTGGATCATGATGTTCAGCATGACATTCGGAGAGATGTTTGCTTTTCCTTTTTCCAACTCCTTTGCCATGAGCAGGGCTCCGAAAGGACATGAAGGCAGGTATATGGCTATTTTTACTATGAGCTACAGCTTAGCCCATATTCTTTCTGCCAAAACAGGTTTTACCATCATTGAATTTTTCGGTGGTTACCAGACCAATTGGATCATCATGGGAATTTTAGGGCTGATCGGTACACTCTTAGGGATTTTAGTTTTTATTCTGGTTCGCTATGAAGACAAAACATTTAAAAACGTTTTCTTTATTGTACTGGCTAAGTTTAACAAGCTTATCCTACCTAGTTTCACCAAACAAAGACTTGATCCTATTAAAGGTAAAAAATGGCAGAAAGCCATTATTGCATGGCGCTATTATGTTACGGCAAGAGCTTTAGAAGATACTGAAAAACGTAAAATTTAGTTAAATAACTATTTTTATAGTTGTGTAACTAAAAAAATAGTTGTAAGTTTGACTCATCAATGTCGAAACAACTATTGCTATGCAAAAATTAACCAATAAAGAAGAAGAGATCATGCACATTTTATGGAAGCTTAAAAAAGCTTTTGTAAAAGATGTATTGGCTGAGATCGTAGAAGAGAAACCACATTACAATACGCTGTCAACAATAATCAGAAATTTAGAAGAAAAGGGCTATGTTTCTCATACTGCCTATGGCAATACGCACCAGTACTTCCCTATCGTAAGCAAAGAAGAGTATCGCAAAGCTTTTATGAATACGGCTATTTCTCACTATTTTAACAACTCGTATAAAAATTTAGTTTCCTTTTTTGCTGAAGAAGAAAAAATCACTGCTGACGAACTTCGGGAAATTTTAGATCTAATCGAAAAAAAGAAATAGTATGGATGTTTTATGGCTCTACTTTCTTAAGGTAAATGGTTTATTACTACTCCACTATGGTGTGTACCAGCTTTTCTTGAAAAAGGAAACCTTTTTTCAAACTAACCGCTGGTTCCTTATTGCCGGAGTTTTCATTTCTTTTCTCTTGCCTTTATTCAGTTATACCAAGATCATCTGGGTCGACCCGGAACCTCAGGTTCAAAATTATTTTCCTTTTGTAAGCGCTAATTCTACCGCTAGCATTCCCTCAGTGGATGTTACAGAAATACCTATCGACTGGAATTTTATTGCTACTTCTGTTTACAGTATCATTGCTCTATTACTGGCTACTACGCTACTACTTGAGATCTTTTCACTCATCAGAATTTTTCGTCAAGGCAATCGTCGGAAAGAAAATAACATCTGGGTTGTAGAAACCTCGCAGGGTCAAAATCCCTTCTCATTTTTTAATATTTTAGTATACAACAAAGAAAAATTTACAGCAGAAGAGCTTAATCTGATCTTTTTACACGAAAGGGTACATATTGAACAGCGTCATTCTTTTGATGTACTACTGGGAAAAATACTTTGTTTTATCCTTTGGATCAACCCCATATCCTGGTTGTACCGCAAAGCTATTCTCCAAAACTTAGAATATATTGCGGATTCAGAAACGGCACGTTTGAGTAATAATTCTTATCAATATCAAAAAACATTAGTAAAGACTATTATCAATCACAATCAATTATCAATCACCAATCAATTTTATCAATCATTAATCAAAAAACGAATCGTTATGTTAAACACCAATCCATCAAGCAAGAAAAAGATGTGGAAATACACTGTAGTACTTCCTTTATTGACCTTATTCTTTTTGGTATTCCAGATCAAAACATTAGCTCAGGTTAAAGAGCGGGTCTTCATCACTCCTAATGATGAAACAACCGAATTCATCATTACTAAAAACACTACCGATGAAGAAATCAAAAAAGAAACAGCTATTCTTAAAAAAGAGCACGATGTTACTTTCAAGGTTTCAAAACTAAAAAGAAACACAGACAATGAAATTATTGCCTTAGATATTAAGTTCAAAGACAAAGACGGTTCCACCGGAAGAATGTCAGCCAATGGTGATCAGCCGATACAACCGATCCGTTTCTTTAAAGAGGTTGATATGAGCGGAAAAACGAATATGGGTTTCGGAAGAAAACAGCTTCGAACAGTTTTCAAAAAGATCGAAACAATGGGGCCGAAATCAGTCAAAATCGGTGACAGCCTTATCAATATCAAAACAGTAGAGATCCGAAAATCGGGTGATTCCGACCAATCAGAGTTATATATCATCAACGGTAAAGAATACACAAAAGATGAGCTAAAGAATCAAAAGATAGAACTGGAAGAAGGTTCAGTTCTGCAATTGTCTGAAGAAGATGCTATTGAAAAATTCGGAAAAAAAGGAAAAAACGGAGTAATTATCATGAATGGTAATGCTACTTTTAAATACGATGACGATTCTGATGAAGAAGCGATCTATATCGTAAATGGCAAACAAATTTCTCCTAACGAATTTAAAACGCTAAAAACAAAACAAGCTAAAACCGTTCGTGTTTATACTAATACGAATGATGAAGAAGAAACAGAATTCATCATTATGAATGATATGATGGCTGATCTACCAGAACCGCCGGCACCGCCGACATTCAATTTTGACAATTTACCTCCGGCGCCCAAAGCACCTTCCTTTCCAAACCCGCCAGCTTTACCTTCCGATCTTAGTGATGAAAAAGCCATGAAAGATTACGAAAAGCAAATAAAAGCTTTTGAGAAAAAAATGGAGAACATGGAGCCTCAGATAAAAGAATTTGAAAAGAAGATGGAGAAATTTGAAAAAGAAATGCTGAAAAGAGAACCTGCCATGAAAAAATACGAAGAGGCTATGAAAATCTATGAAGAAAAGATGAAAGCTTATGAGGAAAAAATAGGGGCTTATCAAAAGAAACTGGAAAAAATGTATTAAATACCTGAATATCTACTAACGGAACTTATTCCATCTAAACTTTCTGAGCAAAAAAATCCCTTGGTACATTCGTCCAAGGGATTTTTTTATTTCTTTTAAAAACACTGAATATCAACTGTGTAGTTTTTACAGCTGTATTTTTTATTATTTTTTTCTTTTTTTGATTTGCAGGTTACACAATTATGGCTATATTTGCACCCACAAAACAATGGCCTCGTGGCGCAACTGAATAGCGCATCTGATTACGGCTCAGAAGGTTACAGGTTTGAATCCTGTCGAGGTCACGATATAAGGACAATTTTTCCTCCTTAGTGCTACAAAAACCTTGGGTTCTCCAAGGTTTTTTTTATTTCTAAATGTGTCATTTTGTATCATTTTGTATCATTTTCTTTACCCCCATTTTTTCCCCCTTAAAAAAATAACAATCCTAACGCAATTTGTTAAGCTAGTACTGTTTAAGTGTTTTTTTTGTTATTTTTTAAAAAAGCGAAATTATTGAATATCAATAACTTAAACACATTTATTCATTAAATGTAATCTTTTTCTTACTATTTTAGCTCTCGTAAAATATGCTTGACCTGTTATTAAGTAAGAAAATAAAATCATGAAATTAAATTATTCAGTTAAACCTATCCTACGCACAGATAAAAAAAGAAAAGATGGAAAATGTCCAATTAACTTAAGAGTTACATTAAATTCTAAAGTATTAAAACTTCCTTTTGGAGAATATACAGAAGAAGTCAATTGGAATAAAAAAGAAGCCTGTTTTAAAGAACCAAAAACTAGCATTAGCAATGAAATGCTAGATAAAGAAGTAAGTAGAATAAAAGATTACATTAGAGAACAAAGAATTAGTGGAAAAGAAATAAACTTAGAATCTATAAAAAACTTTTATTCTAACAACAATACAACCGACTTGTTTTTTGTTTTCAATATGTTTACTGCTAAGAAATTTAAAGAAATCGAAACTGGGACACAAGAGCATTATAAATTACTAAAAAAACGCTTACAAGAATTCAAACCTAATGCTAAAGCAGAAGACATTAATTTAAAGTTTATAGAGAAATTTGACGACTTCTTACGAGAGAGAAGTAATATTAAAGAGAGTGGTTTATTTAACAGACATAAAAACCTAAAAACATTTATTCTGTATTTAATAAAAAACAACTATATAAAAGATAATCCATACAGAGATTTTAAAATGCCTAAATGCAACCAAAAATTTGGATATGTAACCGAAAAAGAATTAGAAAAAATATTAAATACAGATTTTTCAGATCACAAGAATGCAGAAACTATAAAACAAATTAAAGATATGTTTTTATTTTCTTGTAATACAGGATTAAGATTTTCAGATGTAGTAGCTCTAAAATGGGAAAATGTTATAAACATGAATCACATTGTATTAAACACTAAAAAAAACAATAAAAAAGCAACTATTCCTTTAAGTAGAAATGCTAAATTAATTTTAATGCAACATAAAAAGCATAGGTTAGAACAAGTTTTCCCTAAAATCACAAATGCACATACTAATAGAGTATTAAAAGAAATTGCGAAAATCTGCGATATAAATAAAAATGTTACTTTTCATATGGGGAGGCATTCTTTTGCAACAATTTTAGCTAACTACAATGTAAATCCTTTCCACATTGCACAGTTAATGACTCATAGCAGTATGAAACAAACAATGACATATGTTAATTCATCTGTTGAATCATTAAATAAATCAATAGAAAATATTAGTGTATTTAAGTAAAGTCTTTAAAAAACTCTTCGGGTGTAATATTGTGAATAGATAATATTTTAAAAAATGTTTTAAGAGTAATGTTTTTTCCTGATTCTACTCTCCAATATTGTACCCTATTTATTTCGTTTTCAAAAGCAAAATTCTCATAGCTAGAATAATTACTATCTATTCTTAGTTGTCTTATTTTCTCTGCAACTTTTTTAATGTTGGCTTCTATATTTAAATCAGCTTCACTCATATAAAAGCCGAAATTCAGACATTTGTATATTATATGTTACCTATTATAATAGACTTTACTATATTTGCTTAATTTAAAAACACTTTATTATGAAAAAATTACTCTTGTTTATTGCTTTTTTATGTTTTTCTACATCAAATGCACAAATTAATAATCTAAAAGAACTACTAATTGCTTCAGAGTTATCTTTGGAATCACTTACAGAGGAATTACAATATGATGGCTGGTCTATAGAAAGACCAACAGAAAAATTTAAAGACAATGGAAGAAAAGTAGTTGGAACTTATTCGTTTACATTCACTCAAAAGAAACAATTATTAAGAAGAATTATAATAATGGACACTTCGGATGGTACTACTTTTCAAAATACAAAACTAATAATTAAGGATAAAACGCTATATAACTTAATAGTTAAAAATTTACCGCAAAACGGTTATTCATTAATTAAAAAGAATGGAAATGAAAGTTTATATAACGACGGTCGTAATGCGATTATGCTTACAGAAAACTATTCACAAAAAACTCTTGGAACAGGAGTTTATGAAATATCAATTTTACTCAATGCTATAGAATAAATAGAATAATCTCTAAATTTTTTAAAAGCCCAATTAAGGGCTTTTTTTGTGTTTTGTTAAAAACTTCTTCAAATTGTCAATAACTTTTGCTGTTTTTTAGCCAAAATTCGTGTTGTGACTTTAGTTAATAGTATTATAAATCAAAATTTTAAAAATATGAAAACTAAAAACCCTTTAGACAAAAAGATTAATTCTTTAGAACAATTGTTAATCAAACTAAAAGCACAAAGAGAAGAAGAAAGACTTAATTATTTAGTAGAAAAAAAAGTAGAAGAAATTCTAAAATTAAAAATAGAAGAATTTAATCCAACTGCAAAAACTGCTTTCACAATAAAAGAGGCAGAAAAAATGTATTCAACTTCAAGGTCTACATTAGAAAGAGCTATAAGAGAAAATAAGCTTCCTGTAATACAAAAGCAAAGTTTTGGCAATCGCTTAATAAAAAAAACAGACCTAGATAATTTATTCTTTAACACAAATAAAAAATAATCATGGATAATATTACAATAATACTTAACAATAGAAAACTTTCAAGAGCTATTTTAAATGATTTCCAAAATGGCAATAATCCATATGTATTACCTAACACAGAAAGTAAAAACTTTATTGGTGAAAAAACTGTTTTTGTATGCTATTATATTTATTACAATAAAGTTAATTTTCAAGATAATGAAAACCAACCTTATATGAAACTTGTATATAGAGAATCAAGTAAGGGAACAATTATAGAAATTCGCAATAGTATTAGAAAATGGTTTTTAGGAAAAAGAAGCATTCAAGAAATAAATTTTTATGAATTTGAAGTTTGTTTAAAACATTTAAGCAATATAATATTTAAAGAGGAAAGTACAATTTATAATGGTATCTTAAGGCGAGTAGAAATAGGAAAAACAATAAAAATTAGTAACGATTTTGGAACAAGATTGCTCTTTAATACATTTTCACATAAAAACTATAAAAAGAGGGTTAATTATCCTCTAGAAACCTTGTATTTCATGACCGCCGACGGAAAAAACAATGTTAAGATATACGATAAAGGTTTAGAAATGCAAAAGAAAAAATTATTTAGTCAAAACTTTTATAGTGTATTTAGTAAAAAATGGATGCTTTTAAGATTAGAACAAAAAATACATGTAAGTACAAATGATTTTTTTAAAAGAAATAACATTAAAACAGTTAGGGATTTTTGTAATCAAAAAGAAGAAATAATAGATTATTGGATAAAACAAATGACCAATCTAGAGTATCTAGAATTAATTAACGAAAATGAATTAGATTTTTTAAAAACAAAAAAAAGAAACGTGTATTATGAATTCTTAATATGTAAAGGAATAGAGCGTATAGGATTAGACCGCTTATATGGATTGTTGCAAAAATTAGAGGATAATCCCAACAGAAGATACAAAATAAAGAGTACTTTAATTTTAAAATTAGAAAGCTTTAAAGTGGAAAAACATCAACTTACAAAACAAATAATGAAAAGAATTTTAGAAAAACAAGCCTACAACGGATTTCTAGAAAGTCAAAAAATAAAATTACCACAGTTCCGTCATAATAAGGTAATAATATAACTCTAGAATGTATAATATTAAACAATCTATAGAGTAATAGCGAATTTTTTCCGCACAACAAGTACAGGCTTCCAAAATTGTATCATATTAATTACATATACAACAAGTAAGACACAATTTTTGTATCAGCGATTTTTAAGAACATATTTTAACGAGTAAACATCTTAAAAAGATAAAAGGCAATCATTCATATATAGAACACGATTGCCTTTTTATAATTATAGCTATCTTAAAACGAAATACAAACGATTTAAGAGATTATCTATTAAATTCCGTAACCTAAATTAGATAATCTAAAAGTCATCGCTTGTTGGCTTACTTTAAACTTTTTAGCTAAGAAAATAATTGCATCATCTACATCATTAGGAGCTTTTTCTATTTCAGCTTCAATAAGTTTTTTTGGCATAAGTAAAGATGCTGCAAATGCATTTGCTTCTCTTTCTTTAAAATCCTCTCCAGTAGAAGAAGAATTATCTCTAAACATTACACTCGGAGTTTTGTCAATAAATATTGGCTGATCTTTAGAATGTAATAAAAAATGTCCAATTTCATGGGCAATAGTAAATCTTTGTCTTAATTCACCATCTTTTTTATTGTATGTAATTATGTTGTCAGTATCTGTCATGACAAAAAAACCAGACACGTTGTCATCTAAAACCTCCTCTTTTAAACTAATTCTTAACAATTTAGCTAACTTTTCAACACTAAATCCAGCTTTGAAAAGATTGTTTTTAGATAAAACGTCTTCTGCTTTGTCTTCAATGTATTTAAAATTTGGTCTCATTTTTTGTCTTTATTTAGTAAGTTTTTTATCTTTTCAAAAGTTAATTTATCTTCAACATCTAGGCTGTCTAAAAACCTTTCAATTTTATTATCGGAATTGTTTTTCTCTATGTAATCTAAGACTTCTGAATAGGTTGGTAAAATGGTATGTATGTCTAGCCTTAATGCTTCGCAAAGCCTATAAATAGTATCTAAAGGAGGGTGTTGCCTACCTTTTTCTATATTAGATATAGAAGCCCTTTTAAGGTCTTTTAATTCTTCAGATAAATTGGTTTGACTCATACCTAAAGAGTCTCTCCTATCTTTAATTCTATCCCCTAAAATTTTATACAAAGCAGAACTAAAATCTAGCATAAATTGTATTTCTAATATTATCCTTTACGAGGGTGCAAATATATAAAAATATATATACCGAATATACAAAAAATGTTCCAATTACAATAAATGTTTGTATTTTTTTCTGGCATGGTATTTGTATTACAAAAATAGTATTGTTATTTTTACAATACACGTTTATAATAATAACATTTAACAAAAAATAAAATGACGACACACTATTATATCACAGGAGTTTGGAAAGACAACCAAGGAAGAATTACAGATGTAATGTTACATACAGTTAACAATAATGGAACTTTCCAAACAAGAGGAAAAAAAAACAATAAAAAAGACGTTATTAAACTAATTAAAAATGGTAAAGTAATAAAAACACTTGTATGGGATTATCCTGGATGGAATTTAGGCGCAGTAGTAACATACGAAACTATAAATAACGAAGAGTATTTAAGAAGTGTAAAAGATGCTTCAACAAAAAATAATTTAGATAATTCCCTTCAAATGGAATGTTTCTTAGATTAAAATAGCGGAACTCCACAAGCTTTAATGGAGATTGTTTAATTAAAAATACAAAAGTATGAGTGTTTTAAAAAAAGAAGAGAATCTTACTTTTAGTTATAAAGACTTTAGTATTAGTGCTAATGGACAAGCAATAAGAACGCTTGCGGGATTAGCACTAACACTTGTAGTTATAGCTGGAGTGGTTTCTGTAGCAAACAAAAGATAAAAACAAGTGGGGTGAAATGCCCCTATTCATCTATTAATTTAAAAAGATTATTAATTATTATTTATTACGCTTATGAAGCAACATTACACATTTAAGAAGCACTTCAACATCAACAAAAGAGAACATGTTGACTTTGCGAACGTCCCGCTCGATGGGGACTTACTAGGGTTTATCTGCCCCTTTTTAATTGCAAATAACAAAGATGTAAAAATTGTAAAAGAAGTTTATTTACAATTAGAACATTTCTTTAAAAATCTAAATAGAAACTATATTGTCCCTATGGATAGACAAAATGGTCTTCTATTTCTATCAGAATTACACGAGCCTAACGAGTATCATTTAGGCTATTCGGACAGTAATAAAGGAAAAGCAATTGCAAATGAAAAAGCAGAAACAATTTTCGATTCTTTAAGTAGAAATGTCTTTGCACAACAAGGTATTTCTATAACAAACGAAGCACATAATATACTTTTATTAGTAGAAGGTATTGGACAAGATTTAATGTCAGATACAATTTCAAATGTGTGTAGAAACATTTTTGCAGAGTTTACAGAAGAACAATGCTTAAAGTATAAAATTCCTACTCTAAAAACAAAAGTTAGATTTTATAATCCTAATAGTGGTAAATGGGAAACTAAGGAATATAATTTACCAACTTACAAAGGCAAAAAAATTATATTAGTTCCAAAAATAATTATCTCTGGGTCTAGAGATTATTCTGGAAGATATAGCTATTTTGTTTCTAGTAATTGTATATCTAAGGATATAATGTCTAATAAAATTAAAATTAAGAATCTAAAGATTGTTAATAAACTTAAAGACGGAACTAAGAAGCTTATAATTAAGGAAATTTATAAAACTTATGGAAAGCCAAAAAGTCAGTTAGTAGATTTTGTATTACAATATAGAGGTTCGCTAGAGGATTTCTTAGAATATTGTAAGTTACATTACCCATCTTTAAATTTAGACAACTTAGGAGAGTAATTACCCTTAGAATTACCCCCATTTTTTTAAACCTCTGTAAAGTCTCGTATTTTATAGGGGTTTAAAAATAGGTTATAAGCCTGTCGAGGTCACAATTTAATCCCCAATCCCTTATAAATAAAGGTTTTGGGGATTTTTATTTTTCAACTGTGCCTTATTTGTACCAAAGCCTAAATTCAATTACAATTTAGTTTTAATTTTTCAAATTTCAAATGCATCAAATTAGATTTTTTTAATGCTAAAAATTTCCCACTAATCTGTTTTAAATATTTAGTAGATTTGGAAGAATCTAAATTAAAATCATGTGGAGTTTTTTCGAAAAGAAAATTAAAAATGAACAACTTGAATTATTGTCAGATAGATTTCCATTATATGTTAATCATACAATAGAAATTTTTGAATATTCTGAAAACAATTTAGATTATGAAAAACTCTATAGAATGTTATTTCATAAAAATGCTACTCAATTTGAGATTAATGAGATTTGTATTTTTTGCCTAAACTACATTGATGATGATTCATGAAGATATTTTGGAATAAATTAAAAATATCTGATGCCAACAGCTTTTAACGTAAATAGCCTTGTCAAATATCTACCGAAAATTCTCCTGATTTTCTAAATTTTGTCTATTTTTGGTCATACTCGGTCTTGGCTATTCACCACTTTCTTTAGCCGTACCCCATTACCACAAATAAAAAAACTTAAAAAATTGAAGACAAAAAAAACGATCATTACATTATTATTACTGTTAATCGAAGTCAATTTTGGTTTTAGCCAAGAAAAAGTATGTGATTGTATTAACGAACTGGATAATGTTTCAGAACTGATTAAAAACGCTAAAAGTTATCAGACTCAGATTGTAAAAGAACACAAAGAAACTGAGTTTGAAGATTGGAAAGAAATAATAAAACATGAGATCACAAACGACAGTTTGAACCAAGCATTCTGTACCGGATATTTACAAAAATATATTTCGTTTATTCATGACAGACACAATGAAATTTATACTATTCCTAGCGATATATCGACCTTTATCCCAAACTATACTAAAGCAATTGATACAATTAAAATCAAGAGCGATGGGATTTCAGGGATATACTTTGCCGGAAGAGAAAAAATACTTCTGATCAACGATGAAAAGAACACGTGGTATGGTGTTATGGTATCTTCCGATTCAGAGAAATGGAAAGAGAGAAAAATTCGATTAAAACTCAATAAACTGCCTAACGGCAAATTTGAACTTTTTGAATTTTATCAAAATGGACTATTGTATTACCAGAACAACATTGAAGTTAAAAACAGTAGAATTTATTCCACTTTTTGGAATAAAGAGAACAACTACTTTTTCAACAAAAATCATGAAAAGAATTTTACCTACCAATCCATAAACCCTTCTTTCGACTATATCGGAATCAAAACCCTGAGCAGAACCACTAATTTGATGAAAGAAGCTGAGAATTTTTACAACGAAAATTTATCAAACCTCAATAAAGAAAATCTGATTATCGATCTAAGAAACAATGGCGGAGGCGCTACCAAACAAGCAGAAGCATTATTGAAATACCTGAAAAAGAACCACAGCATCAAACGAATATATGTGATGATAAATTTCAAGACAGGGAGTTCTGCCGAATTAATTACTTTAGATCTTAAAAAAGACAACAGAACGATTATTGTCGGTGAAAATTCAAGAGGCATGCTCAAATACGGATACGGCAATAAAGCATTTTCTGCTACCACAAATTGTGCAAAATACAAAATGATTCTATCGACTAAAATTATCAATAAAGACTTCGATAAATTTGAATATACCGGAATTCAACCTGACTATTATCTTGACAATAAAAGCGACTGGATTCAGCAAATTATAAAGATCAACAATGAAAAAATATAACTACCTGTAACACAATAGCTATAAAAATGGCTTATTTCCCTCTATCAAAAATTTAAAACACAGCTCCCATGAAAACTATTCAAATAATGTTTCTAATGTTAATTTCCATTACTTCTTTTGCTCAAAAGAAGATTGAAATTAATTTTAAAATTGAGAACGATTCCACCATTATTCACTATTTAAAAGCTAAAAAAGTTGACTTCTCAAACGATCAAATAGCAACTTTAAAAGGAATCGGAACCTTTGCGGAATTTAGCAAAACCGAAAGACTGGTAGTTCCTGATGCCTTTTTTTTTAATTCTAAAGGTGAATTAATCAAGAATAAGGGAAAAGGGATGTATTGCGGAGCAGAATTAAAGAAGTTAGAAAAAATTTCAAAAATGAAATCCGATCCCGGTCAAACATTAGAGAACTTCCTGAAAGAAATAACTATTTTAGATGGTAGCACCATAACTGATGAAAATGTCGACATGTATATTTTTATCACTTGGGGGAAATTTCTGAGTGCTGAAAGCGAAACCTCTTTAAATTGGTTCTCAAATCTCGCAAACCAAGAAAATTTAAAAATAAAAGTTCTGCTTCTTAATCTGGATATTCAGGAAAACTGGAACTTAACAGAGAATCAGAAAGAGTATTTAGGGATAACTGAATAAAAAAATCGGTTACAATAATGACTCGGTTTAGAATTTTCCGAAAATCTCCCGAATCCTCTAAATTTTGCCTACATTAGCTTTGGTATAACCTAACATTTTTAGCCAATATTTCTATGAATGATATTCTGAATAAGGTCAAAACTGAAATTTATGACACATGCGGACTACAACTTTCTGATCTACAAACAGAACCGGAAGGTCAGGAATATGATGCCTGTCGATTTGAGTTGGACGGATTGAAGATCATCAGCAGAACCGCTAAAATAACCCCTAAAAAAACAGGGCAGTTCGTTACTTTCTGGAAACGGAATAAAAACGGAATTACAGAACCATTCTCTGAAAACGATCCTGTTGATTTCTTTGTTATTCATGTTCTTAAAGAAAATAAGCTGGGACAATTTGTCTTTCCAAAATCGGTTTTAAAAAACCAGGGAATACTACGTACAGATAAAAAAGACGGAAAAAGAGGATTTCGGGTATACCCGGTTTGGGATACGGCAAACAACAAACAAGCCGAAAAAACTCAGAAATGGCAACTTGATTATTTTTTCCGGATAACGGATACAACCGAACTCGATCGGGTCAAAGAATTATACACAAAGCCAACCTACTGATCTTATTTTCTATTTTAATTGATAACCTCGATAGCGAAATCGTATTTAACTTCTTAAAACCTCAACGGTTCATACACTCTGAGCACACTCCTGAAATTGATGCGTTAAAATTTTGAAAAACATAATTTTCAGGCAAAGAGATCTCTATTTCTGACGTTAAACACTCTACTTTCCCACAAACGGTACATCTGAAATGAAAGTGATTGTGCTTATGCTTTTTCTCTTGACAATTCGTGCAAAAAGCAAAATATTGCTTTCCGTCATCTCCCATGACTTTATGAACAAGCTTATCTTCACAAAAACGATTAAGTATTCTATAAATTGTAGCTCTGTCCGCATTACTAGTTAGTTTTGACCGGATCATATCGTGGCTTAATGCCGATTTAGATGCTTTAAGCAATGCGTATATTTCATTAGTCGATTCTGTATTTCTTCTTTTCATATAAATGCAACTTTGTCGCAATAATAAAAAATTTTTATATCTTTACCAAAAAAAGATATGGTTACAGTATTAAAAATTATAGCAATTGGGATCGGAGCAACTTTAACAATGGATATCTGGGCTTACATTTTGAGCATTTTTAATATAAAATCTTTAGATTACAGATTAGTAGGAAGGTGGATAGGAAGCATGACAAAAGGGAAATTTAAACATGATAAAATAATTCATACAACTCCTTTTCCTAATGAATCCCTGATCGGGTGGATCGCTCATTACTTCATCGGAATTGCTTTTGTCTTCCTACTTGTTTTAATTTATGGTACGGAATGGATTGAAAATCCTACTCTACAACCCGCACTATTTATCGGACTACTGACGACAATTGCTCCGTTTTTTTTAATGCAGCCTTCTTTCGGTTTCGGAATAGCCGGCTCTAAACTTCCTGAGCCTAACATTGCCCGCTTAAAAAGTATAATTACTCATTTCATATACGGACTTGGAATATATATAGCTTCATTAGGCTCAAGCAAATTAACTGAGTTCTTATAAATAAAGAATCGCTATTCTGTTCCGTAATTTTCATGCTAAAAAAATTAATCTTACATTTATATCTCTTATAAAAAAACAGATTCCAATTCTTTCAGCATGGAAAAAAAACAACTTAAAAAGCTTAACGAACTTGCTTCGACAGCTATTTGCGGAAATGATATCAGTTCTTCTTGTTTATACGTATCGGCTTTAGCCATTGTTTACTCCGGACAATATGCCTGGCTCGCTTTACTGATGGTTGGTGTTGTTCTCTTTTTATTCCGTAAAGTATACGGAGAAGTGGTAGGCGCACTTCCCTTAAACGGTGGTGCTTACAACGCCCTACTGAATACCACCAGTAAATCATTAGCTTCTCTCGCAGCTACCTTAACCCTGCTATCTTATATGGCTACTGCTGTAATTTCAGCCAATGAAGCCATGCACTACGCTTCAATTGTATTTGACCATTTGCCTATAATTATTGCAACAATCGTTTTACTTGGCATTTTTATGGGATTAAGCATAATCGGGATCGGAGAATCTTCTAAAGTCGCCATCTTTATTTTTATCTTTCATTTAACCTCACTGGTCATTCTGGCTTCTTTTACGATATTTTATCTCTTTCAAAACGGCTTTACCGTTTTTACCGAAAATAATCTTTTACCCACCAAAGGGGAAACATTACCACAGCCTTATTTTTCGGTTTCTCGGCAGCCATGTTAGGGATCAGCGGGTTTGAAAGTTCGGCTAATTTTGTAGAAGAACAAGAACGCGGCGTTTTTCCGAAAACATTGCGAAACATGTGGGTGGTTGTAACCATCTTTAACCCGCTGATGGCTTTTTTAGCTTTGGCCGTAATTCCTATGGGAGATATTGAGAACAATCAGGAAGCTTTATTATCTTATATGGGAAATATCTCCGGAGGATCCTGGCTTTCGGTTCTGATATCTATTGATGCTGCTTTAGTGTTAAGCGGAGCCGTTTTGACTTCGTTTGTCGGCGTAACCGGTTTAGTTGAACGAATGACACTGGATCGGGTGTTACCTCCTTTCCTACTCAAAAAGAACAAAAGAGGAAGCTCGTATCGCATTGCTATTGTTTTCTTTTTATTATGCGTTTCCATTTTATTGATCACAAGAGGAAAACTAAGTGCTTTGGCAGGTGTTTATACCATTGCTTTTCTATCCGTAATGGTCTTATTCGGTATCGGTAATATATTACTCAAAGTAAGGCGACAAAATTTGCCGCGACCGGAAAAATCTTCCTGGATCGCCCTGTTAATTGCTATCGGAGCCGTGATCATAGCCATAACCGGAAATGCCATCCTGAACCCTGCTTATCTGGGTGTATTCCTTCAGTATTTTTTACCTACAATATTAGTTGTTGCCGTGATGCTGAACCGGACCTCTATTTTAAAACTCCTTTTAAAGATCATTAAATATTTTCTGTCGCCCGTGCAGTCGTTTTTAACCCGATCCAATGACGGGATCCTGAAAGTTATAGACACCATCAATTCACAAGAATTTGTTTATTTCACCAAAGATGACGATGTGGCTACGTTGAATAAAGTAATGCTCTACATTCAGAATAACGAACATACTAAGAACCTCAAAATCGTAGCCGCCTTTAAAGAAGGTGAAAAAGCCTCCCCTCAATTCCTTGCCGATCTGGATGTATTAGACAGGGAATATCCCAATATTAAGATCGATTTCATTCAGCTACAAGCAGAATTCGGTCCGGATCTGATCAATGAACTATCTGAAAAATGGAACATTCCGGTCAATTTTATGTTTATTGGTTCGCCCGGCGATCATTTCCCGTATAAAATAGAACAATTGGGCGGTGTTCGATTGATTATTTAAGGTTTTCAAGGAATTGACTAAAAGACTAATTCTCTACTTTTCAATCGGATAGCAATTGTATGGGTTTATGGAAAACCGTAAAAAAGACTTTCAATAAAGTTTTATATTTGAAAAATAATTCTTCTTTTTATAAAGAAAAGTTATATATATTTGATGATATTTACTAGTTGTGTAACATTTGACAAAAACTATGGCAATACACCTATTTATTGACACTAATGTTTATCTGAAATTCTATCATTTCTCGAATGATGATTTGGAAGAACTGAGTAAATTGATGGTTCTAATGGACAACGACCAATTAGAACTACATTTACCTGAGCAAATCGTAAATGAATTTAATAGAAATAGAGAAACTAAACTTGCGGATGCTTTAAAAACATTTAATCAATCAAAATTAAGTACACAATTTCCTCAGTTCTGTAAAGACTACAAAGAATACGAAACTTTAAAAAAGTTGATTAAAGATTACGACAGAGAAAAACAATCTCTTCTAAAAAATTTAATGTTAAAAATTGAAACTCATACATTACAAGCGGATAAAATAATTGAGATGCTTTTTCAAAAAGCAAATTATGTTTCGACTACACCTGAACTTGTTGAAAAAGGCAGATTGAGATATGATATTGGGAATCCGCCTGGAAAAAACAAATCTTATGGAGATGCAATAAATTGGGAATGCTTGTTAGAAAATGTTGAGAACAATAATGATTTATATTTTATTGCAGATGATAAAGACTATTTTTCAGAACTTGACAATACAAATTTCAATACATTTCTAGCAAGAGAATGGAAACGAAAAAAGTTTTCTGAAATAAAATTTTATAAAACGCTATCTGATTTCTTTAAAGATATTTTTCCTGAAATAAAATTAGCGACAGAATTGGAAAAGGATATTCTAATTTCAAAGCTCATTGAAAGTGGGAATTTTTATTCTTCAAGACAACTACTTCAAAAACTTTCAAAATTTGAGTCTTTTTCAACAGAACAAGCAAATCAATACGTTTCTGCGAGTTTAAATAATTCACAAATTTTGTGGATTAGTGAAGATGAAGACATCAACGAATACCTACACGATTTTGTTGAGAAAAATAAAGATAAAATTAATGTGGAATTATTGAATGAATTTTATCGAACGGTACCGAATTTGAAAATTCCTGTTCCGCCACCACCACCATTTTAAAAAAACGTTACACAACAATGGCTATAAGTAATTGCTCGTTCTCGCCTACTTCTGAAAATCCTCGCGGATTTTCAGTTTGGTGCGTACTTGCTAAATTAAGTGCTAACCCACGCAACTACTCATAGCCGATACCGTTGTAACTTATATTAAAAAAACTTATGAAAAAAATCTATCTTTTTGTTATTTTTTATTTTTTAAGTAAAATGTATTCTCAGGAAAAATTTATCTTTAACAAAGATGGATTTACTGATTATGTAGTTGTTGAGATAAATCAAAATTCTTCTGAATTGTATTCAAAAACTATTAATTGGATAAAGGAAACTTACAAAGATCCTGATAATGTAATAAAAATGACTATTGTGAATGACAAAATTAGAATTTACGCATATACAAATGAACTCATTTCTTATAATGTTGGAAAGAAAAAAGTAAATAATGATTCATATTACACAATAGAGATTTCTTTCAAAGAAGGAAAATATAAATTTGATCCAACCGAACTCAAAATATCAAACCCTATGGGAAGTTCAACAGGCTTATTAGATGGTAGATCTTTATACTATGACGAAAAAGGAAAATTACCTAAAGGTTTTGAAGAAATACCTACAAAATTTGAAACATTTTTTAATAACTTAAATGAGTCTTTAAAAAACTATTTAGAAGGTAATTATAAAAGTAAAAGTTCTGATTGGTAATTAAAACATCGTCTATAAATTATGACTCTGTTTGTGGTTTTTCGCCACTTTCTTTAGCCACAGAACGTCACCAACATCAAACCTCCCCACAAAACCGTTCCCCAATCACCTTTCGGATGGAAACAAAACCGATATTTTCTAACGTAATCTCGGAACGCTTTACCCAAATCAAATCCTAAATTTTATTTTCGGTATTGCTCTTATCTTCAACACCATAAAAATAATTTCCATTTATGGAAAACCGTAAAAAGGACTTTCAATAAAATATTACATTTGAAAAACAATTCTTCTTTTTATAAAGAAAAAGTTACATATATTTGATACTTACAGATAAGTATAAAAATGACAATAAAAACACTAAAAATATTATTACCTTTTATCTTTACAACATTTATATTATCGTGTAATCAAACTGAAAAAAAAGAAAGTAATACTAAGATTAATGAAAATAAATCTACCATAATTTCAACTGACAAAAATAAACTTGGAAAATTAATTGACTTAAACACTTATAAACCCAAAAAGTAAAATTCAAATACGTTTTAATAGACAATTCTGGAAATAATCAAAGACTAACAGTTCCCGGTCCTTCAGAAAGACTATTAGAAGCAGTTCTTTATTTTGACAGTGAAACTTTCAACAAACTAATAATTAACAACTCCAAGCTTTCGACAATTTCGACAGGAAGAAAAGATGTTTATGATTTTGACTGGTTAGAAAGCGATATTAAGAATGAATTGAGCAAAATGGATAATTATACTGACTTCCCACCACATTTTTTTAGTTCAGTAGGACTTACAAACGGTGGATATTTTATGTTAAATAATAAAATATTACTTAAACTTTATTCAAACTAAAAAACCAGTAAGTAACAGCAGTTTAATAAAATGGCTCCGACTTGGCTCTACGTCACTAATTTGTAGCCGAGGATAATCACATACACATTTTAAAAGAACATGAAAAAAAATTACATTTTAATCTTGTATTTACTTAGCTTTCTAAGCTATTCTCAAGAGAAGATAAAAACAAATTTCATCAATTATGGAAAGACTAAAATTGAGTTTAATTCGACAATAAAATCATTCGGTGAAAACGAAATTTTAACTGATACATTCTATGCAAAATGGATTTTTGTAAAAAAAGAACCTAATGGAAATGAACAAAAAATGGCTGATGCAATAAATCCATTTGAAAAAGAAGTTAAAGGTAATGAACTAGGTAAAATAGTATTCAATTCAGATGGAAATGAATTTACCGGAATAAAATATAAATGTACATCATGTAACAAATTTAAGTTTAAAATTTTATCCTTTGGTAAAATAGATGGTGAGTTAGTAATCCTTAATATATGTTTTTTAGAAGAGCCTAAAAGCAATTCTGATTTAGATTGGCTAATGAAGAAATTCATTATTCTAAAATAAAAAGCTAGCTGGTTATCTGTTACAAGCAATCGCTAGACTAAGTTTTTTACAAAATTAAAGCTATATCAATTTCTGCTTGATCTCACTTGTTTGCTTAGCTATTGATATTATCACTATTTATTAGAAAAGAAAAGGTATTTATTATGAAAGTAGATTATGAAGAATATCAATACTCTTGTATAATAAACAACCGAGAGTTTCATTATGATTTCAAAATCATTGCTCGATTTAATGAAAATCTCACGCAATGTCCTGTTTGTGGTTCTGAAGAATGTTGCGGAGCAAAAGAAAAATTCATTTGGGCAGAATTTGGAGATGAAAAACTAGCAATTCATTTTGAAGATGGTGAATTTGAAAATTATTTAGAATATTGGCATTATGAAGGAATTAGTGAAGAGGAGTATCAATCACTGCCTAATTTTATTAAAGACTTCAATGAAGGAAAAGGTTGGGACGATTGGAATGTTATAGAACCTAATTCAATCATTGATGCTGTCGATTTTAAAAGAGCGATGGATATAATTAAAAATTCCGGACATATTACTCAAAATGACAAATTCCTAACGTTGTATTATCCTGTTATTATAGAATTTATTGATAGAGTAATTAACGAAAATAAGGTACTGAATATTTTAAAGGAGTAAAAACAACTGACAACGTCATTAGTAAATTATAGCTTTACTTATATTTGTTGAAAATTGGTTTTTAAAGAAGCTCAACTATTTTATAACCTAATATCATTGTATATAATTATAAATGAGAAGTTTAAAAGTAATCATATCATTTTCATTTTTCATTCTATTTTCATCAATTTTAATCTTAGCTTATATTTTCTTTAGAGAATCTAAAAGAGAAATAGAACATGAAATACCTACATTGGCTCCCATTTGTGGTACAAAAAGTTTAACCGAAAACCAATCCATTGGGAGACAATTATTTAATGAAAATTGCTCTGCTTGCCATCATATTAGGAGAAATTTTACTGGACCAAACTTAATGAATACCGACTCCTTAATTTTCTTTAATTGGTTGTCAAAAAATAGTCCTGCAGCAAAAAAATCGTCAGTGAAAATTGAATTTGGACAAGACTACCATCAAAAGATGTGGAATGAAAGACTTAATGATGATGAAATTTCAAAAATTTATCAATATTGCAGGTATTTTTCTAATGAATAATTGTGTACAATAGCGAACTAGATACAAGTAATGACTTTAGTCAAGAATTTTTCAAAAATTATACACCTTTTTTGAATTCTATCTATTTTGATTTGGCTTACAGTGTTCCTTTACAGTAAAAAACCTTGATTGTAATTTAGAAAAATTATGAAGAAAATTTGATACCTTTATCCAACAATGAAAAAAATAGCCTTACTTATTTTAATACTTTCTGCTGTTGGAATATGGTATTTTGATGCCTTTCACGAACCAGTTGAAACTATAGATGACTTGATTGGAAAAAATTTAGATTTTGCAAATAAAGTATACTTTAAATCGGAGGCAGACGAAATAACATCTTTTAATATTAATAATTCACTAAATGAATTTCAAGGTGGAATAGTAAATAAAAAGTCAATAATCACAGATAGTATAGTTTATCAATACACTTGGAAATATCTAAATCATAAAGAAACAATTTGGGTGGCAAAAACAAAAAAACAAGATTTAGAAATCGTTGATGCCATTAGATACAAAAAAAACGTAAAATTCTGATCATACAGCCATCGAAATAGCAGTTTAATAAATGACTCGGATCAATCGTCACTAATTTGTAGTTGCTAAATTACTAATCCCAAAAACTCCCCTATAACCTTTCAAATAGAAACAAAACCGATATTTTCTAACGTAATCTCGGAACGCTTTACCCAAATCAAATCCTGAATTTTATTTTTGTATTGCTCTTATCTTCAATACCATAAAAATTGTTTCCATTTATGGAAAACCGTAAAAAAGACTTTCAATAAAGCTTTATATTTGAAAAATAATTCCTATACTTATAAATAAAAATTGTATATATTTGATGATATATTCTTGTTGTAGGAAATGCTAAACCAATATTGCGATAATAATGGATAATAAACCTTTAGAAAAACAAGCTCAATCTTATATCTACTCTCAGCTTGTAAGATTTGGATTTAAAGTTAATGAGCTCTCTTTTGATGAAAATGGTTCGGATTTATATATTATAAAAAAAACAACTAAACATAAACTCAAGTATCTAATTGTTCAATCTAAAGGTCGAAGCTTAAATGAAAAAAATACATCTGTAACAATTCCAATAGAATATGTTCAAAGCAACTTCATCCTTTTCATATACATAATTGATGGTGAAAACGAACATCTTTTTTTATTTCTTCCAGACCAAATTAAAACCTGGAAAGTTAATAGTAATAAGGAATATATCATTTCCATAAATAAAGAGAAAATTCAATCCCAAGATTTTAAAACTAAAGTTTTCGATAAAAATTTAGCAGGCAAAATTGAACATATGCTTAAAGAAGTAAATGAATATACTTCTATAATTATAGATGGCATCTTTTTAGAAAAAGCTTTAGATAGAGCAATTAAATTATATTCAGATATATGGCCAGACAAAGAATTACAGAAACCCGATCTTATTACAATAATCAAAAATATTTTAGATTTTTATAATCAGTTCAAAACAGAGAAAAAAATAATCAACTGCACTTTGTTCATGAGTCGCTCATTTGGATTAGAACATAAAATTACAATCGATTACGATAATTTAAAGTTTGAAACTAAGAACGGTAATCAAGTTAGAATATTCATAAACAAGTCAGATGAAATTATTGCTTTTGAGATTTTTGAAGAACTAGATAGACTAGTTGATAATGATAACATAGTCTTGGTTGCAAGTGATAGAATCTACGAACAGGAACTTTCTGAATTAAAAAAGAAAGGACATGATATGATAATTATCTGCTCCAACAATCATGATGAAAGTGATATGTATTCTGAGTTTCGTTGGGGAGACATAACTTTGCCTTTAGGATTTGCTTTGGGATTGGAAAAACATGAATTATAAGCACTTCCTACAACAGCGGTTTTAAGAAATTGGGGTTTGAGTGTATAATGGAACGGTCTTTTTGTATATTTGACTTCAGTCTTAACGGAATGGTTTGGGAACAAAAATCCCCAACCTCTTAAAGCCGACGGGACGTTAACAGCAATTTTGAAAAAATCATGCTAATTAATTTATTTAAAAAGCCAACAGAAAAATGCCCAAGATGTCTTGGCAAAGGTTTTGTTGACAATAATGATATTGAAAGACTCAACAAAAAATTAGAATGGTTACCTGGAAAATGTGCATATTGTTTCGGAAAAGGGAAAGTAAATAAACAGACCATTTCTAGTATTCCTGCTGATTTATCTTATCTTACATTGAATCGTTCAAAAATTGAGAGATTGAAATTAACAATCGGAAATAAAAATGCTAAAAAAAGAGCCGAACTATATCAAAAAAATTTAAATGACTTAATAAATCATATAACAAAACAATACTTTGTAGGTCAACTAGATATTGAAACAATTGCTGATTTGCATTTTGCAAGATTTAAAATAAAGCATGTTTCGATTGAAGAAAAAAAAGAGTTTATGAAATATACTGAAAAAGTTATTGAATTAAATAGAGATAAACATAAATAAAAACTGCTGTTAACAGCAATTAAAATAAATAGCTTAGTCAAGAATTTCCTAAAAACCGTTCCCCAATCACTTTTCGAATGGAAACAAAACCGATATTTTCTAACGTAATCTCGGAACGCCTTACCCAAATCAAATCCTGAATTTCATCTTCGGCATTGATTCCGATACTATCGGTTGCCAACGGACATTCATAAAAAATATCCATCGTTCGGTAGGGAACACTTTTATACAAATAATTATTAGGCGAAGTCGTGATGTATTTCAAATCTTTCGGTACAATCTGTAATCCCAATTCTTCCTGAATTTCCCGGCAAACCGCTTCTTCCGCATTTTCACCCGGATCGATAAATCCGCCCGGTAAATCCCATTTTCCTTTATCAGGATCCACATTGCGCACCGTAAACAAGATTTGATCTTCAAACGTAAACACAACCGCCACCGCAGCTGCTATATTATGGTAATACGTAAAATCACAATCCAAACAATGAAAACGAACCGTATTCGTAAATTCAAAATGATCGGATCTGCAATTCGGACAGTATTTAAAAAATGTCATTTCTATGATATTCGTTTGTATTTAACTTCAAAACAAAGGTAAGACTAAGAAATATCTATTTCAACTTTCGACTTTCGACTTCTCACTTCGTAAAAACCCGATTCTCCTGTTCGCTTACCCGGATAAAAGTCGTTCGTTTAGACAATTCTTTCAGTTGAGCAGCGCCCACATACGTACACGTACTTCGCAAACCGCCTAAAATATCCAAAACGGTATCTTCCACAGTACCACGATACGGAACTTCCACCGTTTTTCCTTCGCTGGCGCGATATTCCGCAACACCACCCGCATGTTTTTCCATTGCTGTAGCCGAACTCATCCCGTAAAACAATTTATAACGTTCGCCGTTGCGTTCGATCAATTGGCCGCCGCTTTCATCGTGTCCTGCTAACATTCCGCCTAACATCACGAAATCAGAACCCGCACCGAAAGCTTTCGCCACATCGCCCGGAATACTGCAACCGCCATCACTAATAATGTGTCCGCCCAATCCGTGAGCTGCATCGGCACATTCAATAATTGCCGACAACTGTGGATAGCCTACTCCTGTTTTAACACGTGTGGTACAAACCGAACCCGGACCAATGCCCACTTTTACGATATCGGCGCCCGAAAGCAACAGTTCCTCTACCATTTCGCCTGTCACTACATTTCCGGCAATAATGACTTTTTCCGGTAAAAGAGCCCGCATTTTCTTTACAAATTCCACAAAATGTTCCGAATAGCCATTGGCCACATCAATACATAAAAATTGTAACCTCGGATTTTGTTCAAAAATGAGCTGCACCTTTTCAACATCCTCTTTTCCCGTTCCCGTACTTACCGCTATACACTGCTCAATGGCTTCCGGAGCTTCACTCATAAATTGTTTCCACTCGGCAACCGAATAATGTTTGTGAACAGCCGTAAACATACTTTTTTGAGCCAATGCCAATGCCATTTCAAAAGTTCCCACCGTATCCATATTAGCCGCCATGATCGGTACTCCTTTCCATACGAACGGACTGTGCCTGAATTTGTATTCGCGTTCCAAATTGACCTGTGACCGACTGCTTAGTGTTGAACGTTTAGGGCGAATCATAACATCTTTAAAACCCAATTTTAAGTCTGTTTCTATTCTCATGCGATACCATTTTGTTTCTATAAAATTACGATAAAGTGCTTTTTACAGTACATTTAGTTATCAAGAAAGCACATAATTTATCAACAATTAGCCTTAAAAAGCTATTTTTGTGGCATGCAAAAACTCGTTATCATAGGAAGTGTATGGCCGGAACCGGAATCGACAGCAGCCGGAAGCCGAATGTTGCAGCTCATTACTCTTTTTCAGGAAATGAATTTTGAGATTTCTTTTCTTTCGGCGGCAACAGCCAATGAATTTTCCTTTGATGTCAGCCAATGGAATATTGCAGCGTATTCCATTCAATTGAATCACGACAGTTTTGACGAACTGATTACAAAACTGCATCCTGATGTGGTAATTTTCGACCGCTTTATGATCGAAGAACAATTCGGTTGGCGCGTAGCCGAAAATTGTCCGGATGCCTTACGGATTCTGGATACCGAAGATTTGCATTTTTTGCGAAAAGCTCGGGAAACCACTTTCAGGCAGAACCGAACGCTACGTTTTGACGATTACCTCAACGATACGTTTAAACGCGAACTGGCTTCGATCTACCGTTGTGACCTCAGCCTGATCATTTCTAAATTTGAAATGGAATTGTTAACGCAGACTTTTAAAGTTGATCCGGTTCTTTTAGAATATCTTCCGTTTTTAGTCGAAACTCATATACTTTCAGACAAGCCAAGTTTTTCGGAACGAGAACATTTTGTAAGTATCGGTAACTTTTGGCACGAGCCCAATTGGCAAACGGTGCTACAATTGAAAAAACTGTGGAAATCCGTCAAAAAACAAATTCCGCAAGCCGAATTGCATATTTATGGCGCTTATGCTACCGATAAAGTTTACCAACTGCACAATGAAAAAGAAGGCTTTTTAATTAAAGGCAGAGCCAACAGTGTTGAAGAAGTCTTCTCAAAAGCCAGAGTTCTACTGACTCCTATTCCGTATGGTGCGGGATTAAAAGGAAAATTGCTGGAAAGTATGCTTTTCGGCTTGCCGAATGTCACTACCGAAATAGGCGCTGAAGCTATGAAACACAACGATCTCTGGAATGGTTGTATTGCTGATGACGAATCGGAATTTGTAGAAAAAGCAGTCGAATTGTATACTAACAAAAGTCTTTGGAACCAATGCCGGCAAAACGGTTTTGTAATTCTCCGAAACGAATTTGACAGAGAACTATTTACATCTCGTTTTCAAAACAGAATACAGCATTTACTGGAAAACTTGGAAGCACATCGCCGACAAAACTTTTTAGGACACGTTTTGCAACATCAATCTCTTCAAAGTACTAAGTTTATGAGTAAATGGATTGAATTAAAGAATAAATAATGTAATTTTCAATCCTATTATTTTCCAAGTTTTAATATTCTTACTGCTCCTTGAATCACTAAAACAAAAACGATTGTACCAATAATCAGATCCGGTTTATTTGACTTAAACCCATTGACTAAAATTGCCGCTATGATTACGCCCAAGTTGATAATCACGTCATTTGAAGTAAAGATCATACTGGCTTTCATGTGAGCTTCTTCTTTATTTTTTGATTTAAGGAGTAGATACAAACAAATTCCGTTTGCAATAAGTGCAAAAATTGAAACGATAATCATTGTTGAAAAATCCGGTAATTTAGCAACTCCTAAAAACCTTCTTAATACTTCTATGAATCCTATAATGGCAAGGGTTATCTGAAAATATCCGGCAAGTTTTGCAACTCTGCTTTTCATTATTAAAGTTCCTCCGACGGCAAAAAGGCTAATCCCATAAACAAAAGAATCGGCAAGCATATCCAAACTATCTGCAACCAATCCCATTGATTTTGACACAAATCCGCTTATCATTTCGATAATGAAAAAAGCAAAATTTATTCCGAGTATTGTCCAAAGTACCTTTTTCTGGTCAGCATTGTCTTCAAAACGGACTTCTTTAACTTGTTCAGTCGATATCTTTTTACCTCCTAAATTCAATTCCGAGACTGATCTCTCGATCTGATCAATTTGACCGCTGTGAAAAACGGTTAATTTGCGGTTAGGTATGTCAAAATCTAAATTTGCGATACATGGAATTCCATCCAATTTCATTCGAATTAAATGCTCTTCCGAAGGACAATCCATTTTTGTTATCTCAAATATAGTTTTTTCCATTCACGCTCTCGCCTTTAGCATTATTAGGATTTGGTTTATCCGTGAACCGTTTCTTTCGTTCCGTAGTTTTGAATAATTTTTGCTTCAGCTTCTAACCATTCGTTCCAACGTTTTTCAACATCAATAGTTTCTGAATATTTACGGGCAAAATTGATGAATGAAGTATAATGCATCGCTTCGCTTTCCATTAATTCACGGTAAAACTGTGCCAGTTCCTGATCTTCAATGTTCTCGCTCAACACTCTGAAACGTTCGCAGCTACGTGCTTCGATCATAGCAGCAAACAACAAACGCTCAATAAGTCCGGATTCTCTTGAACCGTCCTGATTCTTTTTTAAATATTTCAACAATTCGTTAACATAATCATCTTTTCGTTCGCGTTTAAACTCATAGCCGCGTTGAATAATGATATCGTGAACCATTTTAAAATGTTCCATTTCTTCAATAGAAATTTTCAGCATTTCTTCTACCAGATCCTGCTTTTCGGAATTATTAATGATTAAATTAATGGCATTAGTCGCTGCTTTTTGTTCACACCAGGCGTGATCTGATAAGATCTCTTCTAAATTTCCTTCGGCTATGTTTGCCCAACGCGGATCAGTAGGTAATTTTAAACGAAACATATATAAAAAATATTAACTTTAAATGTAAAGCGAATTAAGCCACAAAATTACTATTATCTATGAAATATTAAAATTATATAACAAACTATCTAAATGTTATAAAACGTTTGGGATAAAACAGAGCTAACTTGCGAAAGAATTAAAAATCAAATTATTATGAAGAAAATGAGTTTAGTTATCGCAGGAATTGCACTATTAGGTATAGTCGCTTGCAACGAAAAAAAAGAAGAAAGTCCGGAAAACGTAGCTGTTGAGCAAGAGGCTGCACCGCAACAGGAAGAAACTGACGGAACTTCGCTAAGTGTAAGCGAAGACGGTGTTGAGTTTTCAACGCAGGACGGAGAAAAGAAAACAGAAATTGATATTAACACCTCTGAAGAAGAAAAGAAAGAAGAAAAATAAACAAGAACTTGCAATGCGTTATATAAAAAATCCCGAATTCAGTTCGGGATTTTTTATTATTTCTAAGCCAGGCGCAATCCGTTCTTGACTTTAAAATCAGGCGATAAAAGGGTAACTTCTTTTCCTTCTCCCACTAACCCAGTACCAAACATTCGCTCATGAACTTCCCTATTTGTTTTTTCGGAAAATTGACTACACTTATAATCTGTTTGCCTGTAAGATCTTCTTTCCGGTATAAATCGGTTATCTGAGCCGATGATTTTTTAACACCGATCTCTTCTCCGAAATCAATGGTTAGCTGATAAGCCGGATTTCTGGCCTCCGGAAAATCATTTACCGCTATAATAGTTCCTACTCTAATATCTACTTTCTCAAAATCACTCCAAGAAATCTGATTATCTTCCATTAAAAATTGAATGTAAGACCCATGCCGGGCCGATTAATAAAAATTGTAAATCTTTAAAAAAAGAAGGTTTCTTACCTTCTACTTTATGTCCATAAAATTGTCCGATCCAAGCCACTGTAAAAATCAGCAACGAAACTTTCCATAGCGTTGCATATTGTGCAATATAATAATTCAACAGCAAACATACCAATGAGAACAGAACAATCTGAAATCCCATTTTTACGGATAATCGGAAATAAAATATTGATACGAATACTAAGGCTACAAAAGCCCAATTGGCTAAAAATGCCGGTAAAAAATGTAATATTCCGTTAGGAATACTCATCAACAATCCTACAATAGATAAAAAAATAGCCGGTACACAAATATAGTGAATCGCTTTGTTGGTTTTGTTTTGGTGGCTTTGGCTATACTCTCCGAACCAGTCCTGTAATGTTCTCATGATCGTTCTTATTTATTTTGTTTTTGGTGTAACTAATTTAAAAATTATAGCGTATAATAAAAAGAGAATCTCATATTTTCATCAAACCGACAAACTATAAACATCTTAAAATGGCTCGAACACCTTCAAATATGCTTCCGCTTGGCACAAAAGCGCCTGATTTTAAATTACCCGCAACTAATTTCAATGATTCATATACTTATAATGACGTAAAAGGAACCAAGGGTACTTTAGTTATGTTCATTTGCAATCACTGTCCTTATGTTGTACATGTAATTGACGAAGTTGTCATGATCGCTAATGATTACCGGGTGCAGGGAATTGGTGTGGTGGCGATTTCGAGTAATGATGTAGTGAACTATCCGCAGGACGCTCCTGATAAAATGGCTGATTTTGCTTTGGAAAACAGAATTGACTTTCCCTACCTGTATGACGAAACACAAGAAATAGCTAAAGCTTATGATGCTGCTTGCACCCCTGATTTTTATTTATTTGACAATCGCGACCAACTGGTGTATAGAGGTCAACTCGATGATTCCCGCCCGGGAAATTCTATTCCCGTAAGCGGTAGTGACTTACGTGCGGCTATAGATACTATCTTATATAACCGAAAAATTGACGAAGATCAAAAACCAAGTATGGGTTGTAATATTAAGTGGAAATAAACGCTATAGTCTCACTAAATACCGGACTGAACAGTAGATTAAATGCCGAATAAAATCATGACACAAACCGAACTTATACTTTTAAATCTATCAGAGATCAGGCGAAGAAGCATCAAACTTTGGAAAGCGCTACCTGAAGAATATTACCATTGGCAACCGGATAACGAGGCTATGACCGCTATTCAAATGATTCGGCATGTTCTGGAAGCTGATTATGGCTGGAATATTATTATCAATCAAGGAGATATGACGCATTATACAACACCGTGGGAAAATCGTCCGTATCGGAATGTAAATGAAGAACTTGAATTTGCTCAGCCCTATCGAGAACAATTTCTGGATAGTATCAAAAAGTTTTCTGCTGAAGAACTCTCAGAAAATCAGATCATCCATCCCGGAAACGGTGAAAAGAAAATACTCGGAGACTATTTATTGCGTATCGGTTACCACGAAGCCGTCCATGCCGGCAATTTTTTATCGTATTTAAGAGCTATGGGAGTTGACCGACCAAATGTTTGGGATTAATTTTTTAATACTTTCCGCTTTTAAAAATAGAATATGCTAATCGCAGACTCAACAAACCGGAAATTATAAAACCGACAAAACCTAAAAAAGGAACGTTGTAGATCTTAGGTGGCATATTCGCAAAAACCAATATGGACGAACCGATGGATAAGGCTGCTATAATGACGGCCAAAACTAAACGGTTGCTAGCTTTTTGAATAGTATCACGCATCTCTTCAAGTCCGTGAACTTCATGCTTTATTTTTAATTCTCCCCGTTTTGTTTTTTCTAAGATCTCTTTAAGATCCGAAGGCAGATTATCAACCAGATCATAAATCTCTTCAAAGCGTTTGACCAATTTATTGAAAATGCGTTTCGGACTGAACCTTCTGCTGATGATCGATGTGATATACGGCTCCACATTTGACATCAGACTATATTCCGGATCAAGTTTTAACCCGATAGCATCAATAATTAACAAGGCTCTCATCAACATATACAAATAATGCGGCAGAACGACTTTGTTCTCAGTCAGGATCTCTTTGAACTTCCCGATTCCTTCTTCCAGTTTAATATCCTGAAGTTTCATGGAATCAGCTTCACCTAAAAGCTTATTCAGTTCATATTCTACTTTTTTTCTGTCGGCGATATCACATTTTATGGCGATCCTTTCAACGGTACTGATGATCTTTTTGGTATCTTTTCTAACAAAATACAGGATCAGGTCTTCCAGTAATTCACGTTCAGAAGTAAGGATTCTCCCCATCATCCCGAAATCAATAAAACACAGTTGTTCCCTATCGGGCAAGAAAAATAAATTACCCGGATGCGGATCGGCATGAAAAAAGCCGAATTCGAGAACTTGTTTCAAATACAGATCAACACCTACTTTCGCTAATTCCTTTCTGTCAACCCCTAATCCGTCTAAAGCAACAACATTACTGATCTTGATTCCTTCAATATATTCCATACAAATTATTCGTCGGTTCGACAATTCTTTGTAAGCTCTTGGAACATGTAAATAAGGTTCGTCTTCAAAATTTTGAGCAAAACGCTCTAAATTGGATAATTCCCGGGTAAAATCAAGTTCTTCTAAAATACTTTCTTCAAAAGTCTCTACCATATTCACCGGCTGAAAAGACTGTAAAGTTGCACTGTAACTTTCCAAAGTCTTAGCCAGCGATTTCATGATCTCAATATCGGCTTCAATGACTTCTTTGATATCCGGTCGCTGAACTTTAAAAACGACCTTTTCACCATTTGTTAATGTTGCTCTGTAAACCTGAGCTATAGAAGCAGCTGCCAAAGGTTCCTCTTCTATTTGCTGAAAATAACTGTTCGGATCAATTTCAAATTCGGCTTCCAATAACACCCGTATATCAATACTGTCACGAGCCGGAACCTTATCCTGTAATTTTGTTAACTCTTCCAGCAACTGTTTCGGAAGCAGATCTTCTCTATTGCTGAATATCTGACCGAATTTAATATACGTTGGTCCCAGTTCTTCCAAAACCATCCGTATTCTTTCATAAGTAGAATGTTCTAAATTTTGCTTTAAAGCCTGATGTTTCTCCAAATAAGAAACAGGCAGGTAATTGAACAAGCCGGAAGCGGCAATCAAATCCTCAAAACCGTATTGGGTTAACACCATTGCCAGTTTTTTGTATCGGCTTGCCTGTTTTTTATCTAAAACACTCATACTTATAATTTCTTTACTTTTTTTCTAAGACCACCTCAATCGGTCGGTTACTTCTCGGACCGAAAGAACGTGCTTGACGCTCATTTTCCGCCGAACATAAGATATAAAGGTTATAACTCTGTAAAGGAAGCATCTGACTTTTATAGATACCATTGGGATCTTCGATCTTTATACTGAATTGCTCTGCCGGAAATGTATTGGTAACCGAAATAAAATATTGATCTTTTGCGTACGGAAAAAAATAACGCTCCTTTTCGCCTTCATTACTCACCAGATAATTCTGAGTAAACACCATCGGCAGATTGGCTTTATTCCAACTGTACAAATTATTCACATTGACTACTTCATTTCCGTTTTCATCTACAATTGAGATTTTTAACTCTTTTACATTTTCCGTTTTTCCGTTTTCGTGAACATCCACCACCAGATAAGACGTAAAATCGTAACCGCAATGCTGAATCTGGCTAAAAGAGTTCCAAGAGAAAAAGAAAATTAAAAGAGAAAAGATGCACTTCATATTTTAAAATTTATCTTGTAAAAATACAAAACATTTTTCTACTTAATACTAATTGAATACAACAGTTTTTTCTTATCTATTTAATATGTAATTTCATCTATAAAATCACGGAATTCATCTATTTGTTGCTTAATCATGCTTCTTTTATCTGTATATTTGATATGAGTTTTAAATTTAATCAACTAAAATTTAAACAAGTATGAAAGCACTAAAAAAAATAGGATTGACAGCTTTATTGTTAGCTGCATTCGTAGGAACAAATGCTCAGAACAGAAGATCGTCTTCTACAGCTAATCCTCAGAGAACTGATGGCAGGACTCAACAACCCAGATCTACTTCTGTTGACAATCAACCTAAACCTTATAATGTAGATAGAGAACAGGTAACTTATAAAAGAAATGAGCCCAAAGTAGTTGTTGTACGAGATGACAACAATCGTGATATGCGTAAGATTGTGCATCAAAATAACGAATATTACACGAATGCCGGCTTCTATTATAAAAGAGTAAACCATAACTATGTTCGTACAGCTCCGCCGATCGGATTGCACATTACCATTTTACCGGTAGGCTACATTATTGTAACGATCAACAGCGGAACGTATTTCTATTATGAAGGAACTTATTACATAAGTTCCGGAAACGAATATGCTGTTGTAAACCCTCCTATCGGAGCTATTGTGTATGCGATCCCTGTCGATTATGAAAAAGTGATTGTAGACGGTAAAACGTACTATGAATACAATGGAATTCTGTACAGTAAAATATACTATAACGGAGAACGTGCTTATCAGGTTATAGGATATGTAAATTAGTAGATTAAATTTTAAATTAGCACACCTCAAAACCAAAAAATCCCGACAGACTGTAGTCTTCGGGATTTTTCATTTATCTTTTGAATTAAAGGATAAAAGCTTACTTCACATCCATCAATTCTACATCAAATACTAATGTTGCATTAGGTGGAATAACTCCTCCTGCTCCACGGCTTCCGTAACCTAAATAAGAGGGGATCACAAAACGAGCTTTATCTCCTACTTGTAACAAAGCAATTCCTTCATCCCAACCTTCTATTACCTGACCTACACCTAAAGTAAATTCAATTGGTTCTTTTCTTTTATAAGAAGAATCGAAAACCATTCCGTTATCTAAAGCACCTTGGTAATGTACGGAAACTTTACTTCCTTTTTGCGGCTTTTTACCGTTTCCTTTTTGAATAATCTGGTAGCGTAAGCCACTTTCTGTTTTTTGAAAACCGGCAGCTAATTTTTCAAGAGCTTCTTCTGCTTGTTTCTTCTCTTCTGCAATACGTTGCTCTCTTGATCCTTCAAACGTTCTGAAAGCTTCAATAGCATTCCATTTCTTTGCTTCTTCACCTACTCTTATAATTTCTACAGAATCAATTCTGTCTCCCTGAGCAATAGCATCCACTACATCCTGTCCTTCCACCACATGTCCGAATACGGTATGCTTTCCGTCTAACCAAGGAGTCGGAACGTGCGTGATAAAAAATTGAGAACCGTTCGTTCCGGGACCTGCATTTGCCATAGACAATACCCCGGGACCATCGTGAACCAAATCAGGATGAAATTCATCATCAAACTGATATCCAGGTCCGCCTACTCCGGTTCCCTGAGGGCAACCTCCCTGTATCATAAAATCAGGAATCACTCTATGAAATGTAAGTCCGTCGTAATAAGGTTTTCCCATTGGTAACACATTGTTCTCTAAATGTCCTTCAGCTAAGCCGACAAAGTTACCAACTGTACCCGGTGTTTTATCGTGAGTTAATTTCACCAAAATACTACCTTTTGGCGTATTAAATTTTGCGTAAATTCCGTCTTGCATTATTGTAATTTTTAGTTGAGTGGCAAAAATACTAATATTTTTTGACTATTTTTGAACCTAAAGGACATCTTTTAGCAATCCTGATCACCGGTAATACGATTTAAAATGAACTACGAAAATTATTTTGAAATCAACAAACAAACCTGGAACACTAAAGTTCCGGTACACATTGATTCTGATTTCTATGATATGGAAGGTTTTTTAAACGGAAAGAATACGCTGCCTGATCTTGACCTGAAACTCTTAGGAGATGTCTCCGGTAAAAAAATCCTGCACTTACAATGCCATTTCGGTCAAGATTCTTTGTCTCTGGCACGCATGGGAGCTCAGGTTACCGGAATAGACATTTCTGATAAAGCTATAGAAGAAGCCCGAAAACTGAATGACCAATTAGGGTTAGATGCCCGGTTCATTTGTTGTAATGTGTATGACACTCCGGAATATATTAAAGAACAATTTGATATCGTTTATACCAGTTACGGTGTCATCGGCTGGTTACCAGATCTGAACAAATGGGCTGAAGTCATTTCAAAATGTTTAAAACCAGGAGGTAAACTGGTCTTTGTAGAATTTCATCCGGTAGTATGGATGTTTGATGATGATTTTACAAAAGTTAATTACCATTATCATAACGAAAGACCGATCATAGAATCGTATACCGGAACCTATGCCCAAAAAGAGGCTGACATCAAAACCGATTATGTAGGTTGGAACCATTCCTTAGCAGAAGTCCTTACTGCCTTACTCCAAAACGGTTTAACGCTAACTGATTTTCAGGAATTTGATTATTCTCCTTATAATTGTTTCAATAAGACGATCGAATTTGAAAAAGGCAAATACAGAATTCAGCATTTAGAAAATAAAATCCCGATGCTTTATTCATTAATTGTAAAAAAATAATTAAGTTTAAAAAATTAACTTTTTATTACGATTTTTTTTCTTAAATTGTCACTGACAAGAAATTTTTATTTCTATTAACTCGTTACAACACTCTGTTGTAAGCAACGATCCCCCCTTCACAAGACTGTTATTGTATTTATTGTTAACACAAAAATCAAGTGTATGAAAAGTATTTTTAACGCCCTTGATAACAAACAGATTATTATGAGAATACATCTGTTAGATGAAGATTCAAAAACAATTAGCGGTAATTTTACTGCCGAAATGCTATTTCGTCAATCTCTCTTAGAGTTAGACATTGCTTTCGGCAAACAAGACGTTAAGGTGGATCAAGTCAGAAAAGTCATGTGTCGTTTTTTTAAAGATCAGTTCATCAAATCAGTTATTTATGATGAATCGCAAAGGTTTTACAAACGTAAAACACCTAAAGAAGCAAATAAATCGCAACTCAAAGAAGAACTGATCCAGAAGATCAACCGCATCGGAAATCAAGGCAAACATGCCATCATGCGCATGCACCATCCTTTTTGGGGCAGAATGACTTATAACGATTGGAACTATTTAGTCTGGAATTATATTGACAATCATTTAAGTGATTTGGGAGTATAATACCGTTTCAATAGGTAAGTTTACTTTAAAGTTTTACCTTTGCGCCAGTAAAAGATTTTTTCCATGCGCATTGATATCATCACCGTTTTACCTGATCTGCTTCGTAGCCCGTTTGAAGGCTCTATCATGAAACGTGCCATTCAAAAAGGTTTAGTTGAGGTACACTTTCATAATCTAAGAGATTACAGTACTAACAAGCATAAAAACGTAGACGATTATCAGTTCGGAGGCGGTGCCGGTATGGTTATGATGGTAGAGCCAATTGATCTGTGTATTTCCAAATTAAAAAGTGAGCGTCATTATGACGAGATCATATACATGACACCTGACGGAGAAACTCTCGATCAAAAAATGGCTAATTCCATGTCAATGTTGGAAAATATCATTATTCTATGCGGACATTACAAAGGTGTTGACCAAAGAGTTCGGGATATGCACATCACTAAAGAAATCTCTATCGGTGATTATGTACTGAGTGGCGGGAGATCGGAGCTATTGTATTGTGTGATTCGATCATTCGCTTAATTCCCGGTGTTTTAAGTGATGAAACCTCTGCTCTGACAGATAGTTTTCAGGATAATTTATTGTCACATCCTATTTATACACGTCCGGCAGAATACAAAGGCCTAAAGGTTCCTGATATCTTATTAAGCGGTAATTTTCCGGAGATCGAAAAATGGCGTGAACAAAAAGCCTATGAGCACACCAAAGAACGAAGACCTGATCTGTTAGAAGAGTAAATTTCTAAATTGAAACTTATTAACTTATAAAAAATCCCGACTGAAAAGTCGGGATTTTTTTTATTCATTTGAAATGATAATTTTAATTGCTTTTTCTTTTGCACCATCCAGAAAAACCTGATAAGCATGCTCAAGTTCATCCAGTTTAAAATGATGAGTGATCATTTTTTTCAGTGGTAATTTATTGGTCGCTGCCGCTTTAAGCAACATTGGTGTTGTATTCGTATTTACTAAACCTGTAGTAATGGTCAGGTTCTTTATCCATAACTTTTCAATTTCAAAGTCTACTTTTTTACCATGAACCCCTACATTAGCAATATGTCCGCCCGGTTTCACTATTTTTTGACAAATATCCCAAGTTTGCGGAATACCTACTGCCTCGATCGCTACATCTACTCCCTCTTCTTCTACTATTTTTTTGATAACCTCTTCTACGTTCTCACTTCCGGAATTAATACTATGTGTAGCGCCTAATTCTTTTGCCATTTCCAAACGGTTTTCATCCAAATCTATCATTATAATTTTAGAAGGCGAATAAAACTGAGCTGTCAATAAGGCTGACATTCCAACAGGTCCTGCTCCTACAATAGCAATTTCATCACCCGGTTTAACATTTCCGTATTGCACTCCGATTTCATGTCCGGTAGGTAAAATATCGCT
Organism: Flavobacterium sediminis; assembly: GCF_003148385.1. Classification (NCBI taxonomy): domain Bacteria; kingdom Pseudomonadati; phylum Bacteroidota; class Flavobacteriia; order Flavobacteriales; family Flavobacteriaceae; genus Flavobacterium; species Flavobacterium sediminis. The sequence continues at coordinate 2,848,654 of NZ_CP029463.1, read as the reverse complement.
TAACAAAACAGCCGTTTCATCATCAATAGTTGACGGAATTTTATGCAAGCTGTTATCTGCATGAGGAATACGTACGTATTCTGCCTGAACACCGTCTATCATATACCCTAAAATCCATCCGCCATCTTTACAATGCGAATACATTTGTTTTTTACAATAGGAACAAGATCCACATGCTGAGATACAAGAAATAAGTACTTTGTCCCTGCTTTAAATTGGCTTACACTACTTCCAACTTCTTCTATAATCCCTACTCCTTCATGCCCTAAAATCCGGCCACTGGCTATTTCCGGGTTTTTACCTTTGTAAATTCCTAGATCTGTACCACAAATCGTTGTTTTTAAAACTTTTACAATCACGTCTGTTGGTTTCAGGATCGTCGGTTTTGGCTTTTCCTCTAACTTAATGTTATGATCGCCATAATATACCATTGCTTTCATAAGAATATTTTTTTCATTTATGTAAAAATATCAGTAACTTTAGAGAAGAATTTGAAGTATTCTACTAAAATATATCACAATTCTATCATTTTTTTAATTTTTATATTCCGTACTTTAATTTAAGTTTAACTTTCATTTTTTAATGAACATTACAGACAAAATATATCAAAATCGAAAATTAGAAACTTGGGTTGAGAACAAAACCTCTCATACTTTAAATAGTGCCGAAATGCACATTTTTGAAACCCATCAAACGGAGAAGAATTTTTTATTAAAGTTCAGGCATCCGGTTTTAGCAACTATGTTTGAGGGTAAAAAAGTAATGCATCTCAGAGGAATGGACTCTTTTGATTTTTTGCCCGGCGAATCATTAATTTTACCTGCAAATGAACTGATGACCGTTGATTTTCCTGAAGCAAGTTTAGATACGCCTACAAAATGTTTGGCAATGACTATTTCTGAAGAAATGATTAGGAAAACCATTGACGACATGAATGAAAGAAGAGCTAAAATAGACGGTGAATGGGAATTTAAGGATTATAATTTCCATTTTACCAATGATATGGCTATTCAGCAAATTATTGAACGATTATTATTTCTTTTCACTGAAAATCACCGTTCTAAAGACATCTTCGCTGATTTTATGCTACGAGAATTAGTCATCAGAATTTTACAGGCTGAAACCAGAAGCCAGTTAGTCAACGACTCTAAATCGTTAGCTACAAATAACCGATTAGCCTTTATTGTTGATTATATCCGACAAAATTTAGACAAAAACCTTACGATCAAAGAATTGAGTAACAAAGCTTATATGAGTGAATCGCATTTTTATAGGGTTTTTAAAAACGAATTGAACCTTTCTCCTATCGATTTTATTAATAATGAACGTATAAAATTAGCCACTGAATTATTAAGAGATCCTAAAAAGCAGATCAAAGAAATTTATATGGAATGCGGATTTAACAGCCCTTCTTATTTCAATAGAATTTTTAAACGAGTAGAATTAATTTCTCCCAGTGAATATAAAATGCGTTTTATGAAAGAATAATTTTAAAATTGAGGTCCTATTCACAACAACCTCAGATATTTATTTTCTTCTGAAAAAGAATCGATTTTGAACTTAAATTCACGAACTGATGTAAAAAATTAAGAATTCAAAATTAAGAATTCAATTTTTTTTATATATTTGCACCCACATTTGGACTAACCTCTGGCGAAAGACGTGATATGTTATTCTGAATCAAACTTTTATATTAAATAAAATGGCTAATTTAGTTGATTTCGTACAAAGCGAATTTGTAGCAAAAAAAGATTTTCCTGAATTTAATTCGGGGGACACAATTACTGTGTATTACGAAATTAAAGAGGGTGAAAAAACAAGAACTCAGTTCTTCAAAGGAGTTGTAATCCAAAAAAGAGGTGCTGGTTTAACTGAAACTTTCACTATCCGTAAAATGTCCGGATCAGTAGGTGTTGAGCGTATCTTCCCTATCAATATGCCGGCTTTACAAAAAATCGAAGTGAATCAAAGAGGTAAAGTTCGTAGAGCTCGTATCTTCTACTTCAGAGAACTTACCGGTAAAAAAGCAAAAATTAAAGAAAGAAGAAGATAATCTGTTTTTCTCTTTCGAAAAAAATAAAAAAGTCTCAACATTGTTGAGACTTTTTTATTTTAAGCACTTTTCACCTTCTTAAAATTAAGGATTTCAAAAAATATTCCTTATAAATTATCATATTCTCAATTCAATCGTTTTCGAGAGCTATTCGTCTGAAATTCACTGTAAAATTGTTATATTTGCGAGATTTTCTTTTGAAATTCTTAAAAAACAAACAAACTTAAAAATAAATTTTCATGTCAAATCAACCAAAAATCATCTATACGATTACCGATGAGGCTCCTATGTTAGCCACACATTCATTTTTACCGATTGTACAAGCCTTTTCTAAACCTGCCAACATTACTTTAGACACAAGAAACATCTCTTTAGCAGGAAGAATTTTAGCTAATTTTCCCGAGTTCTTAAAAGACGATCAAAAAGTTAATGATGCTTTAAGTGAATTAGGACAACTGGCAACCACTCCGGAGGCTAATATCATTAAACTACCGAATATTTCTGCATCTGTTCCGCAATTAAAAGCAGCTATTACAGAATTACAATCACAAGGATATGCTGTTCCTAATTTTCCGGAAGAACCAAAAAATGACGAAGAAAAAGCAATTAAAGCTAAATATGCTAAAGTATTAGGTTCTGCAGTTAATCCTGTATTACGTGAAGGAAACTCTGACCGTCGTGCGCCTAAAGCCGTTAAAAATTATGCTAAAGCTCATCCGCACTCTATGGGAGCTTGGTCAAAAGATTCTAAATCACATGTTTCTCACATGGAAGAAGGTGATTTTTATGGTTCTGAAAAATCAGTTACTGTTAATGAAGCCAATAGCTTTGCCATTGAATTTACTGATGAGAACGGAAACACTACCACTTTAAAAGCCGCTGCTCCTTTAAAAGCAGGAGAGGTTATTGATTCTGCTGTAATGAGCATGAAAGCTTTGAAAAAATTCATTTCTGAACAAGTAGAAGATGCAAAAGCCAAAGGTGTTTTATTTTCTGTTCACTTAAAAGCTACAATGATGAAAGTATCTGATCCGATCATGTTCGGTGCTTTTGTTGAAGTATATTTCAAAGATGTTTTTGCCAAATACAATGACCTGTTTGAAGAATTAGGTGTAGATACTCGTAACGGTTTAGGCGATGTGTATGCTAAAATTGCCGGACATGCCAAAGAAGAGGAAATCAAAACAGCTATAAACGAGGCTATTGCAAATGGTCCGGATTTAGCTATGGTAAATTCTGATAAAGGTATTACGAACTTAAATGTTCCTTCAGATGTAATTGTAGATGCTTCAATGCCTGCCATGATCCGTAATTCAGGGCAAATGTGGAATAAAGAAGGTAAATCACAAGATACAAAAGCCAATATTCCGGACAGATGTTATGCAGGCGTTTATCAGGCAACTATCGATTTTTGTAAAGAAAACGGAGCTTTAGATCCAAAAACTATGGGAAGTGTTCCTAATGTAGGTTTGATGGCTCAAAAAGCTGAAGAATATGGTTCTCATGACAAAACATTCCAAATGACTGCAAATGGTACCGTAGCGGTAAAAAATGCAGAAGGAAATACTTTAATGGAACAAAAAGTTGAAGCCGGAGATATTTTCAGAATGTGCCAAACAAAAGATGCGCCTATTCAAGACTGGGTAAAACTAGCTGTGAACAGAGCTAAAGCTACGGGAGTTCCTGCTATTTTCTGGTTAGACGAAAACAGAGCTCATGACAGAGAACTGATCAAAAAAGTAAATACTTATTTAAAAGATTACGATACAACCGGATTAGACATCCGCATTATGAACCCTGTTGATGCTACTAAATTCTCTTTAGAAAGAATCGTAAAAGGTTTAGATACTATTTCTGTTACCGGAAACGTTTTACGTGACTATTTAACAGACTTATTCCCTATTTTAGAGGTTGGTACTTCTGCTAAAATGCTTTCAATTGTACCATTGATGAATGGTGGCGGTTTGTTTGAAACAGGTGCCGGAGGATCAGCTCCTAAACATATTGAACAATTCTTGCAGGAAGGCTATTTGCGTTGGGATTCTCTAGGTGAATTTTTAGCTCTTGGCGTTTCTTACGAACATTTAGGAAATTTGTACAACAATGCTAAAGCTTTAGTCCTTTCTGAAACTTTAGACGATGCTACTGAAAAGTTCTTAGAGAACGACAAATCTCCTGCTCGTAAAATTGGCGGAATTGATAACAGAGGTTCTCACTTCTATTTAGCATTATACTGGGCTAACGCTTTGGCTAATCAGGATAAAGACGCTGAATTGAAAGCTAAATTTGCTCCGATCGCTGCTGAATTAAATGCAAACGAAGCTAAGATCAACGAAGAGTTGATTGCCGCTCAAGGTAAAGCGCAAAATATTGGCGGTTATTATCACCCGAATGAAGAATTGACCACTAAAGCAATGCGTCCTAGCGAGACTTTTAATGCTATCTTAGCAAAATTGAATTAAGAATAAAATTCTCAATTTATAAAAAAACGGCTTCTGAAATCAGAAGCCGTTTTTATTTTTTTAAAGGATAAGAGTGAGTTTACTCATCCATCGGTTTAACATATTCTATAGTAAATTTTGCCGAAACTCCTGTTTTTAAATTCCAATCGTTAGCTGTAATCAAATTTTCATTAGCATCGTAGATCGCAAAGTTTGCTGTATTAGGTCCTGCAAGCCCTTGATTAAGAGCCATAATGTTAACTAAATTATCTCCTTCTCTCAGATTAATAATATAGGTGTTATAATGCCCCTCTAAAAGCTCATTTGAATACATGGTTTCCGCATTCAACATGATTCTTACTCTGTCCCCGTCCGGATCCATATAATCCCTCATCTTCACTATAATTGACGAGGTATGCACCACAAATTTACCGAAGAAGACGTCTTCCCAATCTCCGTCTCTGTTGATCTCTCCATTCAATTTATCCTTTACCTCATCTCCCGGATTCTTAAAATCAGTCGTCTTATCAAAGACACTTTTAGTTTCCTCTTTCTTATTTAATATCGAATATCTTTTTAAAATATTATCGTCATTATTTTCAAAAGGGCTTTTATAATCCAGACTTGGCAAAGAAGAACCATCAAAAGAATTAGTACTGCTACTTGGCAGCCTAAGGTCTAAGTTCAAAGATTCTTTTTTAGTATCGATCTGGGCAAAAACCGAAGCAGTAACTAAAAAAACACAAATACTAATTGATTTTTCATCAATACCTATTTTTAAAACAAATCTATTTAAAAGCAGTCTATTTTACCACAAATTAACCAATGATTAACAATTGTTTTGAAACAAAAAGCAATATTAATCGTCAAATTTGTAACTCAAAAAATATACCATGTTGACAAACATTAGGCAAGTTAGTATTTTTTTATTCTTTTTTATCGGATTTATCAGTTATTCTCAGGAAAAATTCACGATAAGCGGAACAGTAAAAGACAGTCTATCAGGAGAAACACTCATTGGTGTTACCATTGCTATTACAGAATTAAAAACCGGAACCACTACAAATGAATACGGTTTTTATTCGCTAACCTTGCCTGAAGGCGAATACACATTATGGGTTAGTTATATTGGTTTTGGTGATTTTACTCAAAAAATCAATTTGAATAAAAACAAGAAGATCAATATTAATCTAAAAGAATCGCTACAGAATCTCCAGGAAATTATAGTTACTGAAAATCCGAATAAAGTCAATATTCAAAAACCGGAAATGAGTACTCATAAAATAACCGCAGCTACCATCAAAAAAATGCCGGTGGTTTTAGGAGAAACTGACGTACTGAAATCCATACTGACACTACCCGGCGTTACCAATGCCGGTGAAGGGCAATCCGGATTCAATGTCCGTGGCGGTGCAGCCGATCAAAATTTAATTTTACTGGACGAAGCTACACTTTACAATTCCTCTCACTTGTTCGGCTTCTTTTCTGTTTTTAATACAGATGCCATAAAAGATATCAAACTATACAAAGGAGGAATTCCTGCCCGTTTCGGCGGACGGGTTGCTTCTGTCTTAGAAATTTACCAAAAAGACGGAAACAATTCCGACTTTCACATGAACGGCGGAATCGGACTGATCTCCAGTCGGCTATTAGCAGAAGGTCCTATTGTTAAAGACAAAGGCTCGTTTTTAGTTGCCGGAAGAAGCTCATACGCTCACTTGTTCCTTAAAATGACCGGAAACAACAATTCTGCTTACTTTTATGACTTAAATACCAAACTGAGCTATCAATTAAATGACAACAATAGTTTATTTGTTTCCGGATATTTCGGCAGAGATGTATTCAGTCTCAATGACCAATTTAAAAACACCTACGGTAATTCTGTTTTCAACTTAAGGTGGAATCATTTATTCTCCGAAAAATTATTCTCTAACCTATCAGTTATTTACAGTGATTACTATTACGGTTTAACCTTAGACTTTATAGGATTCAATTGGGATAGCGGCATAAAGAATTACAATCTGAAATACGATTTCAAACATTATCTTTCCGATAAGATCAAATTATTCTACGGTGCTAATGCGATCTACTATGATTTCAATCCCGGAAAAATAGAGCCGACTGGTACTGATTCAGGAATCAATCCGGATCAATTGGCTAAAAAATATGCTTTTGAGCCTTCAATTTATGCTGATATCGAACAAAAGATCTCAAAAAAACTAACCGTGAACTACGGTCTCCGTTATAGTAAATTCTATCGCCTAGGAGATGAAGAGATCAATTTATATGCAAATAACGAAGCTGTTATCTTCAATGAAGCTTATCAAATTTACGAGAAAGCGACACCCGTCGGCACTCAAAAATATGGCAAAAATGATATTATTTCGCAATTCGGATACTTAGAACCGCGTTTCTCATTGGCTTATACACTAAACGAAAACAGTTCGGTAAAAGCCAGCTATAACCGAATGACACAGTATCTACATCTGATCTCTAATACACAATCTCCTACTCCACTGGATGTTTGGGCACCAAGTGACGATTACCTGAAACCACAGATTTTAGATCAGGTAGCATTGGGATATTTCAGAAATATTAAGAACGGAGATTACACTTTAGAAGCAGAAACTTTCTATAAAAAAGTAAAAAACAGATTGGATTATATTGACGGTGCCGACCTAATTGCGAATGATGATATTGAACAAGTCGTTTTAAAAGGAGAAGCCAGGGCCTATGGATTGGAACTGTTAGCTCGAAAAAACAATGGCAACCTGACAGGCTGGGTATCCTACACGCTTTCACGTTCTGAACAACGAACTCCGGGAAGAACGGCTAATGAAACTGGGATCAACAATGGAGAATGGTACAAAACCGGTTGGGATAAACTACATAACCTTTCCGTTACAGCGATGTATCAACTAAACAGTAAATGGAGTTTTAGCAGCATCTTTACACTACAAAGCGGACAACCTGTTACCTATCCTAATGGACAATATCAGTATCAGGGTATTACTGTGCCGACCTACGGTTTACGAAATGAAGATCGTTTGCCAGCTTATCATCGTTTAGATGTTTCGGCGACTTTGGTTCCTAGCAAAAATAAAAACAGAAATTGGTACGGCGAATGGGTATTCGGAATCTATAATTTATACAGCAGAAAAAATGCGGCTTCCATCAGTTTCAGACAAAATCAGGATTCCGGACAAAACGAAGCTGTTCGATTGTCGATTTTCGGTATTGTTCCTAGTGTAACCTATAATTTTAAATTTTAGTCATGGTTAAAATTATTTATAAAATAGTAAGCTTTTTTCTTCCGCTTTTACTGATCCTTTTGAGTTTAATCAGTTGTGAAGATGTTGTTAATGTTGATCTGGATACAGCTCCTCCAAAATTAGTTGTAGATGCCTCTATCAAATGGCAAAAAGGAACTTCCGGAAACGAACAAATCATTTATTTAACGACTACGGGAGATTACTACACTACAGATGTCCCTAAAGTTTCAGGTGCAACTGTTTACATCACGGATGAAAACAGTAATCAGTTTAACTTTACCGAAAATCCGGGAACGGGGCAATATATTTGCGGAAATTTTATTCCGACAATTGACGGGATCTATACATTAACCGTAAACTATAACGGAGAAATTTACACTGCTACAGAAACATTAAAAGCTGTTCCTACTATTGATAGTGTTTCTCAAAATGATAATGGCGGTTTTACCGGAGATGAAATAGAACTTAAGTTTTTCTTTCAAGACAACGGAAATGAAGATAACTTTTACCTGATCCAGTTTACCGGTAGTTTTACTTCCCTACCCGAATATGCAGTCGTTGATGATGAATTTTTTCAGGGAAATCAAATGTTCGGTCTTTATATTAATGAAGACATGCAGGCGGGTGATGATGTTACCTGTACACTTCAAGGAATTTCTGAGACCTATTACAATTACATGAACATTTTATTGAGTATTGCCGGAGATAACAGCGGAAGCCCTTTTCAAACACCACCGGCTACCGTACGGGGAAATCTGGTGAACCAGACTGATTTTGACAATTATGCTTTAGGGTTTTTCAGATTATCAGAAATTGACACAATGAATTACATAGTTGAATAATTATTGCTAATTTCGCAATTCTAAACGGCTAATTCTAAATTCTTAAATGTCTTCACATCATATTGTACGCGACGATCAGGAACCGGCATTAATCATTGCTAACGGTGCTTCTTGCAGCATCGAACTAATGGGGCAATTACTGGAGTGGTCTCCTTATGTAATAGTTCTGGACTCAGCAATGGACAGAGTTTTAGAATTAGGTGTAAAAGTAGATGTCTTATTAGGAGATTTTGACCGTGATTTTGATTCGGGTTCCTACAAAGATTCTCAGTACCCTTTAGAAATAATTCACACACCGGACCAAGATAAAACAGATCTGGAAAAAGCGTTTGATTTCCTTATTGAAAAAGGGCACCAAGCTGTAAATGTTATTTGGGCCACCGGAAAAAGAGCCGATCACACGATTACGAACATCACAAATATTGTTCGCTACCGTAATTCCTTAAAAATAGTCATTTTAGATGACCACTCTAAGATTTTTCTTCTTCCTCAGAAATTTCAAAAATGGTATCCGAAAAACACACCGCTTTCTTTAATTCCCATTGGAAAAGTAAGCGGTATACACTCTCAAAACCTTTTTTATCCTTTAAAAGACGATGAATTAACTATAGGATACAGAACCGGAAGCAGTAATCATACTACTGAAGATGGAATTGTAGTTATTGAACACCAACAAGGCGATCTTTTATTAATGGAATGTTGGGATTAACATAAACTATTTTATGAAGCAAAACTACAATCTTACACTCATACTGTTCTTCATATTGCTTAATTTAAGTAATGTCTACTCACAAATTGTCGTTAACGGAGAATACGGAATAGGGAGAACCTCACCCGCAAACAGCTTTTTTCCTGAATTAAAAGCAAATCAGACTGCCAGCCTTTCCATCGGAAAAAAACACAATTCCGATCTTGCCTGGTCTCAAGAATTAAACCATCCGGAAACAGGACTTACCTTTGAATACAGTAATTACGGTAACAATCAGATTATCGGTTCATCCTATTCTCTTTTACCTTATCTTGAATTGCCTTTTCTGAAATCTAAAATCAAAGGACTGGCTTTAAATACTGCTATGGGTGTTTCTTATTTTGATAAAACGTATGATGATGGTGCTAATTGGACAAACAAAGCGGTTTCAACCCATTTCACTTGGTCCTACAGAATGTTTTTATACTATTCACTGTTTTCTAATTCCAACTTAAAAACAAGACTCAGCTTAGGTTATACACATCATTCTAATGGGCATGTAAAATGGCCTAACAATGGTTTAAACACCTTTCTTTTAGGGCTAAACTTTAAATTTCAGAAAGAAAAAGTAAACCTTGAAAAAGATTCTATTATCAGTTCTCTACCAGTAAAGTTCTTTTCTATCAGAACCGGAATCGGACAACATTCTTTATCTCGATTAGAAAATAAAAACAAAGAAGTATATGCCGTGGCTCTTTCTTATGGAAAAATTTATAAGAACACTTATAAAGTAGGAATCGGATTATATTACAGATTTTATGAAAGTTATTATGATTATATCAAATCGGAAGGCTATCTAATTAACGAAGAATATCCCGAATTAAAGAAAAACGCCTTTTATAATTCTTCTACTTACGGAGTATTCATCAATGGAGAACTCTTATTAAATCATATTGCCTTTGAAGCTGAATTAGGCTTTAATATTGATAAGCCTTTTTACAAAGTAGATTATCGTTTAAACGACGAAAAATATATTCCTGAAACCAATTCCTATGAAGTCGGAACACTTGGTGGTTATTACAACGTAAAGCGATTCGTTGCCGGAAAGCTCGGTTTGAAATATTACCTCTTAAACACAAAAAACTCCCCTAAACACAACCTGTCAATCGGAGCTTCAATTTGTAGTAATTTAGGACAGGCAGATTATAGTGAATTGGCTCTAAGTTATACTTATTGTTTAAAATAAGTCTTCTCAGAAACGAGACGCATTTTGTTTTATTGAATTATGATCTTCTTTTGAATAAATTGATCGCCTGATCCCAGTTTAACCAGATACATTCCTTTAGAAAGATCAGTAATACAGATGTTCTCTACAACCTTCGGATTCTCAAAATTCTGTTCCAGAACTATTCTCCCGTTGCTATCGATAATTTTTAAGTTTGACTTTTTATTTGTTAAAGTACCGAAATTAATGTTTAAATAATCTTTTACCGGATTAGGAAAAAAACTCACTTTTAACGGATTATCAAAAGTATTGCCCGATAATGCCGTAGTAGCAATTGCAAAATGTAAAATAGCTCCGGTTGCTGCTTTCGCTACATTATAATTATAAACCGGATCCATATTAACGAATAGATCAGTTGATGAATGCGGATGAGTTGATTCATTGGTCTCATAAAAACCGGTGATAATTTCATTATTATCCTCAAAAGGCATATAATCAGATGCATAAGCATATGATAAATTTGCATTTAAAGACGAATACAAACCTACACAAGTCATCAATTCATTGGTAACAGTAGTAGACGCAGCATTGTTTGTCGTAGGATTCCCCGTATCTCTTTCACAAGTAATTGTATTATTAGTAACTCCGGCTACACCGCCAACTTCATCAATGTTAAAAACTAAACGAATATCCATTTTAGGAGTAGTCGCATTGACCACGTTATTAACGTAATGCTGGCTTCCTACTAAACCGTCTTCTTCCCCGCTGAAATGAATAAATTTAATAGAATATTCCGTATCTACATTTTGCAACAATCGGGCTGCTTCTAAAATGGTCACGGTTCCGCTTCCGTTATCATTAGTTCCGGTTCCTCCAATGGAATCGTAATGTCCGCAAACAATCACATACGTATTCGGATATACCGTTCCTACTTTGGTTACAATCAGATTTTTACAAGTATAGCCTGCATCCGTAAAAGTATCTTCCTGCATTTGTCCGGATACATAGCCATAACTTAGGTATTTATTTACAAGCCAGTTATAGGTATCTTCTAAAGGCTGTGTTCCTCTTCTTTTTATTCCTAATGCCTCAAATTCTGTTAAATAACTAGTGACATTCGTTTGGGAAACCTGATTCACAATATCGGAATAAGCCTGAACAAAAGTTTGCGAAAAAGACATGTTAGTCAACAACAATAAAATAGAAGAAACCAATATTTTTTTCATACGTTATATTATTTTGAGGGTGAAACAAATATACTCTTTTTCATTTAATCGCAAAGTCTTATTTGCTTTTGAGAAGTTTAGCTTAAATTTGCAAAAAACTATTCCGAATAGATGAAATTCCAAGTTGTATCTGAATATCAGCCTACAGGTGACCAGCCACAAGCTATAAAAAAACTTTCCGACGGTATCGTTAATGGTGAAAAGTACCAAACTCTTTTAGGAGTTACCGGTTCCGGAAAAACATTTACTATGGCTAATGTTGTTCAAGAAGTACAACGCCCGACTTTAGTTTTAGCGCATAACAAAACGTTAGCAGCTCAATTGTATTCAGAATTCAAACAATTTTTTCCGAACAATGCTGTAGAATACTTCGTATCTTATTACGACTATTACCAGCCTGAAGCCTATATTCCTGTTACCGGAACCTATATCGAAAAAGACCTTTCCATCAATGATGAACTGGAAAAAATGCGTTTAAGCACCACTTCTGCTCTGCTCTCCGGACGCAGAGATGTTCTGGTCGTAGCGTCCGTCTCTTGTTTATATGGTATCGGTAATCCGGTAGAATTTCAAAAGAATGTAATTTCTATTGAGAACGGACAAGAAATTTCCAGAACCAAATTATTACACCGATTAGTTCAAAGTTTATATGCCCGAACTGAAGCCGATTTCCTTCCCGGAACTTTCCGTATAAAAGGCGATACCGTTGAAGTTTTCCCTAGTTATGCCGATGAACCGTTCCGTATTCATTTTTTCGGGATGAAATTGAAGAGATCGAGGCTTTTGATGCCAAAACTTCTCAGGTTCTTGAACGTTATGAAAAATTAAATATTTATCCGGCTAATATGTTTGTAACTTCTCCTGATGTATTGCAAAAAGCCATTTGGGAGATCCAACAGGATTTAGTTAAACAAGTCGATTATTTCAAAGAAATAGGCAAACATTTAGAAGCCAAACGATTAGAAGAACGAACCAATTTTGATTTGGAAATGATCCGTGAACTAGGATATTGTTCGGGTATTGAGAACTATTCCCGCTATTTAGACGGAAGAGCTCCCGGAACTCGTCCTTTCTGCCTTTTAGATTATTTCCCTGATGATTATCTAATGGTCATTGACGAAAGTCACGTTACCATTTCTCAGGTTCACGCGATGTATGGCGGAGACCGAAGCCGTAAAGAGAACTTAGTGGAATATGGTTTCCGATTACCGGCAGCTATGGATAATCGTCCGTTAAAGTTTGAAGAGTTCGAAAGTTTACAAAATCAGGTGGTTTATGTTTCCGCTACTCCGGCAGATTACGAACTGAAAAAATCAGAAGGTATCTATGTGGAACAAGTTATTCGCCCTACAGGTCTACTGGATCCTATTATAGAAGTCCGCCCAAGTGCCAACCAGATCGACGATCTGATTGAAGAAATTCAACAAAGAGTTGAAGTTGATGAAAGAGTTTTGGTCACCACTTTAACCAAACGTATGGCCGAAGAATTAGCTAAATATTTAACCAAAGTTGCTATTCGTTGCCGTTATGTCCATAGTGACATTGATACTTTGGAACGTGTAGAGATCATGCAAGACCTGCGCAAAGGTTTGTTTGATGTATTAATTGGTGTCAACTTATTACGGGAAGGTTTGGATTTACCTGAAGTTTCTTTGGTTGCCATTTTAGATGCTGATAAAGAAGGCTTCTTACGCAGCCACCGTTCGCTAACACAAACTGTTGGTCGTGCAGCGCGTAACGTTAACGGAAAAGCCATTATGTATGCCGACAAAATTACAGATTCTATGCAACGAACGATTGACGAGACGAATTATCGTCGCGAAAAACAAATGAATTACAACCAAAAGCACAATCTGGTTCCTAAAGCATTGAACAAATCGATTGAAAATCCGTTAATGAAAAACAATTACGTAGAATCAGATTTTGCGATCAAAGCAAATCAAGCGGCTGAAAAAGAGACCGAATACCTTTCAAAAACCGAAATTGAAAAACGCATCCGGGAAAAACGAAAAGCTATGGAAAAGGCGGCTAAAGATTTAGACTTTATGCAAGCCGCAAAGCTCAGAGATGAAATAAAAGCATTACAGGAAAAAATTTAATATTTCAAAAGCACCCATGGTTATGCCTTTTAATTGTGTTGCTCACTAAAGACAGATAAAAGAGTTTCTCCGTCAACCATTCGTGTAGGGGATTCCTTCATCAAATGCAATACACGCTTCATCGCATAAGGATTCAACCCCATATTAATTCCTATTTCATTTATTTTTATTTGTTCTCTTTCATGCAATACACCATCACAATGCATTAACAAAGCTAAGCGGTAAAACTGGCACACTCTGTTAAATTCATCTTTTATTACTACTTTCTCCTGTTTCTTGTCAAACAACTTAAAAACCGTTTCTTTATCCACCTCTAATTCACTGGCAATAACCATGATAAAGTCAAACTCACGATCATGCAGTTCTCCGTCAACAAGTGAAAAAGCAATCATTTCTTGTAGCAATCCTATCTTTTCCTGATAAGTACTGTCCATAATTTCACAAAGATTTTTAACTAAAATAAACATTTTTTTGATTTCAACAATTATTTACGGCAGTTAATCGATAAAATGAATTCATTTCTTTAACAAAATTGTAGCTTTACTATAGTTCTTTAACAAAATGTAATCGGTAACAAATAAATAAATTTTCTATGAAGCATTTAATTACTCTAGTTACCATTTTGAGTATCAGCTACGGCTACACTCAAGTTGGTATTGGTACAACGTCCCCAAATGCTCAATTAGAAATCGCTGCTTCAAACCCCGCTAACCCCACCAATAGCGATGGTTTGATCATTACGAGATTAAACAGCTTACCTACTGCGAACCCTACTGTTAATCAACACGGTATGTTGATTCAGTTATTAAACACAAGTGGTGCGAAATCGCCTGGTTTCTATTATTGGGACAATACTGTTCCGGACTGGATTCCATTCGTAACCGGCACTTCTATAGGAGGATATCAGGATGCTGATTGGTTTGAAGAGGGAACCTTAACAGCACCGGATGACATTAACGACTCTATGTTTCACATTGGTAATACTGCTATTGGTAAGAATACGGCTACAACCCAATTAGATATTTCCGAAACTACAGACACGAACAATTCCACTTTATTAGTCACAAGGACCAATACGAGTGCTACCGCAGCATCCGCTATAAAAACTGCATTTACTGTAGCCGGTAACTCAGCTTATGGCCTTGAAAATAATTTAACCGGAACAGCTAATGCAAGTGTCGTTGGTGGCGTACACAATATATTAAACCATTCCGGTTCAGGTGAAAAAAGAGGTTTATACAATGAATTCTTAGCCGGAAGCGGACCTGTTACAGGAGTATACAACCTGATCAGTGCTCCGTCAACTGGAGTACAAAACGGTTTGTTTACTCGTTTTGCAGGAACGAATAGTGCCGCTCATTACGGGATCAATATTGAATTCAGAGGTACCGGTAACGGGAATAATACCGGAGTTTACATTGATAACGCTAAAAACGGTTCAGGCGTTTTTCACGGAGCTTTATTTGAAGTAGGCGGAAACGGAAACAACACTAAATACGGTGTTCAGAATATGATTTCCGGTTCGGGTTCAGGTGATAAATACGGGACTTACAATTATGTAGACAGTAGTGCCGGTGGTATACACTACGGAGTTTACTCAGCCGCTTTAAAATCAACTGGTTATGCAGGTTATTTCTTAGGAAGAGTTTCCATTGGAACAACCAGTACTAACAATTATATTTTACCGTTATCAAGAGGTACTGACGGACAAATCATGGTTACTGATGGCAGTGGCAATGTGAGTTGGTCCAATCCAAGCAGTGTCAGCTCTATTCAGAGTATCAGCACTGTCAGTTCCGGTACCTATAACGTTACGGCAAATGACTATACATTACGAATCAGCAATTCCGTTTCTTCTATTGTTTTGCCGGATCCGGCAACCGTTAACGGAAAAATATTGGTCTTAATAGGTATTCCCGGCATAAGCTCTAAAACGATAAGCTGTTTAAGCGGAAGTCTTTTTGACGATGCTACAAACAGTACTATCACAGCATTAGCGGCCGGAGAACGCTACATGATTCAAAGCAATGGAACTAATTGGTATGTAATCGGAAACTAACTGCCAATTATTCCATACAACTGTTGAACTTTTACTTAGAGAACATTTTCACTCTATAACCATAACAACACTCTTCTTTAAGACGTTCAACAGTTGTTTTTTTATCTTTCATTTAAAAATATACTTACCTTTGCCAAAAATCCATTGGCAGAAAAGCCTTTCCTAAAAGAAACAGAATGAATAATAATGACGTTTTAAAAAAACTAAGAGTAGCACTACAACTACGAGATGATCAAATTGTAGAAATTTTAAAATTAGTTGATTTTAGAATGTCAAAAGGAGAATTAGGCAATTTTTTCAGAGATGAAAAACACCCTAAATACATGGATTGCGGAGATCAGGTATTGCGAAACTTTCTAAATGGTTTAGTCATTTATCTACGTGGAACCAAAGAAGAGCCAAAGAACCCGATGGAAGTATTAACTGAAGTAAATCAGAATAAACAAAAACCGCTACAAAAACCGCAACCTAAAAAAGCAATTAAGAAAAGTGTTGCTCCAAAAAATAAGCCCATACTACAAAACATTAAATTTAAAAACGGTAAAAAGAAAAACAATCCCGAATAAATGCTCTTATTCAGTATTAGTGTTATTCCTGTATTAATCCTGTTCTTTGACGGATATGCTAAAGGAAGACTAAAGCTTGGTTTTCTGTACATTATATACTTTCTGTTGTTTCTGACCTTTACAGGGTTCATGCTTCATTTCTTTACAATTTACAGCATCTTCATTTTTCCGTTAAGTTTGTTCTTTTTGATTGCATTCAAAATAATGAAGAAGAAAAAAACAGAAACGAACCATAGTGTTTTTTAGAATTTTTATGCACTGTAGTAAACATCTGTTTCATTTCTTTTCGTATTTTTGGCAATTATATCTTTTAGTGAAAAACTAAGTAAATGCAATTCAAACATCCTGAAATTCTATATTTCCTTTTTCTTTTGGTTATACCAATTTTAGTGCATTTATTTCAACTTAGAAAGTTCAAAAAAGAATACTTCACCAATGTTAAGCTTTTAAAAGAACTGCAATTACAGACCCGAAAAAGCAGTTCGATCAAAAAATGGCTATTGCTTGCCACTCGCCTATTATTGCTTGCGGCCTTGATCTTTGCCTTTGCCCAACCATTTCTACCGGCTAAGGACTCAAAGGCTCAAAATAACGAATTGATCTTACTGGTCGACAACTCATTTTCCATGCAGGCGAAAGGTTCTGAGGGCGAACTCCTGAAAAAAAGCATTCAGGATATTTTAGAAAACATTCCGGAGAACCAAACGGTTTCCATAGTAAGTCCGTCAAAAAGTTTTTGGGATATTACCCCTAAAAGCATTCTGAAAGAATTACAGAACTTACAATACACGTCATACTCTTTTCAACCGGATTATTTGTTGTCGCAAGTTGAAAATAAAAAACCGAATACTACTAAGGATTATATTTTTATAACTGATGGCGTAGATGTATCGTCTGAAAAAACAACTGATTTAGTGCAAAAAGGAACCCTTTACGGAATTTTTCCGAAAGCTGAGAATAGTGCTAATTGCAGTATTGACAACATTTCTATCTCTGCTATTACGGATTCTTTCTACGAGATATCCGTTTCTCTTTCCAAAAACGGAAACGTAACCGATAATATCCTCTTCTCTATTGTTAGTGATTCAGGTGAAAGCGTTGCAAAATCTACAATTTCTTTTGAAGATGACAAAAACGAAAAGGTTCTTAAAATAAACGTACCGAAAAAAGATTTCAAAGGAAAAGCTATTCTTGAAGACAACAGCCTGCCGTATGACAATACCTTTTACTTCAGTCTGAGCAAACCTAAAAAATTAAATGTTTTAGTTATTGGTACACCTGAAAAAAATAATTTCATCCGCAAGATCATTACTCCGGACGAATTCCAACTAACCGAAACGACTCTCGACCAACTGGATTTCAGTAGTATTGAGCAGCAGCATACGATCATCATAAACGAACCGGAAAACATTACCCCTTCCTTAAGCAATACTTTACTTGCTTTTTATGAAAAAGGTGGCAATCTAATCATCATTCCGAGCGAAAACAGTAACGTCCAGAACCTGAATACATTGCTAAGCCAATTAGGAAACCTGAGAGTTAACGAATTACAACAAAATGAAAAACTGATCACAGAAATTCATTTTGAACATCCTTTGTATAAAAATGTCTTCGAAAAAAAGATCCATAATTTTCAGTATCCTAATGTTCAGACGTATTTTCCAGTTTCGGGTACTATTTCTTCCATTTTATCCTTTGAAGACCAATCCCTTTTTTAAGTTGGATTACAAATAAAAAAGGAAATGCCTTTATCTTTTCAGCGCCTATAAACAAAAAGCTGTCTAATTTCCAAAACTCCCCTTTAATTGTACCTACTTTTTACAACATGGCACAATACAATTCAGGAACAGCTCAAACGCACTATACCATCGGACAAAACGAACAATTGTTCATTGAGACCGGTATAGGAAAAGATCAGGTTTTATCGGTACAGAACGAATCTTACAGCTTTATCCCTTTACAACAAGTTCTGAATACTAAAGTAAAGATCAGCTTTGGTGATTATCCCGAACAAGCAAGGAATTATTCCATTGTACACGGACAGGATACATTAGCCAATGTAAGTTTTAACTATCCCAGAACAGAAAGCGATCTGCAAAAGATCAATTCTTCATTTTTTGATACCTTTACCAAAATAAACTCCGTATCAACTGCACTTAACGAGTTGGACTCCGAAAGAAACGATACCGGTTTATGGAAATGGTTTATTATAACAACACTACTTCTTTTATTTATTGAACTACTAATCCAAAAATTTGTAAAATGACAACGGTTTTAATAAAAAATGTCACCATTATTGATCCTGAAAGCCCTTTTCACAATCAAAAGGTCGATCTTAAAATTCAAGATGGTAAATTCATTGAGATCGGCAATAACTTATCCAAAGATAACGATACTACTGAGATCAATATTCCTGACCTGCACGCATCACAAGGTTGGTTTGACACTTCTGTTTCTTTCGGAGAACCGGGTTATGAAGATCGAGAAACCATTGCTAACGGTTTAAAAACAGCTGCTTTAAGTGGTTTTACCGGTGTTGCTTTACAACCTAACAGCCATCCTGTTATTGACAACCAGGCCTTAGTGAAGTTCGTCTTAGACAAAGCTCAGGATCAAGCAACATCGCTTTATCCGATAGGCTCTTTAACGATCAACAGTGAAGGAACAGACTTAGCTGAACTTTACGATATGAAAAATGCAGGTGCTATTGCTTTCGGAGATTATCAAAAAGCAATTCAAAATGCTAATGTTCAAAAAATCGCTTTGCAATATGTTCAGGATTTTGATAGTTTGGTTATCAGCTTTTGTCAGGACAACTCCGTTAAAGGAAAAGGTATTGTTCACGAAGGGGTCACTTCAACCAAACTGGGATTAAAAGGTATTCCTGCTTTAGCAGAAGCCTTGCATGTAGCCCGCAATTTATATCTGTTGGAATATACAGGCGGTAAAATGCATATTCCGACTATTTCCACGCAAGAATCCGTTCAGCTTATTAAAGAAGCAAAAGCTAAAGGATTAAATATAAGTTGTAGTGTAGCCGTTCACAACCTTATCCATAACGACATGGTTCTGGATAATTTTGACTCTCGTTATAAAGTTTTACCTCCGCTACGTGACGAAGCTACCCGAAAAGTACTTATAGAAGCCGTTTTAGACGGAACAATAGATTGCATTACCTCAGACCACAATCCTTTAGACATTGAACATAAAAAATTAGAATTTGATCTGGCTAAAGACGGAACCATTGGCTTAGAAAGTGCTTTCGGGGCTCTATTAAGTATCTTACCGTTAGAAGTCGTGATTTCTAAACTAACAGCTGGTAAAAAAGTGTTTGGTTTGTCTCAGCATACCATCAATACTGATAATAAAGCTGAGATCAGTTTGTTTACTACGGTAGAAAACTGGAACTTCGAAAAAGAAAATATCCTTTCAAAGTCTAAGAACTCTGCTTTTTTAGGTCAAAAAATGAAAGGAAGAAGTATAGGAATTTACAACAACGGAAAACCAGAAATCAACTTCTCTATTTAACTTCTATACTAAAAACTAAAAAATACAACACATTATGAACGATATTGAAAAAGGGAAAAACACGGCGATTATAAGTTATATTACCATTATCGGTAGTGTAATTGCTATTTTCATGAATCAGGACGAAAACAAAAGCAATTTTGCCAGTTTTCATATCCGACAGGCTTTAGGTATTTTTTTAACTTTCTTTTTATTAGGCTATCCTATCGGTTACTTTAACAGTTGGATGGTTTCCTCTGCCTTTTGGTTATTTATTTTCATTCTTTGGATCTATGGCTTCTTAGGGTGTCTGAACAATGAAAAAAGAATAGTTCCTATCGTGGGAGATTTCTATCAAAAGTTTTTTAAAAATTTATAATTTCATTTATCTTAATAATATTCTAACTTGCCAATAATAATGGCAAGTTTTTTTATTAATTTTTTATCGATCTTAAAAGCTGTTTCGTCATATTCACCGACACATTTTAACTTTTCGTCTTCGCCTTCTACAGCATATAATCTTTTTATCAGTATCCCTTGATCCGTATATAAAACATATTGCCTACCATAGATTATAAAAGTATTCACAGAAACTTCTTTACACCCATAAATTGATTTTTTATTTTCGACTAAAAATTCAACTCCGAAACTTTTAAGCTTACTTATTATATAATCTCCTGATACTAAATCATTTTCATTTCCATTTTTATAAAAATGTTGATAATTTAACAAAGGGAGATATAAACTCGGCTCATACTCTTTTTCATTTTGCTTTCGCAACATTTCTCCCTGACCGGTTACCAACCAGTCTGACGAAACATCTTTAAATCTCTCAAGAATGGATTTAACTATATTAAATGTTACCACAGGATACCTTCCGTTTCTAGGGTCTTTTGTAAATAATCTGTTAATCCTCGGCTGACTTATTCCTATTTCTCTACTAAATTGTAGCTCATTTCCGTTACAGAAATGTTCTATCACTTTGCGAATTCTTGCATTTTCTTTAGGTAAAATCATTGTAAATATTTTTTATTCATTTTTTTATAATTATTATTGATAATTAACCACTTGTTTATATATTTGTCCAAAATTCATATAAAGCAAATTTAGCTAATGTGCAAATGCTTTTTGTGAAAAGTCAACAAATTAAGGAAAAATTAAAAAATGAAAATTATACAAAAGCATTAAAATTTCCAAAATACTGTTTTAAGAATCAAACTTATAATTTAAATATTTTAAAAAGCTATTAAACACTAAAAAAATATTAACCTAAATATTAATTTAAATTAAGTATTATGTCAGATTTTATCAAAACTTTCATCGAAGAAGTGAAAACAAACACGCCAGGGTACATTGCAACAGCTGTAGCAGACGTTAAAACAGGCGTATTATACGGTTCTGATAGTGCCGTTCCTTCTTTTGATCCCGCAATTGCTTCTGTTTACAACTTAGAAGTAGCAAAAGCAAAAATGACTGCTATTAAAGCATTAGGCCTGGACAGCAAATTAGAAAACATTCTGGTAAACCTAAACAACCAAATCCACATTATTGACCTTGCTGAAGACGGCGCTTATTTTGTTTACTTAGCTGTAGATAGCACAAAAGCAAACTTAGGTATGACAATGGCCTTGTTAAACAAATACAAGAAAACATTGAAAGACAACCTATAAAATTACACTTTAAAACTAGCTAATTAACCCATTAATCTAATGAAGATAATTCTTACTGCTATCTGTTCTTTACTTATATCTACCAATTCTTTTTCTCAATCTATACCTGATTTAATTCTTGTGGAAGGTGGAGAATTCAGAATGGGAACCAAAAAAAACAGTTCCATTGAAGGTGACGAACAATTAGATCACGATGTAGAATTAAATTCGTTTTACATCGGTAAATATGAAGTCACATTAGCCGAATGGAAAATCTACGCTTTGGCGAATAAAATCAAAATGCCAAACTTCAGAAACTGGAATCCTCTTAATCATCATCCCATAACCAACATTAGTTGGACTGACGCTATCAAGTATTGCAACTGGCTTAGTAAAAAACATAAGTTTAAACCAGTTTACAAGAGAGTCGGCACTGTTTGGGTCAGAGATCTCAAAGCTAATGGCTACAGACTTCCCACAGAAGCAGAATGGGAATACGCGGCTAAAGGAGGAAAGTTATCAAAAGGTTACAAATTCTCAGGAAGCAACACTCTTGACAAAGTCGCATGGTATAACAAAAATGCCAAATCACCTAACGTTGTAGGGACAAAACTCCCGAATGAATTAGGTCTTTACGACATGTCCGGAAACGCTTGGGAATGGTGTTGGGATTGGTACAACAGGGATTTCTACTTAACAGAAACGAAAAACAACCCCAGTGGTCCGGAAAACGGAACTGAAAGATGTTTACGCGGAGGCTCCTGGGATAGCAGAAC
This sequence comes from Flavobacterium sediminis, assembly GCF_003148385.1. Taxonomy (NCBI): domain Bacteria; kingdom Pseudomonadati; phylum Bacteroidota; class Flavobacteriia; order Flavobacteriales; family Flavobacteriaceae; genus Flavobacterium; species Flavobacterium sediminis. The sequence goes on along the minus strand of NZ_CP029463.1, from coordinate 2,826,251 downwards.
CTATTCTTTAAGAGTAGCAAATCGTTGGGCAGCCAAACCCTTTATAGAAAATGATTTTTTCGGATTTCGTCTTGCACGGAATGCAGATTAAGTAAAAAACAAAAAAAACAGAAACAATATGAGAACAAATGTTGAACCTGTAAATATCGAAGTAAACTGGGACAAAACCTTAGAACTCGTAAGTAAAACCAATAGAATAGGAATTATCAACTATGTAAATTCAGCATTCGTTAATGTTAGTGGCTATGAAGAAAGTGAACTTCTGGGACAGCCTCATAATATTATCAGACATCCTGATATGCCAAAAGCTATTTTCAGAATGCTTTGGGAAAATCTTAAACAAGGCAAAGACTTTCATGCCATTATTAAGAACAAAGCAAAAGACGGAAAATATTATTGGATCATTACCCAGTATGATTTTTTCAAAGATACCGAAGGCGACATTAACGGATACATGGCCAGAAGAAAGGCTGTTACTCCCGAAGTGATAAGCAAAATAGAAGGTGTCTATAAAAAAATTAAGAACATTGAAGATACTAAAGGATTAGATGCTTCAATGGCTTATTTCGCAGGTTTTTTAGACGAGCAAAAACAAACTTATGATGAATTTTTAACTTCAATATTAAAATCTTCTGACAAAAAAGAAGAGAAGAAGGCTACAGAAAAAAAATCTTTTTGGAATAGCTTATTTAGCTAACCCCCCCCCTATCATAAAACTTCCTATTATAGTCCATTCTATTAACACAACGAGATTTGGTGCAAAATACCTTCGTTAATAGTCTGGACTTTTTTTCATTTTGCTTTTTTAATTACTTTTGCGATAAAAGTCATAATTAATGAATCTACACTATCTACTACGCGAACCTAAAGAAAAGAAAGATAAAAACCCGGCATTAATTTTATTACACGGCTATGGCAGCAATGAAGAAGACCTGTTCTCCTTTGCCGGTGAATTACCGGAGGATTACTATATCTTTTCTGTAAGAGCGCCTTACGATCTACAACCATTCGGTCATGCGTGGTATGCCATACATTTTGATGCCGATGAAAATAAATTCTCCGATGACGAACAAGCGCGTCAATCCAAAGACCTGATTGCCGAATTCATCGACCAAATTGTAAATGAATACCCTTTAGATACTCAAAGCATAACACTTATCGGCTTCAGTCAAGGTGCCATTTTAAGCTATGCTACTGCCCTGTCCTATCCCGAAAAGATCGCCCGGGTAGTTGCCTTGAGCGGTTATATGAACGAAAACATATTATCTGATAACTACACGACTTTTAATAACAAACATTTACAATTTTTTATTTCTCACGGAACAGTTGACCAGGTAATCCCTGTTGTCTGGGGCAGAAAAGCCAAACCTTTTCTGGAAAAATTGGGACTAGCTGTAACCTACAAGGAATATCCTGTAGGACACGGAGTAGCTCCTCAGAATTTCTACGATTTCAAAAACTGGCTCGAAACAACAAAATAGAATACAAATAAGCGATTGCTCTAAATTCTGAAAAAGAGAATCCAGAAAAATTAATTTAATCTTAAGGAAACAAATATTTCTTAATTTAGTAATTTTGCCCACTAATATTTTTACAGATGGCAACAATTACACTAAAAGGAAATCCCATAACTACTAACGGTACTTTACCTGAAGTAGGTTCTAAATTAGCCGATTTCTCCTTAGTCAAGAATGATTTATCCACTACTTCTCTTTCAGATTTTAACGGAAGTAAACTGGTTCTGAATATCTTTCCGAGTATCGATACAGGAACCTGTGCTACATCTGTAAGACAATTTAATACCAAAGCCGGAAACCTTTCTAACACAAAAGTATTGTGCATTTCACGAGATTTACCTTTTGCTCAAAAACGTTTTTGTGGTGCCGAAGGCTTAGATAACGTGATAACTCTTTCGGATTTTAAAGACGGTTCTTTCGGCAAAACAAACGGCTTGGAAATGATTGACGGTCCTTTAGCCGGATTAAATTCCCGGGCAATTATTGTAGTTGATGAAAACGGCATCGTAAAATATACCGAACAAGTTGTTGAAATTGCCAATGAACCGGATTATGAATCAGCCTTAGCAGTATTATAATATGGAATTTAAAAAAGACGAAACGTTCTTCACCGGAAGACTTAAGAGCATCACCTTTGCCGTAAAAGGTGCATTCAAACTAATAACTACTGAACATAGTGTAATGGTACAATCTTCCGTAGCCCTATTAGTTACTCTTGCCGGTTTTTATTTCGGGATCAGTAAATCAGAATGGCTGATCCAAACTTTAGCAATCGGTTTAGTTCTGGGAATTGAAGGTTTAAATACCGCTGTTGAAAAAATCGCTGATTTTGTACATCCTGAATTTCATGAACGTATCGGTTTTATAAAAGATATTGCTGCCGGGGCAGTGTTCTTTGCTGCTTTAACTGCAATTGCTGTTGCTGCTATAATTTATATTCCGTATTTAGCATAAATTCTCTATTTTTGTAAAATAGAGTTAAGTCTAAAATGGCAAAAAAAGAAAAGCAAAACAAAAAAAACTCCGTACCTCTAAAAGAAAAAATATCTTGGCAACCTACTAAGCAGCAAAAATTTGCTATAGGTGTGTTGCTCATTTTATTGGCTGTAGCATTACTGCTATCTTTCGTTTCTTATTTTGTTACCGGAAACTACGATCAAAGTCAGGTTAATGATGTCCTGAACAGAGCGGTTAAAGTCAATAACTGGTTAGGAAAATTCGGTGCCTTTCTATCCGATTTTTTCCTGTACAAAGGTTTCGGGGTTGCTTCATTCATTTTTGTCCGAATGTTATCTTTAACAGGCGTATACCTTATTTTAGACCTTTCCGTTACTAAACTTAAGAAGATATTTTTTTGGGATCTCTACCTGATAATTGTATTATCAATACTTTTCGGTTTCTTTTGGGATCTCCTTCCCCAACTTTCCGGAGTGGTTGGTTTTGAGATGAATTTATTCATTCAGGATTACATCGGTAAGGTGGGTACATTATTAAGCCTTGTATTTGGCGTGGTGATCTTTCTCGTTTTCCGAATCAAAATCTCCGTTGAAAATGTAAAGAACTTTTTTGAAAAACCGGCTAAAGTATTACAGGAAGAGGCTGAACTTGCAGCTTCAGAGGCAAGTCCAACTTCTACCTTTGAGAATGAATACTCCGTTGAAGACACTTCCATTCCTGTAGAAAACGGTAAAAATGAAGACGATTTTGTACTCCGTGAAGACGAAGAAGAACTTTCTAAAATTGAACTAAAACCGACTTCTTCTTTTGAGATCAATAAGGAAGAATTAAAACCAACTATATCTAATGCTTCTGAATTAAGTCTGAATGCAAAACCTAATACAGAGAACAATAGTCAATCGTTGAATATACAAACACCGGAGTCTTCAAAAGAAGAAGAGAACACTACTGAAAGCGACTTTGTTATTGAAAAATACGAAGAAGAAGAATCTGTTACCGAAAATTTAGCGGCTAAATTAGTTCAAGATTTCGGAGAATTTGATCCTACTTTAGAACTTTCGAACTACCAGCTGCCTCCTATCGATCTGCTGAAAGAGTATTCAACAGGAGGAATTACTATAGATCAAAACGAGCTGGAAGAAAACAAAAACCGAATCGTTGAAACGCTACGTAACTACAATATCGGAATCTCTCAGATCAAAGCTACAGTAGGACCTACAGTAACGCTTTATGAGATTGTGCCGGAAGCCGGAATCCGTATCTCAAAAATTAAGAATCTGGAAGACGATATTGCTTTATCATTATCCGCATTAGGAATCCGTATCATTGCTCCTATTCCGGGTAAAGGAACTATCGGTATTGAAGTTCCGAACAACAAACCGACAATGGTTGCCATGAAATCGGTTATTGCTTCACCGAAATTCCAGCAAGCCGAAATGGAATTACCGATTGCTTTAGGAAAAAACATTTCCAATGAAACCTTTGTCGTTGATCTGGCTAAAATGCCGCACTTACTGATGGCAGGAGCAACAGGTCAGGGTAAATCAGTAGGTTTAAATGCTATTCTAACCTCTTTATTGTACAAAAAACATCCGGCAGAGGTTAAATTTGTTTTGGTCGATCCTAAAAAAGTGGAACTAACACTTTTTAATAAAATTGAACGACACTACTTGGCAAAACTACCGGATACGGAAGAAGCTATTATTACCGATAACACCAAAGTAATTAACACTTTAAATTCATTGTGTATTGAAATGGACAACCGTTACAATCTCTTAAAAGATGCTATGGTTCGTAACATTAAAGAATACAATGAAAAATTCAAATTACGCAAATTGAATCCTGAAAACGGACACCGTTTTCTACCTTATATTGTACTCGTTGTTGATGAGTTTGCTGATCTGATCATGACGGCAGGAAAAGAAGTGGAAACCCCTATTGCCCGTTTGGCACAATTAGCCAGAGCCATCGGTATTCACTTAATCATTGCTACACAAAGACCTTCCGTTAATGTGATAACAGGTATCATTAAAGCTAATTTCCCGGCTCGTATTGCTTTCCGGGTAACTTCAAAGATAGATTCCAGAACAATCTTAGACAATCAGGGTGCAGATCAATTGATCGGTCGCGGAGATTTATTATATACTCAGGGAAATGACCTTACAAGGGTACAATGTGCTTTTGTAGACACTCCTGAAGTTGAAAAAATATGTGATTTTATCGGTAATCAAAAAGCTTATCCTGATGCTTATCTTCTGCCGGAATACGTTGGAGAAGAAAGTGGCACAAGTCTTGATATAGATATTTCCGAACGTGACTCTTTATTCAGAGAAGCAGCCGAAGTGATTGTAACAGCACAACAAGGAAGTGCTTCTTTGATCCAGAGAAAATTAAAATTAGGCTATAACAGAGCCGGAAGAATCATCGATCAGTTAGAAGCGGCTGGAATTGTAGGACCTTTTGAAGGTAGTAAAGCCCGTTCTGTACTGGTTCCGGATTTAGTAGCCTTAGACGAATTTTTAAACAATGAACAAAACCATAATTAAAATGACTAAATTTTTAAAAGTAGCATTACTTTTTTTATTGAGTATTACAACTTTACAAGCGCAAAACGCACAAAAGGCTAAAGCCTTATTGGATGAAGTTTCTGCTAAAATCAAAACATACGAAAACATTACTATTGATTTCAAATACGCTTTAAGCAATCCTAAAGAGAATATCAATCAGGAAAGCAAAGGGAATGTAGTTTTAAAAGGAAATCTATACACCTTAAACTTTATGGGAGTAACCAAGATTTTTGATGGCAAAAAAGTGTACACCATTGTTCCTGAAGATGAAGAGATCACAATCTCTAAATATGACGAAACAGACAAAGATGCGATCACTCCTAACAAAATGCTGACTTTCTTCAATTCGGGATACAAATATGCATGGGATATTTTACAGGATATCAAAGGAAGAAAAATCCAATATGTGAAATTAACACCGATCAGTTCAAAAGATCAACGTAAAGAGATCTTAATCGGGATCGATATTCAGACTAAAAATATTTACAACCTGATCGAAATCGGTAAAAACGGTACCCGAACAACCTTAACTGTTAATTCTTTTAAAACAAATCAACCTTTGTCAAAAAATCATTTTACCTTTACCGAATCGAAATACCCTAATTACTATATTAACAGATTGGATTAATTTTTTTCGGTGAAAATATTAGACAAATATATTATCAAATCCTTCATGATTACATTCGCTTCTGTGTTTGTAATCTTGTTTTTTATATTCGTATTACAAGGAATCTGGCTATTCATCTCTGAATTAGCCGGTAAAGACCTGGATACCTTTACTGTTTTAAAGTTCTTATCCTTCTATGCGCCTACGATCGTTCCTTTAGTTCTTCCGCTATCTGTTTTACTGGCTTCAATCATGACCTTCGGTAGTTTTGCCGAGAACTATGAGTTTGCCGCCATGAAATCATCCGGTATCTCACTACAGCGTTCTATGCGTATGTTAACGGTCAGTATCTTTATACTGAGCCTGGTTTCCTTTGTTTTTGCCAACAATGTTATACCGGAAGCTCAATACCGCTTTATCAACCTGCGAAAAGACATCGTTCAGCAAAGTCCTGCTATGGCTATCGGTGAAGGGCAATTCAACAGCATCGGTAACATTAATATTAAAGTTGAAAAAAAATCAGGTAACAACGGTGAAGTATTGGAAGACGTTATCATGCACGTTAAAAACACTAAACACGGATTGGGTGCCAATACTGTAATTAAAGCTAAAAGCGGACTCCTACAAAGTCAGGAAGGGTCTAATTATTTACAATTACAGCTTTTTAACGGTGACTATTATGAGAACATTATTCCGAAAGAATACAAAGACCGAAAAAAATACCCCTTTGCAAAAAGTAGTTTTAAAAAATATACCATCAATATTGACCTCACAAAACTAAACACTGCTGACAATAATGACGACGACGTTACATCGGAAAAGATGTTAAACCTGAGAGAGTTAAGCTACACCGTAGATTCTTTGCAACGCAACTATGACAAAGACATTATCTCAATGGCAGACAATATGGCGCAACGTCAGGAAGTGATCTTCACTAAAAAACTGAATCTGTTGCCTGCAAACAAAGACACCACTATAGTAGATAAAACAAAAAAAATAGAGGATCTATTAAGCCTCTACGACGAAAAAGATCAAAAACGAATTCTGGAAGCTGCAAAGAACAATGTTACCAGTACAGAATTCAGCATTCATAACAGCAAAACCGATCTGGAAAACAAAAAGAAACAGATTAACAGCCATTGGATCGTGATCCATGAAAAATTCATGATCGCCTATTCTTGTCTGCTAATGTTCTTTATCGGAGCTCCTTTGGGGGCTATTATCAGAAAGGGAGGAATCGGGTTACCTATAGTATTTGCCATAGTGATCTTTATTGCTTTTCACTTCACTAATACTTTCGGAAGAAAATTAGCTCAGGAAGACTCTATTCCTACCTTTTTAGGAGTGTGGATGGCTTCTATCTTGTTAACCCCTCTTGCCATCGTATTAACTTACAGGGCGACCAACGATATCGGGCTTATGGGAAGCATTAATTTTGATTGGTTAACGAAGCCTTTTAAACGATTATTCAACAACAATAAAAATAAAGAAAATAACAACTAAACATGATGTCACACAACATACAACTCAACACTATTGAAGAAGCGATCGAAGATATTCGCCAAGGAAAAGTCATTATTGTAGTAGATGATGAAGACCGTGAAAATGAAGGAGATTTTATTGCAGCAGCAGAAATGGTCTCTCCTGAAATGATCAACTTTATGGCCACTCATGGACGTGGATTAATTTGTGCTCCACTTACAGAAAGTCGTTGTAAAGAACTGGATTTACACCCGATGGTTACCAACAATACCGTATTGCACCAAACAGCATTTACCGTTTCTGTTGATTTGATCGGTAATGGCTGTACAACAGGGATTTCAGTTCATGACAGAGCCAAAACCATAAAATCATTAATTGAAGAAGATACAAAATCTGAAGATTTGGGTCGTCCCGGACATATTTTCCCTTTGATCGCCAAACAAGGTGGGGTTTTAAGACGAACCGGACATACTGAAGCCGCTGTTGATTTTGCCCGATTGGCCGGTCTGAAACCAGCCGGTATCTTGGTCGAAATTTTAAATGAAGACGGAACTATGGCTCGCTTGCCTCAATTAGTAGAAGTAGCTAAAAAATTTGATCTTAAATTAGTTTCTATTGAAGCTCTTGTTGCTTACCGCATGCAACACGATAGTTTAATCCAGAAGAAAGAAGACTTTGAAATCGAAACCCGCTTCGGAACATTCCGCTTAAGAGCCTATCTTCAAACCACTAACAAACAGGTACACCTTGCTTTAACAAAAGGCAACTGGACCAAAGGTGAAGAAGTTCTGACGCGTATCAATTCCACACAGGTCAATAACGACATCTTAGGCACATTGACAAACGATGCCGATAAGAAACTGGACGATATGTTCAATAAGATCAATGCTGAGGGAAAAGGAGCTATTATCTTTATCAATCAGGAATTACAATCCGGTAATCTTCTTCCGCGTTTAGCAGAACTAAAAGAATTACAGGAAAAAGGAATAATGAAAGCTCCTCAGGTTAAAATGGATGCTAAAGATTTCGGGATCGGCGCTCAGATCCTTCACGACTTAGACATTTCCAAACTTCGTTTTCTAAGTAACACCGAAGAACACCAGAAACGAGTGGGAATGATCGGTTACGGATTAGAAATCACAGAATATGTAAATTACTAAAAAGGTTAAAAGAACCAAAGTTTTATAGCTAAAGACGATACAGTTATCACTAAGAAAATTTTGATAACTCTATCGTCTTTTTTTACGGACCAACGACTCCCCACCCATGCTCCGGAAGTATTTCCTATCGCTAAAATTCCGGCTATACCATAATTTATTTTATGCTCCAGCGCAAAAACAATAACTGCACTTACTGTATACAAAGCCACCACAAAAACTTTCGTAACATTGGCCTGTAAAAGAGTTAACCCGTTAATGTAAGGTAAGATCACCAGCATTAAAAAACCTATACCGGCATTAATAAAGCCGCCGTAGATCCCTAAAAAGAAGAAAATGACCGTTGTTACCCATAGCGGCTTTCCTGTCACTTTAGCCACATAATCCTTATTGTATTTAACCGGATTGAAGATTGTGGTCAATAAAACCATGATCATCACCACGGCTAAAATTTTATTGAATACGACTCCACTGATGTCAGAAGCCAGTTTAGCCCCGATAAATGCACCCAAAAAAGCAGAAATACCGAGATACAAACTAAAAGGATACATTGAAACTCCTTTACTTTTAAATCCTCTTACAGCGGCAGTAGTTTGCGCTAGAATAGCGATTCTGTTCGTTCCGTTTGCAACAGAAGCCGGAAGTCCTAAAAAAATTAATGCCGGTAGTGTCAATAAAGTCCCTCCTCCGGCAATTGTATTCAAAAAGCCGGCAAGAAAACCAATGGGAATTAAGATCAGGTAAGAAAATTCGAAATGCATAATCTGTTACGAAGAGCTACAAAGGTACAGAAATACCGATTAGAATACTCCGTTTTACTAATTTGTTTTTTTATTTAAAAATCGTAAAAACTGATTATCAAACATTTAAAAAAAAGATTAAAAAAAAGTTAGTTTTTTTATCGAAAAACATTTTGAAACTAAAAAAAGCTTCCTATATTTGCACTCGCAATCACGAAATGATAGCGACTTACTGGAGAAATGGCAGAGTGGTCGAATGCGGCAGTCTTGAAAACTGTTGACTGTAACAGGTCCGGGGTTCGAATCCCTCTTTCTCCGCTGAAAAAATCCTAAACGGTAGCAAAACCCTGTAAATCTTATGATTTACAGGGTTTTTTCTTTTGCAGACATTCCAAATTATTCATTCAATCTTATTTAAATCGAGATAAAATCGAGACCCTAGAAAATTCAAAAATTAGGGTCTCGCTAAATTACCTCAACACCTACAAACATTGGGTTCAACGACTGGTTCAATAGCTTGTTCAGTCAGTAAACATCTTGTTTGATTTCAATTAGGAATTTAAATTGAGTAATAATTAATTGGTCACCACAATGAAAACAAAAATCACACTTCACTTTTATGCCAAAAGCACAAAAGCCAATGCAAATGGACTACTTCCAATTTATGTAAGACTAACAGTTGACGGGAAGCGACTTGAATTCAGTACCAAAAAGTTTGTAGAAAAATCAAAATGGTCAAGCGAATTAGCTAAAATGAAAGGTACAACAGATGAAGCTCGTTCAATCAATAGTTACCTTGATTTAATGAAATCAAAAGTATTAGATGCACAAATGGAACTGCTTCATCGAAACGAGACCCTATCTATAGAAAATTTCAAAAATAAGTTACTTGGTACTGAAGAACGTCAAAGAATGCTCGTTCCTATCTTCCAAGACCACAACAACAAAATAAAAGAATTAGTTGGTAAAGAATATGCTTCGGGTACATTAGAGCGTTATACGACATCACTCAAGCATACCATTGAATTTATGCAATGGAAATACAATATTTCAGATATCGATATTACAAAGATTGATCATGCTTTTATCTCCGATTACGAGTTTTGGCTAAGAAGTGTTAGAAACTGTGCTAATAACACGGCGGTTAAATACATCAAGAACTTCAATAAGATTATCAAGATATGTTTGGCTAATGATTGGCTCGATAAAAACCCATTTGCTAACTATAAATCAAAAGTAAAAGAAGTGGAACGAGTTTATTTATCCGAAGAAGAAGTTCAAGCTATAATTGAAAAAGAATTTAAAACAGAAAGACTATCCTTAGTTCGCGATATCTTCCTTTTTAGCTGCTTTACTGGTTTAGCTTACATAGATGTCAAAAACTTAACAAAGTCGCATATCAGCTTTGGTATTGATGGAGAGCAATGGATATTCACTCATAGACAAAAAACCGAAAGTGCTTCTAAAATTCCAATCCTTCCGGTTACACAAATGATAATCGATAAATACGAAAATCATCCGCAATGTATCAATGAAGATAAATTACTACCTATCCTATCGAACCAAAAAATGAACGCTTATTTAAAAGAAATAGCTGGAATTTGTGAAATTG